>CAZOKC010000001.1:0-472 GCA_964580335.1 uncultured Candidatus Peribacteria bacterium
TTCGCCTATTGATAACAGAGAAATAAGTTTTATAAATGAATGTGATGGAGAAATAAGTAAACTTGTAATAATGGAATTTCAAGGAAATAAGGAATATGGGAAAGAATTTTGTATAGGCGAAACTTCTTTGTATTACCAAATAAAAAATGAAAGCAAGCAAAAACTACTGAGTGAAAATACTACAAATACTAGAAATTACCCTATACTTTATGATGTATTACTAATACCCAATAATACTACTGATCCAGATGTCCTTATCGCATTTACAAATCGGACATGTGATACAAATTTAGATACTTGTGGCGTAGGTATGCCATATTTTTATTTCAACTATATTTTTGATATAAATGAAAGAACATTTAAACCTATTAGAAATTTTCCAGAAAGGACAGCCATAAGAATTGGTATAAATTCACAAAACTATGATCTAAACAAAGAAATAATATGGAGTCCAAATGGTAAGTATGCATTA
>CAZOKC010000001.1:491-1424 GCA_964580335.1 uncultured Candidatus Peribacteria bacterium
ATGCATTATTTTTTCCACCATGTGGAGGTGGAGGATGTGAACATAGCGAACTTATTGTATATGAGGTCGATATAGATAATGCTTACCCTGCCACAAAAACTAAAGCGGCTCCATTCTTTGATGATAAATATAGAAAAGATTGGGGTTATGAATATGATTTTTATTGGGGTAATATTATAAATTTTGATAATTCAGGTAATATAGAGATAGAACTTTATGACGACAATGGATATCTGAGAAATATAAAAACACCTGAGTATATGTATGAATAATCTGAATTAATGTTAAACGAATCAGAGACATTGAATTAAAAAGACTTATACAATATAATACTTTCCGATATTTACTTAATAATTTTTCATATGAATATTTTCCACCAAATCAAACAAAAGAAGGCTCCAGAGATTTTGGATGTTATTATCGAGATCCAAAAAGGGGATTTCAACAAATATGAACTAGATAAAGATCTTGGTATTTTGAGACTTGATCGTGTTCTTTATGGTCCAGCTTTCTTCCCAATCGATTACGCTGACGTACCTGGAACTTGGAATGAAGGGGACAACGACCCGCTCGACGCAGTTGTATTTTCTACAAAACCTATTCATCCTGGTGCAGTTGTGGAAGTAAAAGTTGTTGGGATGATGAAGATGATCGATGGTGGAGAAGAGGATAGCAAGATTATCACTGTCGTAAATGTCGATCCAAGATTTAAACATATAAACGACATCGGAGATTTCACAGAGTGGCAACTTAAGGATGTTGAGACTTTTTTCAAAACATACAAATACGCTCAAAAAGGTCCAGATGCAGTACAAATCAACGGTTTCGTCGGCAAAGAAGAAGCATACAAAGTGATCAAAGATTCGATCGCTTGTTATGATAAGAAGTTTGCTTAATTCTTTTATTTCAAGACAATTTTAGATTTTCTCAATA
>CAZOKC010000001.1:1439-7315 GCA_964580335.1 uncultured Candidatus Peribacteria bacterium
AGTTGTCTTGTCAGAATTTTTAGGCTGTTTATAGTCAACTTGTTTTAATGTTAAAAAAATAAGGGGATATGAGAACCACAAGAGTTAGAAAAACTAGTCCAAAGGTGACTCTAAAAACTTTGAATCTCAGTTTAGTTAAGGTTTTAGATATACTTAACCAACATTCAAATAAATTTGAATCAATAGATCAGAGATTCGAATCAATAGACCAAAGATTCAAATCAATAGACCAAAGATTCGAATCAATAGACCAAAGATTCAAATCAATAGACCAAAGATTCAAATCAATAGACCAAAGATTCAAATCAATAGATAAAACTTTGAATGATCATTCTGGAATACTGAAAAGAGTTGCAGACAAATTGGTTTTACTAGAACATAGAATGGGAGAGATGAATTATTATATGAAAACAAGCTTGGTTACAAAAGAAGAATTTAATAAATTTGTTGATTCAGAAGATGCTATGGTATCTAAAGTTGAATCTGTTGACCAAGAAACTACGGTTATGGGAAGGCAAATGAATAGATTTGATTCTCGTATTACTAAAACAGAAGAAGATATAACTTCTATTAAAACTCACGTTGGGATGGTTTAATCACGCAAGTACCTCCTTTATCCTCTCCACTTCTTCTTCGATTACGTTTATATTGACAAATAAGTAAGTTATGGTAATATCTTATGACTTTATTGGTTTAACAAACTTCAAATGGCACTTCATGAAGATATTGATTCTCCTTTGATTTTATCAAGTAGCTACGATTACGAAAATACAAAATTAGTTATAGATTTCCCTAAAGATGTAAAAGGAAAAGTTATTATTGATATAGGTGCAGGTGGTTCTGATAGTGTATTTCACTTAGCAAAACTTGGAGCAAATGCAATTGCCGTAGATCCGAGGTACAAAGATATCGATGATATAATAGCTAGATGTAGGCAATATATTAAAGGTTTGAGCATTACTATGCCTTTTGTAACACCAGACTTTGAAAAAGCTTTAACTAATTTCGAAAGAGATTTTAGACAGACAAAATTAGGAAAATACTTTCCAGAATATGTTCAGAAATTATCATTTAAAGATAGTTTCGCTGATTTTGTTTTTTCTATCATGACAATAGATAGATATTTATTAGACGATAAACTTACGATATTTAATTCATTAATGGAAATTGTAAGAGTTCTAAAACCTGGTGCAAAAGCAGAAATATATCCATGGCCAAATTCAGATCCAACAAAAAGAAGTCATTTAACAATACCAATGCAAAAACAAATTGATAATGCTGTTGAAGTTGTAAACTTCTTGTCTATGATGGGACATAGTATAGAAGAAATAGTCCTTCCAACAAGAAGTACTAAACTTGTTATCACTAAGAAAATTGATTAAATCACGCAAGCACCGCCTTTATCCTCCTCACCCCAGCAGAACTGGCTTCTTCTTTGATGATCTTGAAGTGACCCATGGTACCAGTGTTTTGTACATGTGGTCCTCCGCAGATTTCTTTTGAGAATTCTTTTCCTACTTCACCCATGAAGTAGACTTTTACCCGCTCTCCATACTTGTTTTCAAAGACTCCTGTTGCTCCAATATTTCTAGCGTCATCAAGTGACATTTCTTCCATCCTGACGGGGAGTTTTGCCTGTATTTCCTCATTAACAATTTTCTCTACTTCAGCGATCTGCTCTGGAGTCATCTTTTCCCCATGAGAGAAATCAAATCTCAATCTTTCTGCAGTGATGTTCGATCCTTTCTGCTCCACGTGTTTGCCAAGTACTCTGCGAAGAGCCTCAAGCATGAGATGGCAAGCTGTATGAAGTTTGGTAGTTTCCTCGCTATGATCAGCCAGACCTCCTTTGAACATACCGGCAGAGGCTGTACGAGATAGATCCTGATGTTTTTTGAGTTCTTCTTCATAACCTGCTCGATCTACAGTGAGTCCTTTTTCCTTTGCTAGTTCTTCTGTCATCTCAATAGGGAAGCCGTAAGTCGTAAATAGATTGAACGCGTCAAAACCAGAAATATTACCTGAAGAGATTTTTTCAAATTCTTTCAGTCCTTTCTCCAAAGTCATTCTAAACTTATCTTCTTCCTTTTTGATCTCTTCGAGTATCTTTGACTCTGAAACTTTTAGATGAGGATATTTATCTTTCATGATATCTATCGATACTTTTGCTGCTTCACCTAAGAAATTTGTTTCTATACCAAGCATCTTGCCATAACGGATAGCTCGTCTTATAAGTCTTCGTACGAAGTACCCTTGAGCTACATTGGAAGGTAACCCTCCATCAGCCATTATAAATACGGTAGCTCTTGTATGATCAGCTATCACTTCATACGATTTCCTATTATCTTCATATTTTACGCCTGATATCTCCTCAACTTTTCTTATAATCGGCATGAAAATATCTGTCTCCATCACATTATTCTTCCCCTGCACCGCCATCACAAGCCTTTCAAAACCTCCTCCGAAATCTACATTTTTCTTAGGTAAGAAACCAAACGAACCATCTTCATTTTTCTTGTACTCCATAAATACAGAGTTGCCGATCTCTACAAATCTTCCACAATCGCAGTTTGGGTGGCAATGCTCACCAAATTTAGGATCGTGTGGAGTCCCAAAGTCAAAAAAGAGCTCGCTATCTGGTCCTCCCGGCTCTCCGGCAGGCATCTTGTCAGGTGTACCAGAACGAGACCACCAATTCTTCTTGGCTTCATAATAAAATATCCTTCCACCTTGCATACCTACCTTATAACCATTTGCTTCACTTCCTATCTCGACATCTTTCGCTTCGATACCTTTTGCGGCATATAGTCTCTTCCAGATCTCCACAGATTCATCATCACGAGGTAGATTATTTTTAGGATCTCCTGCAAATACAGTTACAAATATTTTGTTTGGATCAAGACCTAGTTCTGCAGTCAAAAACTCAAATACCCAAGGAAGTTGTTCTTGTTTGAAATAATCTCCCAAACTCCAGTTTCCAAGCATCTCAAAAAGTGTTGTATGACGACCATCTCCCACTTCTTCGATATCATCAGTCCGAAAAGACGGCTGACTATTCACAAGTCTTGTCCCCATAGGATGAGTCGCACCCAACAAATAGGGGACTAGTGGAAACATACCAGAATTTACAAAAAGTAGAGTCGGATCATTTTCAGGGATAAGTGGAGCGTGAGGAATTTTTTTATGACCTCTTTCTTGAAAGAAATTTATATATTTTGCGTATATATCATCAGAACTAAGCATAATTTGGTTAATTTATATACTGAAGTATAGTATTTTCCTTGTGAAAATAAAGTTTTAATAAATCTTATGATTGTAAAATGTAAATTGTTATATATAAAGGATCGTGATACAATTAAAAGATTAGTTTAGTAACTTATTTACGACTAAGACATAAAGAAATAATAAATTTATGAACTTTGATAAAATGAAAACCCAATTAACGAATCATCCTAAAGTCTCTATTTCTATATTATCTATTGTGATTTTTTTAGGATTCTACAACTTTATATTTGGAAGTTCTCAAGATGTAGCTCAAAATGAAAATTTTAAAAAAATTGAATTAAAATCTTTAAATGATATTTCTGATAGAAATATAGATTTAAATTTTGTAGGAGAAGTTAAATCTGAAAATCAAGTTGAATTTAGGACTCAAGTTACATCCGTAGTGAGTAGAGTATATGTTGATATAGGCGATTTTGTGAGAAAGGGTCAAATACTTGTTTCTCTTGATAATAGAGATGAAAGCGCTGAATATCAAAAAGCGCTCGCTGATCTTGAAATAGAAAAGAATAAACTTGAAGAACTTAAAAAAGGTACTCGAGATATAGAAAAATCTAAAGTAAAAGTCGAAGTTGATAATGCAGTAAATATATTGGAAGATGCTAAGTCAAATTTAGAAGTAACCAAAGAAAAAGCTGATTTGGAACTTAAAAATCTTTATAAATCTTCTAAAGATTCGATAGTAAATGCTTATAATACAGTTGAAAAATCTATAAATAGATATTTAGATTTATTGTTTGAAAATGATGATAAATCTTATGTGGAACTTACTTTTTATAGTAAAGATTTTGTAAAAGAACAACAAGTAAAAGAAGCTAGAAAATCTATGAACTTAGTACTTGAAGATATGAGAAAGATATCTTTGGATAATAATTTAGATCCTCTTGTATCCGAAGAAAATCTTAGATCAATATCTTTGAACTTAATTCTTGTTAGAGATTTTCTTATAGACGTAAATGATATAATAAACTATTCAGCAAGTTTATCTGAATCTGAAATATCTACATATAAATCTAATATTGCCTCGGCAAGGTCAGAAGTTTCATCTAGTTTGGATTCCATAAACGATCTTATCAATGATATAGCTCAGAAAAAAGTGGATAATGAAAAAAATATAAAACAAGCCGAGACTCAATTATTAAATGCTAGAAATTCATTTAATGTCAAAAGTGAAGATTTAAATATAACACAAGCAGGCACAAGAGAAGAACAAATAAAAGCTCAGGAAGCTCGGGTAAAATCTCTGCAGGCAAATTTATCAGCAAGAGGTGTCAAAGTTTCAAAAACTATTTTTAGATCATCTATCAATGGAGTGGTATCGTCAGTGCCTGTCGATACTGGTAATCTTGTGAATAATGGAGATCTTGTAGTTTCTGTAGTTGATAGAAACAATTTGGAAGTAACAATTTTTATTGATGATAAAGATTTAAATTATGTAAAACAAGGTATGGAAGTATCTATAGAGTCTGGAAAAGCAAAAGGGATTATTCAAAAAGTTGCTCCAAGTATAAACCCTGAAACAAGAAAAGTTGAAGCAAAAGTTAAAATTACTGAAGGTAAAGAAAATGTTTTGATTGGTCAATTTGTTAATATTCAGATAAAGAAAACTCTTGAAGAAAATAATAATATTTATATTTTACCTATATCTGCTGTGAATATAGAGGATAATGAAGTCTTTTTATATACAGTAAACGAAAATAAAATTGAAAAAATACCAGTTAAAAAAGGTAATATTTACGGTGAATATGTTGAAATAATTTATGAAGGTGACTCTCAAATACAGATAATTACATATGTGAGAGGTCTTGAAGAAGGTGAAGAAGTACAAATAAAGTAATTAATTATGATTAAATTCTGGAATATTTTTGTTGATAATCACAGATTTACAAAAGTCTTACTTTTTGGACTTATAGTTTTTGGCCTTGTTTCAATGATTACTATAAGAAAGGAATCTGCACCTGAAGTAAATATACCTATTGCTACGGTTGTAACTATTTATCCTGGAGCTAGTCCAAAAGATGTTGAAGAACTTGTTACAAATAAGATTGAAGACAAACTTGTAAGTTTGGATAATCTTGATGAACTTACATCGACTTCCGGAGAAGGAGTATCATCTATAGTAGTGGAATTTGATATAAAAGCTTCAGAACTTGAAAGTATAACTGATTTGAAAGATAAAGTAGATCAAGCAAAACTTGAACTTCCAGGTAGTGCAGAAGATCCTATAGTTACAAAAATTAGAATATCGGATGAATCTATATATACTTTTGTTTTAAGTGGACCATATGATAGTTTTGAACTAAAGCAAATAGCCGATGATTTAAAAGATGAGATACTTAGAATAAATGGAGTTTCAGAGGTTAATATAATAGGTGGTTTGGATAAGGAAATACAAGTCATTGCAGATAGAAGTAAATTGAATCAATATGGCCTTTCTATAACTGAAATTACGGATGCTATAAGGCAATCTTCATCAGATTTACCCATAGGTTCCATTGAAAATTCAAAAGAGGAATTCAAGATAAGATTTGCTTCAAGAATAGAAGATATTGATCAGATTTCGAATATACCTCTTAAGTCTGAAAATGGGGCTG
>CAZOKC010000001.1:7325-7575 GCA_964580335.1 uncultured Candidatus Peribacteria bacterium
AGTAAAAGACGTAGCGAAAGTTATAGATGGATTTTCACAACAAAATTCTATGTCTTTTTTGAGTGTAGATGGTCAAGAAAAAACTCCATCAGTTACTTTGGAAGTAAAAAAATCAGCAGGTTCAGATATTATAAAAATAGTTTCGGAAGTGAAAGTAAGAATAGAAGAATCTAAAAAAACTTTTTTACCTCAAGATATAGTTATAAAAGATATAGAAGATTCTGCAAAAAGAATTAGTGATGATCTTTAT
>CAZOKC010000001.1:7605-7853 GCA_964580335.1 uncultured Candidatus Peribacteria bacterium
TAGAAAATGGAATACAAACTATGATAATTGTTTTTGTGAGTTTACTTCTTTTTGTTGGATTTAGAGAATCTGTACTTGCAGCTTTGAGTGTTCCTCTTACTTTCCTTATTACTTTTATATTTTTATATTATTTGGGTTATACTTTAAATTTTCTTACATTATTTTCACTTGTTCTTGCACTTGGTCTTCTTGTTGATAATTCAATAGTTGTAACAGAAGGAATGCATTATTATATTTCTAAAGGTTAC
>CAZOKC010000001.1:7884-41640 GCA_964580335.1 uncultured Candidatus Peribacteria bacterium
CTATAAAAGAATTTAATTCTGCTTTGATTTCTGGAACACTTACTACTGTATTTGCATTTATACCTATGCTTCTTACAGGAGGAATAATGGGTGAGTACATAAAAAGTATACCTGTCACAGTTTCAATAGTTTTACTCGCTTCTTTATTTGTAGGACTTGCACTTATAACAACTTTAGGTTCCTCTTATTTAGCTGGAGATAATCATGGTAAGAAACTTGATTTTGATTTTACATTTGGAATTAAGAAAGTATTAAATTATTACATGGAGGTAAAATATCCAGAACTTCTTGAAAAAGTTTTAACTGTTCCGAAATTTGGCCGTAATTTATGTATATTTTTGACAGTATTATTTTTTGGAAGTTTCTTTTTACCTGCTACACCTTTGTTATCAGTTGATCTTTTCCCTGAAGATGATCAAGAAAACTTTTTTATAAATTTTGAAAAACCTGTAGGTACAAATTTATCTTCGATGTATGAATCAATGATTCCAGTAGAGCAACTCCTTTATGAAGATAAAAGAATAGATTCTTTTGCAATATCTGTTGGAAATGTTTCAGCATCGAGTTCAAATGAATCGATTAGTAATTCAAATACAGGTAGAATAATAGTTAATTTAAAAGATAAAGGAACAAGACCTGCAAGTTTTAAAATAGTTGAAGAATATAGTAAAAAACTTCCTCAAATGACCGAAGCAGATGTTACAGTTAATCAACAAGTGGGAGGTCCTCCTAGTGGTTCTCCGGTTGAGATAAAAATATTTGGGGATGATATAGAAATTCTTGAAGCTAAATCTAAAGAAATCGAAAAAATATTAAAAGATACTGAAGGTACTAGAAATATCGAATCAAGTGCAAAGGAAACTAACGGGGAATTTGTTATACGTCCTGATAGAAAAAAAGCTAGTTTGTATGGTGTAAATGTAAATCAAGTTGCAAGTATTTTAAGAAATTCAGTTAGAGGTACCGATGCTATTGAAATTACTGAAAATGGAGAAGATATAGATGTAAATGTTAAATATATTTTGGATCAAAGTACTTTTGATACAAGATCAGGGAAAACAAATATTGCAAATATAGAATCTATAGAAAATATTTCTATAAAAACTCCTCAAGGGCAAATACCTCTTTCTTCTTTTGCTCAAATATCATGGGAAAGTTCAAGGTCATCTATTTTGCATGAAGGCGGTCAGAGGGTTGTTAAAGTAACAAGTGATACAATAGATGGATTTACTCCTGCTCAGATATTTAGTTCAGTTTCTCCTGAATTATCTAAGTTGGATATACCTTCGGGATATTCTATAAAAATCGGTGGAGAAAATGAGGATACACAAGAATCATTTGCGGATATGTTGAGAGCTATGGTTGTTGCAATTGTTCTTATTCTTGCTCTTTTAGTATTTCAATTTAAGTCGTATAGACAACCTTTATTTATAATATTAGCAATTCCATTTGCGCTTATAGGTATTTTCCCAGGATTAGTTTTAGTTGGTTTACCTATAACATTTCCAGGTGTTATAGGTATAGTTTCTCTTGCTGGTATAGTCGTAAATGATGCAATTATTTTTATAGATAATGTGAATTCTAAAAGAAAATCTGGGATGCAAAAAAGAGAAGCTTGTATAAAAGCAGGTCATGATAGGATACAGCCAATAATTTTGACAACAATTACAACCGTAGCAGGAGTTTTACCATTAGCACTTTCTGGCGGAACATGGGGACCTTTAGGATTTTCAATAATGTTTGGAATGATAACATCAACTCTTTGTACTCCTTTGGTTGTTCCATTTCTTTATGATAGATTTGGGGAGGAAACTATTGATTAAATCAGACTTGATCTTCGAAGTCTTTCAAATATTTCAATTTTGAATTTGAATAAAGCCCCGAAAAACATTATAAAAATTATAATATTAAATAAATCTCCAATATAAGGGATACTTGAAATTAATTTTATTATTATAATCCCGAGTATTGAATAAACGAATATTGATGTTTTAGAAAGACTTTCAGGTTTTTTGAAATATACAAATAAAGCAAATCCAAATAATGGATAAAATATTATATTTATTATAAAAAGTCCAAAACTTAATAATATTGTGAGAGGCCATAAAACAGGAATTACTAATATGGAAACTAATATTGATATAATCCATAAAATTTGTATTAAGAATCCATATAAAAAATTACTTGTAGGATTTTCGTAAATTTTCTCTGCAACTACAGAAAATAAATTTGGTAAAGTTAGACTTAAAAGTAATGTTATAAGAAAGACTCCCATACTGAAGCTTCCTGTAAACACTCGTGATAAAGTTTCTTTGGTGTGGTCTTGTAATGTGATTTTGTTAAAATTTATATATCCATCAACTTTTGGATCAATTTTTTGTGTATCTAAACTAGATGATTTTATATTTAAATTTCCTCTTATTTTACCTTTTTCACCAAAATTTAAATTGTTAGTTATTATGTTCAAATCTTTTGATATATTTCCTTCAATATTTAAATTTTCTACTGCACCAAAAGTATTTTCGGTATTGTTCCCAAGTATTTTAGCTTCATTGCTTGCAAAATAAACTTCACCTTCTAAAAGGGCATTTTCTCCAATTTCAAATATAGTTGAAGCAGAGTATATATCTCCTTTCACATTACTATTTATTGTCAAAAATGCACTTGCAGAGTGTATATTTCCCAAAACAGTTCCATTTATAGTTATTTCATTTCCTGCCAAAAACAAATCTCCATTTATATTTCCACTTATTATAATTTTATTACCTCCTGCATATATGTTTCCATTTACATCATTGTTTACTTCAACATTATTTGAAAGTATAAAAAGATTACTATTTTCTTTTGTGGCTATATTTACTTTTTCATCTACAAAAAATGAAGATTTTGCAAAGGTTAAAGTTGGGATAAAAATGAGAAAAAATAATGTAAAAACTTTTTTCATAATAGATTTGTAATATTAAAAATTATTTGGATATTAAATATGATGAAGATTTTTTTAGATGTATATGTGGTGGTTTTGGATTTAATATTTTTTATTAAGAGTTATTATAATTTTATATTAATATTTAGATTTTTTAATATTTTTCAAGTAGTAGTCAATTTTTTAATTATTTTAGATATCCACCCAAAAACTCTTTCTTAAATTCCCTAAATCTATTTTCCGAAATAGCAATTCTAGTCTTTTCCATCAATTTATTTAAAAAATGAATATTGTTGAGTGAAAGGATTCTCGAAGCAAGCATTTCATTTTCCACAATTAAATGTCTTATATAAGCTTTTGAGTATTTCTTAAGAGGTTCGTAAATCCATTCATCTGTATCCATTGGCGATAAGTCTTCTTTGAATTCTGCATTTTTCATATTCTTCATACCAGTCGAAGTAAATGCAACTCCATGTCTACCAAGTCTTGTTGGTATCACGCAATCAAACATATCGATTCCGCGTTCTACAAATTCAAGTAGATCTTCAGGCATTCCTATTCCCATTACATATCTTGGTCTTGGATCATCACCAAGTGTTTCTACCACCCACTGTGCTTGTTTGTACATTTCTTCTTTCGACTCACCTCCATTTCCTATGCTTCCTATCGCAAATCCTTTCACTGGAAATTGCATCGCAAACTTTGTTGCTTCTTTTCTTTGGTCTTCATGTAGTGCACCTTGGATTATCGGAAAAAGCCATTGTTTATTTGTATCACAAACTTTATTGTAATGAATCCATGCTTGTTCCCACCATTTAAATGTAAGAGCCATCATTTTCTTCGATTCTTCATAGGGGGTTTTTGCGCTGGTACAAACATCAAGTGGCATCATGATATTACTTCCTATATCACGTTGTATTTCTATTACTTTTTCGGGAGTGAAAATATGTTTTGACCCATCTAAATGCGATTTGAACTCTACTCCGTCATCTTTTATCTTCACATTATTTTCTTCCTTATTTCCAGAACCAAGTGAGAATACTTGAAAACCGCCACTATCTGTAAGTATTGGTCTTTCCCAATTCATAAATTTATGAAGTCCTCCGACTTTTTTCATAATCTCTTGCCCGGGCCTCATGTATAAATGATAAGTATTTCCAAGTATTATTTGGCAACCTATATCATTAAGTTCCTCGGGAGTAAGTCCTTTCACCGTCCCTTTCGTACCACATGGCATGAAGAGGGGAGTTTGGATTTGGAATCCTCTTAAATCAAAATTGAGAGTTCTTTGAAACATAGTTTTGTTGACCTAATAAAAAAATGTATTATTATCCTGGACTATTTATTCTTATGAGTCAAGAAATCTCAAATTGTTCAAATGGAAGTTTAATAATTGTTGATGATGATAGAAGAATTTGTAGTACATTGGAAATGATAATGAGTGATGAAAAAATTCCAGTTGATGGAGTATTTCACAGTGCTGAAGACTTTATTCGAAAATTGGATGAAATTTTAAGTTCTGATAGAGAAAATATTTGTGTACTTCTTGATAATCAAATGGGCGGAATAACTGGTCTTGAGATGTTAGAGAAAATTTCTTCTACAATTTTATCAACCAAAGTAAAAATAAGATTTATTCTTTTTACTGCAAATGGAAATTGCCCTGATGTTTTGAAGAGTGTAAGATCAAATGCATTATATAGATCATATTTAGTAGCGTTAATGGATAAACCTTGTAACTTGGATCATATTTTAAGTCTTGTGAATCATCTTTTGGGGAAGGCGAATATTTTCGATCAATTTGATACAGAAAAAATTGAACAACTTGATTTTTCTTGCATTTCCTAAACTATCCTGTATCTTACATTTGCGTTTTTCAATACGCTATTTTATTAAGTATTTTAAACTCCATATGCCAGAAGTAAATTTGAACAAAGTAAGAAATATCGGTATTATTGCACATATCGATGCAGGTAAAACTACCACAACTGAGAGAATATTATTTTATACAGGAGTTAACTACAAAATCGGAGAAGTTCATGAAGGAGAGGCAACTATGGACTGGATGGAACAAGAAAGAGAAAGAGGAATTACAATCACTTCAGCGGCTACAACATGTTTCTGGAAAGATTGTCTTTTGAATATTATAGATACACCTGGACACGTGGATTTTACAGTAGAAGTACAAAGATCTCTTAGAGTTCTAGATGGAGGAGTTACAGTATTTGATGGGGTTGCTGGAGTAGAACCACAATCTGAGACAGT
The DNA here is from genome assembly GCA_964580335.1 of uncultured Candidatus Peribacteria bacterium. Classification (GTDB taxonomy): domain Bacteria; phylum Patescibacteriota; class Gracilibacteria; order CAZOKC01; family CAZOKC01; genus CAZOKC01. The sequence goes on from CAZOKC010000001.1 coordinate 13,073, forward strand.
TTGGAGACAAGCTGATGAATACAAAGTTCCAAGAATTTGTTTCATAAATAAACTTGATAGAACTGGAGCAAGTTTTGAAAAATCATTTAAATCTATTCAAGACAGACTTACAAAGAAAGCTTGGCCTATCCAACTTAATATGGGTGAAGAATCTGATTTCAAAGGAATTATAGATTTGGTTACTATGAGAGCTTTTACTTATCATGATGATCTTGGTAAAAATATTGAAGAATCAGATGTTCCTTTAGAGTATGTTGAAAGTGCTAAAAAATGGAGAAGTGGAATGCTTGAAAAAATAGCTGAAGCTGATGATACTTTCATGGAAGGATATTTGGGAGGGAAAGAATTTTCAGTAGATGAAATAAAGGCAGCGATAAGAAGAGGAACTCTATCAAATCAATTTGTTCCTGTGGTTACTGGTACTGCCTTAAAAAATAAAGGAGTACAAAAACTTCTTGATGCTGTTTGTGATTATCTTCCATCACCTCTTGATAAAGGAGACGTGGTTGGTCATGATGTAGATGATGAAGGAAAAGAAATAAGAAGAAAACCTGATGATGCTGAACCACTTTCTGCTCTTGCATTCAAAATATATTCAGATCCTTTCGTAGGTAAACTTACTTTCGTGAGAGTTTATTCTGGAGTTCTTAAATCTGGAAGTTATGTTTATAATACTTCAACAGGTCAGAAAGAAAGAATCGGTCGTCTTCTTCAAATGCATGCTAACTCAAGAAAAGAAATCGAGGCAATACATGCAGGACATATTGGAGCTGTAGTTGGTCTTAAAGATACAAAAACAGGGCAAACTCTTGCAGATGAAGATAAACCAATGCTTCTTGAATCTATCAAATTCCCAGATCCAGTTATCTCTATTGCGATTGAACCAAAGACAAAAGCTGACCAAGAAAAAATGGGTATGGCTCTTGCTAGACTTGCAGATGAAGATCCAACATTTAGAGTAAGATCAGATGAAGAAATAAATCAAACAATTATTTCAGGAATGGGAGAATTGCATCTTGATATCATCGTGGACAGAATGAAAAGAGAATTTAAAGTGGAAGCGAATATTGGTAAACCTCAAGTAGCTTATAGAGAAACTATACAAAAGGCATCTAGGGGAGAAGAAAAATATTCAAAACAAACTGGTGGTAAAGGTCAATATGGTCACGTTGTTCTTACTATTGAACCAAATGAAGCAGGAAAAGGATATGAATTTGTTAATGAAATCAAAGGTGGTTCTATCCCAAATGAGTTTATCCCTGCCGTAGATAAAGGTATTAAAGAAGCTCTTACAAAAGGAGTTGTAGCTGGATATCCTATCGAAGATGTGAAAGTTAGACTTCAAGATGGTTCTTACCATGATGTAGACTCTTCAGAATTTGCGTTCAAACTTGCAGGAAGTATCGCTTTCCAACAAGCTGCTAAACAAGCTGATCCTGTACTTCTTGAACCTATAATGGATGTAGAAGTTGTGACTCCAGAACAATTCATGGGAGACGTAATGGGTGATATAAATTCAAGGCGTGGGCAAATAGTTGAAATGTCAGACAGAGGTGGAAATAAAGTTATAAAAGCTCGTGTACCTCTTGCTACGATGTTTGGATATATCGGAGATTTGAGATCTATGTCACAAGGAAGAGCTTCATTTGTGATGCAACCACTTCATTATGAAAAAGTTCCTTCAAATATTGCTACTGAAATCAAGAAAGAAAGAGGAATAGAATAAGTAGTTATGATAAAGAATAAGATACATCATTTCTGAACGATTTGTGCGATACTTGTCGTACATGTTAGACAAGGGTTTGAGCACAGAAGTGAAGAATGATGTATCTTATTTTAATAGTATAGCGTATGTCGAACGATAGCCAAAGACTACGAAGCATAATAGGAAATCATTGTTTTTATACAAAGTATCAATAATTTCTTATGTCAATTAGAACAAATTTGGCTTTGTTCGTATACATATGGATATATAGTATATTTATCAGGTATTTAAAAATGTAAATGCCCAATTTGAAAGAGCAAAATAGTTTTACCCGACTCAAATCATTTTTCATTTTTAGTTTTGCGATAGTTTTTATAAGTTCACTTTTATCGACACTTGGTTATATAAAATCACCACTTGAAAATGACTCTTACAATTTACTTGGAGATTTGAATATAAATGATGTTTTACAAGCCAATCTTTTTGAAGAAGTTGGAAGTGTAAGAACTGTCAATCTTTCAAGTGAACCATCGGCTTTTGATATGGGTGCCAGTGCAGATGGTGGATTTGTTATAGTTTGGAATCAGATCATATCTTCAGGAAATGCTAGTGATTCTAAAATTACACTGGAAAGATACAATAAAGATGGAAGAAAAGTTGGAGGAGGTCAAATTGTAAATGCAAATCCAAATAAAAATGCTTATGATCCAAGTATTTCAGTTACTTCAGATGGTACTTATGCTGTAGCGTGGGCAGAATTTGATTCTTCAGGAAACTCACAAATATATGCAAGAAGATATAAAAGTGATGATACGCCGATCGATACATCGCCTATAAGGGTTACTGACAATCGAAGTGATAAAGATGTTAAAAAACCAAGTATTGCGATGAATGAAAATAAGTCATTTTTGGTAGCTTGGCAAATAGGTGATTTAAATGATATAGAATTTGATAGTGTGGGAAAAGAACTAAAAGCTAAAATTTATACAGAAAGTAATGGTATTTTGTCTTCATCTGATGTTTCTTTTTCTCCTCCAAGAGGATTTGTTGGGGTTTCTGGATTTATGGATAGTTCAATTAATAAAAATGGTAAATATGCTGTAACTTTCCGTGGAGAAGGTAATCCTAATTCTGATCAAATTCATAAAGGGATATATACTGTATCAAATATTACAGGAAGTAATCTTGAAACAAATACTTCACAAGGAGGTATTTTGGATTATCCAAGTGTGTTTATAGATGAAAAGAATAATATGGTTGTATCATGGAAATTTACTTCAAATAATGATAATTCAACTGAAGATGTGTTTATAGATTTTTACAAAAATGGATCGATAGCAAATAATGATTTTCTTGTAAATACTCCATCTCCTGATATAGCTTATTTCAAACCTTTTTCTGTTATTTCAAATTCTGACGAAGTCATTATTTATTATTTAAAGCAAAATTTTAGTAATGGGAATATAGATGTCTTTGCAAATCTATATGATTCAACTCTTACTCTAAAAGAAGGACCGAAAGAAATTGTTAAAGATATTTCTATTGATATTGGATTTTATAATTATGTTTTCAAATTGAATGATAACAGATTCTTATCATCTTGGGTTGATGGTTCTGGGAAGAAATTGAATTTTGTTGTTTCAGGAGCTAAACCTCCTGTAGCTGATACCGATGGAGATGGTGTAAAAGATGATGTTGACAATTGTATAGAGGACAAAAATCCTGATCAAAAAGATACAGATGAAGATGGTATAGGTGATGTTTGTGATGATGCGCCTTCTGTTAAATCATCGGGTGGTAGTTCTAGACCAAGATGTTCTCCAGGAGATACTTCTTGTAATGAAGTTTTAAATATTCCTAAAGTTGAATTTGAATTTAGAAAAAATGAAGATGAAGAAAAAACATCTATCGAATATTTTGGGTATTTTTTGGAACCTTATGTTTCTGAATCAGAAAAAACTTCAACTTCTTCACAACCTAGTACTCAAATTGATAGAGGAGGTAAAGAAAAAAAATTGAAGGCGAGTGAATTTTTGAAAGAATCAAAATGTTTGTATCTTTCCAAATTTGATTTTGGAATTAATGATTTTGTGACATATCCTGATAGTGGAGAGGATTTTGAGCTTGAAAAAGGAGATATACTTAAAACTGAATGTGATAAAGAAAGAAAATTTACTTTAGATGGTACTAAAACTACTGATGAGTTCTCTTTTGAATTTTATTTTAGTAAGGTAGATATAAAAAATATTAAAAAGAAAGTAGGTTCAGGTTCTTTAGTAAATACAAAAAATGTTATTTCAAGTGATGTTAAAAAAGATCTTGAAACGGATCCAAGAGGGCTTGAATTTTTTATTAGTTTGCATGAGACAAAAGAAGTAACAAAAGATTTTGTTCAAACTTTCATATCAACAAAATTTCCAAAATTTGATCCTAAGGTTATGGAAATTTTTATAGAAAAATTTAATTTTGATAAACAAGAATTTGAACCCGATATATCATTAGCTCTTCTATCTGACCTTGTTTATAAAATAAGAGTGGATGATAGATCTATGGAAATTCTTAATCAAAAATTTGATCTAGGCAAAGATAAAGATGGTAAACAAATACCTTTTAGAGTTGGAGAAGACTTTGAATTTGAAATGCAGGTAAAAAATGGAGAAGCACCTTATATTTGGTCTATTGATACATTAAAAGCTCCCGATGGATGTAGTATTATCCCAAGTAGAGGAATATTTTATTGTACACCAACTGAGTCAGGTTATTTTTCATTTGATATTACTGTGAAAGATTCAAATAATAATTCTAAATCAAAGAAATTTGATATATTTATTGAAGCTTCCGAAGAATCTTGTTTTATAGGTAAATATATAGAATGTGAAAATTCATCAACAGAACTTGGTTTTATAACTTGTATTATGCAAAAGTATGCCAAGGACTGGGTAAAAACTTCTTTATTTGGTAATTAATTTTTTTATGAATATCAAGAAATTTATAACATTATCTTTTTTTGGTTTATTTTTTATTTTAAATATTCAAAATGTTTTAGCTGCTCCTAAGCTTAGATTGGATGTATCTTATACAAAAGAAGAAAGTGTACTTTTTTTAAATATAAAAGAACCAAAAGGATTATCTAGAAATTTGGAATCAGAAAAGATTATTTCTATATCGATGGACATAAGATATAATAGTTCCATTGATTATGTTGGGGCAAAAGGCCTTAGTGCAGTAAAAGGTGTAAATGTTAAAGATGATGAAGGAAAATTATCTTTACTTGTTATAGATTTAAATGATATTTCATCGTTTAAAAATGATGGGGTAAATCTTAGGTTCAAAATAAATAATGACAAAAATATAGTTATAAATCCTATTGGAACTTTTGCTACTATAAATTCAAAAGATAAGGTCAATATTGAATTCAATCCAAAAGAAATTTTGATAGGAGACAATACTTCTTCAATAGTACCTGTAGAGATAGATGAAGATATTTTACCTATAGAAGATGTAGATTTAGAAACTTCTGAACCAGGAATTGATCCTTCGACATATTCAAATGATGTTATGCAAAATAATTTGATGCAGGATGATATTGTGAAAGAAAATAAACCTTTGCCAAGCTCGGGAAGTTCAAGTTATCTTATTTTACTTATGGCATTTTTAGTTTTTGCAGTTTCAAGACTTGCTTTATCAAAAAGATAATATGATTTTCAGGAAATTCTTTTTTTGGCTTTTTCTAGTTTTTGCATTATCTTTTTCAATATTTTTATTTGGAATTGATTCCCAGAAATATAAAGCAGATATTTTTGAAGTTAAAAGTGATATAAAAAGTTTTAACTATGCAATTACAAATAATGGCGAAACAAATTTTGTAGTTACTGATGAATTTGATAAATTTTTAGGGATTAAAAATATTTTTCTTATAAGCCCCCCTATAGATTTATGTTCTAAAGAATCAGTGAGCTTTATAGATTATCCTTTACTTACTTTTCTTCCTTCGGAAAATAGTTTAGCTTATTTTTGGTTTGAGTTAGATGAAAATACAAGATATATATGCGGTGCAAAATATGATTTGTCTACAAATATTTGGGGAAAATCTTATGTGATAGTTGATAATGATAGAATACTTGGTGATTTTAAAGTTAGTCAATTTGAAGAAAATAAACTGGTAATTATTTATAGGAAGAAATTTTGTAGTCACATTTCATTGGTTGGAAGAACTTTAAGTACTTTGGATTTTGAAAATTTGAAGGTATATGGTGATAAAACAACAACAGGTTATTCATGTAGAAAATTTTATGCAAGTGATTATGAATTTCCTATAGCAGATTATCTAAATAAAAAATATGGAGAAATAACTGATTATGATATAGATGAAAATAGTATTATTATAGAATATAGAAATGAATTTTCTCAAAATAGTTCTCTGTGGATAACAAATTTGAATCCTTCTGGAAGTAAGACTCCAAGAAAATTGAAAAGATATGATCCAGTTTATGGAGGCAATAATAACTTTCATAATCCAAGAATTGCCACGTCAATCGGTGGAACAAAAATGATTGTATGGTCGTCAAAAGCTTTGGCTGGGGGAAGTGATTGGGATGTATTTGGAGGATTTTTAGATAAAAATCTTGAAAAGTTTTCTGGAGATACATTCTTTAAGATAAATGAATATGTAGGAAAAGATCAAAAAGATATAGGTGTTTTTTGGAATAAAGATAAATTTGTAACATTTTATTTATCAAATAGTGCATTAAATTCTCCTCAATCACTAAATCTAGTTGCAAGACCTTTTGATGTCGTAACTTCAAAATCTCCATCAAAAGAATCTATTTTATTTAGTAAATCATTTGGAGTTATTAATAATATTGAAAAAATAGTTAATTCTAACGGTAAAATATCTTTGATTCTCGATACTGATAACAAAATGACACTTATAGATTTAGGAGGTTTAAATGAATAAATTATGAACTATAAATACATTCTATCTGTATCTGGAGGAGTAGATAGTATGGTAATGCTTGAAATGATTTATCGTAAGTTTGGCAGATTTAAAGATATTAATAAAGATGAAATTTTAGTTGTAACATTTGATCATAATACGAGGAATGGACAGTCAAAAAAAGATGCTTTGTTTGTTATGGAAGAATGTAGGAAACGAAATATTTTTTGTATAAGTATCAATCTAAAGATTCAAAGTTATGCAAAACAAAATAAAACTAGTTTGGAAGATGCTGGGCGTATTTTGAGGTATGAAAATCTTCGTAAAATAAAAGAAAAATATAATGCTGAATATATTTTAGTTGCTCATCATAAAGATGATCTTATTGAAACCATAATTATGAAACTTATACGTGGAACTTTTATAAAAGGGCTTATTGGTTTTGAAGAAAAAAGTGAAGATATTTGGAGACCACTTATAGATTATAGAAAAGCTGATCTTTATAAAATGGCAAGAGAGTTTGGTATATTGTGGCATGAAGATTATACAAATTTGGATTCAAAGATTTTTAGAAATAGAGTTCGTAATATTTTGCTTCCTTCAATAAGACAAGCGATTCCAAATATTGATTATCAACTACTTAAGATTCGCGAATATGTTATTGATCTTAAAAAATTTCTTGATCTTTTAACTTATAAATCTTTAAAAGATCTTGTGACAGAAGGTCTTTTGTTTGATGATTGGTTATCTTTTTCTGATCTTCAAAAATATTGGATATTGTCAAATCTTGATATTTGGTATAAAGATAAAGAACTTGTGCTTCAAAGACAAAAATTAGAAAATCTTATAAAAAGAATAGATAAATTAAAGTCTGGTAAAAAAGTTTTGCTGGGACACAAAACCTACCCTATTATAAGAAAAGGAAAGTTTATACAATTCTACCCTTAGTAATAATATGCATCATATAATATCAAAAGACGAACATATAATAATGAAGTTAAGGAAACATTATATAATATATCTATTTATATTCTTTTTATTTATTTTTCTAAATATCGTTCCGGTTGCGTTGTTTATTGTTATATTCAATATATTTTTTAGGGAAGTTCCAGACTTTGTTTGGTGGTTTATATGGTGGTATCAGCTTTTTATTATAACTTTTCTTTATATTAAGTTTATCGAGGAAGTTTTGGATATGATTATAATAACTGATAAGAGAATTATAGATATAGATCAGGTTACTTTCCTTCAAAGAAATGTTTCAACCGCAAAACTTACTGATATTCAAGATGCTAGAGGGAAAGTAAATGGTTTTTTTGGGACTGTATTAGGATATGGAACTCTTATAGTGCAAACTGCTAGTACAAAATCTTTTTTTACTATGGATTTTGTTTATGATCCTGCGATGAAAGCTGAAAATATTATTAAATTAACAGGAAAATATAAATCTAGGTCATCTCATGATCATTTTAAATCAAAAGAAAAAGAAGAATCACCAATAGATTTACTTATAGAATCTAGGCAAAATATATCTTCATCATTAAATAACGAATAATTTGTGCGGTCGTAGTTCAATTGGATAGAACGCAGCCCTGCGAAGGCTGAGGTCGGAGGTTCGACTCCTCCCGATCGCACCAAATCAAAGTCTATATTCGATAACATAAGTTATATTTGTAAACCAAAATATACTTGAAAATAAAACAAATGTTTACTATATTTATATTGTTTTATTACAAATATGTCTTTCGAAATAGAAAATAAAGTTTATTCACTCATAAAAGGATATCAAAGTGAACATCAAAGAACACCAACAGTGAGATGGCTTAAAGATCAACTTGGTTTCAAATCAACTCGTTCAGCTAAGCAATATATAGATAGGCTCGCAGAAACTGGAAAGATTACAAAAGATAGTACAGGAAAAATATGTTTTCTTACCCCAAGGGGTTTACCAATACTTTCTTCTATAGCTGCTGGAGGTGCTACAGTTGAAGAACAAATAAATGATGCTCCAAAACTTGATCTTTCTTATATCTTTGAATCTGGAAATGAAGACTTTTTTGCCTTGAAAGTAAGAGGGGATTCTATGATAGATGCTGGTATTCATGAAGATGACTTTGTAATAGTGGATAGAAAAAAAGAACCGAGAGTAGGTGACATAGTTGTAGGAATTATAGATGATGCATGGACTCTTAAAAGACTCGATAAGATCGAGGGCAAATATTATTTAAAACCTGAAAACTCAAAATATTCTGACCTTATACCAAGAGATAGTTTAAAGATCGGAGGAGTAGTTATAAATCTTATAAGGAAGTATTGATTTTAGATCGCTTTCATCTTTTATATAATCCATTATAATTAATACATAGTGAAAAATACTCTATGTATATTATATTTGAAGGACCAGATGGAAGTGGTAAATCTACACATATAAAATTAATTTGTGAATATCTTGAAAGTTTTGGTAAGAAAGTTTTTATAAGACGTGAGCCAGGGGGTACTTATTTTGCAGAAAAAATAAGAGACCTTATATTAAATGATCCAAAATCTCGTGAAATGAATTTAATAACTCAAGAATACCTCGTACTTGCAAATTATGTGGAGGGGTTACTTCATATAAAGGAATTAATTTTAGATGGCTATATTGTATTGTCAGATAGATCAAGTATCTATAGTTCTCAAATCTATCAAGGAGATTTGGGTAATCATAAAAGTCCTATTACTTCAAAACAAGTTTATGATTTACATTTTGAGGCAAGACAGCTTTGTGAAATACAGGAACCTGACATGATCATTGGTTTTTTACCCACTTTAGATGAAACTATAAGGAGAGTACAAAATGAAAAGAGGAAAAGTGGGAATAATTATTTAGATGAAGTTACACAGGGGTTTATAAATAGATATAATGGATATCAAGAATTATTTAAAACTCTTGAAAAAGAAATACCAGAAAGATTTGTACTTGTAGATGGAGATAATTCTCAGGATGAGACGTATCAAAAAGTAAAATCAGTATTTCAGAAAATTTTCAAATTATCTTAAGAATATAGATTTGTTTTTATTATGCTCTTCATTGGTCTTGGCATAGTGAATTTGTCCTGTTGGATCATGTAAATAATACCAGTATTCGGTTTTTGTTGGGTACAATGCAGCTTTAATACTGTTTATACTTGGATTACTAATAGCTCCTGGAGGAAGTCCTGTGAATTTTCTTGTATTGTATCTTGAATTAACTTCAAAATCTGATTTTGTAAGTTCATCTGTCCAATTATTTTGTATATATCTACTTGTTGCATCTACACCAAGCGCCCAACCATTGTTTAACCTTTTCCATAAAATTCCTGCTATTATAGGTCTTTCATCGTCGTTTATAGCTTCTCTTTCTATCATAGAAGCCATTATTATAAGTTCATAAAATGAAATATTTTTCTTTGCAAGTTCGGGAAACCATTCAGGCGGCATTCTTGATACAAGATTATCTACAAGTCTTTGTGCGAAACTTTCTACATCAAAATCAATAGGACTTACATAATATGTTGCCGGGAATAAAAATCCTTCATAGTTATATGGAGTAATATCTAAATTCTTAATATTAAGATTACAAACTCCGTCTTTGTATATACAATCTGAAAATTCACCTTCAGTTATAAGTTTATTTTTTACAAGAAGTTTATCTATCTGTTTTGCAGTGAAACCTTCTGGGATAGTTATTGATATAAGGAATTGTTTTTTGCCCGTAAGAATATTTAAAACATCATCTATTTTAGCTCCCTTTTGTATTACAAATTTGCCTGCCATCAATTTAGGATTTCCTTCTTGTTTATCAAGATGTCTTAAAAACGCCCAGCTAGAAGTTATAAGCCCTGATTTTTCTAAGTTTTTAGCAATCGTGGTTGCTGATAAACCTTCTTCTACTTTGAAAGGTATATTTCTCTCAAGCAATATAGATGGGACTTTATTAAGTTCTTTTTTATACTTATTTTCATCTAAATAATATTTTAAACCGAAAATAAGTCCTATGAAAATTATAAATAATATTAGAAATGATCTGAATTTCATTGAAATAATTTATTAACCGAATAATTTACTTAAATCCATATCGCCCATAATATCTTTCATATTTTCAGCAGAAACTTTTTGGGCTTTTTCAAAAGCTTTATTTAGATGTTCTATAATTTTTGAAGATAGAGCTTTTTCATCTTGTAATAAGTCTTTATTTCTGATTTCTATACTGACAACTTTCATTTCACCTGATACGGTTACTTTTACATCAATATCCTCACTTTCTACAAGGATGTTTTTAAGCTTTTTTTGAGCAGCTCTCGCTTTAGATTGCATATCGTACATTTTCTTCATGTTCCCAAAAAATGACATAGAAATATGTTATTTATAAAAAAATCATAGAGATACTACAGTAAAAATATACTCTCTGGAAGTTAAAAACCATAGACTTTTACGTTTTTTGTGAAAAAAATGTAAAATGGCTTGCAAGACTTATGTTTTTAATGTATTTTTCCCAAGCAAAATTTCATATATAAATATGGACAAGTTTAATCTGAATGTAAATTTAAGAGATGAAAAAGGTACTTCCGCTTCTAATAATTTAAGAAGACAAGGATCTGTGCCTGGAGTGATTTATGGTAAAAAAATGTCACCTGTTACAGTATCTTTCAAAAATAATGAATTTGATGTTCTTTATAGAGATGCGGGAGAAAGTTCTATTATTGAACTGACAGATGGAAAAAGTAAATGGAACGTTGTTATAAAAGACGTAAATTATCATCCTGCAAAAGGAGATGTTATACATGTTGATTTTAAAGCAGTATCAATGAATGAAGAAATTACTGTTAATATACCTTTGGTATTTGAAGGTGTTGCTATGGGTGTAAAAGAACATGGAGGTACGTTTGTTTCTATGAAAGATGAAATTGAAGTAACCTGTCTTCCAAAATATCTTGTTCATGAAATAGTAGTGGATATAACACCTCTTACTGAAATAGGTAGTTCTTTACATATATCTGACATTAAATTACCAACAGGTATGATAACAGAACATGATCCAGAAGAAGTTATTGCTCAAATTGCTGCTCCTGTTTCTGAAGCTGATCTTGAGACTGCGGAAGCAGTTCTACCTGAAGGAGCGGAAGAACCTACTGAAGGTGGAGAAGGAGGAGATGAATCTAAAGAGGGTAAAAATGAATCTGATAATAAAGAATAATTTATAATTTAATCCAATTTTCATGCTAAAGATTAGGCTATCAAGAAGGGGACGAAAGAGAATATATACATACTTTGTTGTAGTAGCGGAACACACTTCGCCTATACAAGGTAAATTTATAGAAAAACTTGGAGTTTATAGTCCTGAGTCAAAAATGTTCCAGATAGATCAAGATAGATTAAACCATTGGATTAAAAATGGAGCAAAACCTTCTGAAACTGTAGCAAGACTTATGGTTAAATACGCAAAAATGAAAGATGCGAAAAAATTTATAAATCCTCTTAAAATAAAAGATAAAGAAATTCCTGTTGAGCCTGTAAAAGAAGAAGTTAAATCTGAGTCTGTACAAGTAGAATCTGCTGAAGCTCCTGTTGAAGCAGTTGTCGCTGAATCTAGTCCTTCTAATTCAGATGAAAATCCTACAGTTTAAATTGAACTTTAGATAAAAAAGTTAGATTTTACTTGCCTTAATCGCAAGGTAGATTTATTATTACAATGTATTTTTTAAATTAAAAATATGGACGGAGGAGATCAAGCAAGAAATTTAGTTGAATTTATCGTGAAGGAAATTGTGGATTCTCCTGAAAATGTTAAAGTTACAAGGGAAGATGATGATTTGGGTATTAAGATAAACGTAATAGTTCATCCAAATGATATGGGTAAAGTAATCGGAAAACAAAGAAGTATGTATGAAGCTATAAGAACTTTAATACATGTTATTGGAGCAAAAAATAAACAAAGAATTTCTCTTTTCATTTTAGAACCAAATACCTAAGAAGTATTTATGAACGATTCTGAACCTTTTTTCACGGTGGCTTCGAGGCTAGATTTTGTGTCAGTACTCAATGAGGCAATAGCTTACGCTATAATTATTTCTGCCATTTTGGCCGTAGCTTTTATATTTTGGGGAGGTATATCTTTTATACTTTCAGGTGGTCAGGAAGATAAGATTAAAAGTGCAGTTAATACTATAAGATATTCAATTTTTGGTTTAATAATTGTATTTTTATCTATAGGTATAGTATCTCTTGTAGGTAGAATATTTGATTTTGAACTTCTTTCATATATAAACTCTGAAAGAATTTATGAGTCAATTCAAAGAATAATTGAAAAATTTAGCGAAACGAATTCAAGTGATTTGAATCTGTAATATATTTTTTACCTAGTCATGATTTCTTAGTGAAATCATTTCACTATTAGTTTAATCGTTGATTATTTTCCCTGCTTCTTTTTCGTCTAGATATTTCCAGAGCATTATCATGAGTACAAATACTATTAGGATAAGTACAATTTTTGCCCATTTATTAAAAAATAGTGCTGAAATTCCAAATAGACTTGTAAATAAATAAATTATTATAAGTGATTTTGATTCTGAAAATCCGTTTCTTAGCATTTTGTGGTGAGTATGTTCAAAGTTATGTGTCCAAGGTGTTTTGCCTTTCTTTAGCAAAACTACGGAATTTATTACTTTATCAAAAATTGGGAACCCAAGTACAACTAAAGCAGTTGCAATCTTGGCGCTGGCCATTATAGAAAGTACAGATATGAGTAATCCACATAATGCTGATCCAGTATCTCCAATCAAAGATTTTGCAGGAGGAAGTTCAAAAACAAGTCCTGAGAATATTATTCCAAGACTTATAAGAAGCATTCTATAAGTCATTTCTTGATTACTCCACTGCAAAGGATCAAATGAATTTGTTTGAAGTAATTTATAAGTAAGTAAAAGCAACACAAATATTGATATAAATGATATACCAAGAGTTTCTCCTCTTATACCATCAGTAAAATTTATGATATTTATAATGCCTACTATCCATAACACTGTGAATGTTATGACCACATATTCAAATTCAAATCCCATTAAAGATACTTTGTATTGTGTTAAATCGATAATACCAGGACTCAATGGGTTACTTATGTAGTCTATTGAAATTCCTGCGTATATCAAAATCAGGGCTACTACAATTTGTGTAATAAGTCTTGAATGAATTTTAATTCTTAATTTTATTTTTTCTAAAGTATTTCCAAAATCATCAATTATATTTGTTATTAAAAGTAATAATATTGCAAATCCTATAAATAAGAATTTTAAGTTAGATGTTATATAAAATAAATATCCAATAAAACTCAATATACTTATATTTAAAGATATCCCACTACTATAAGGAAGAGCTTCCCTCGTGTATCCAAATTTCCAAGGTCTGTCTGTAAGTGTAAGTTTTTTTGCAATTATGATATATAAAAAATGAATAATAAAACCTAAGAGAGAAGGTAAAAGTAAGAATTTTATATAATATATTGTGTCAATTTGCATATATTTAAATTTGAGAAATAAGTCGTAAACTTTGAAGAGAATTTGATTTAGAATTGTAATTACCAAATCCTATAAATTCTGATTCTATATAGATAGGGGATTTTTCTATATTTTTTTTACCCAGATCAATTTGTAAATTACCTTTTATCATAAGTTCTTTTTTATATTTAGAATCAATATTTATCCTAGCTTTAAAGAAATTATTATTAAACATTTCTTCTAAGTCCATAATATTATCATGGATCTCAAATTCTTTTAAGTCATTATTGTAGTAAACAATTTTGATATTTTCTTTGGAAAATGATCCTATTCCAGTTCTTGTAATGCTTGTAGTGTAAGCTCCAAATTTTGAAATAGCACCTATATCATGAATTATAGATCTTATGTATGTTCCACTTTCACAACTTACTTCTATTTCAAAATTTGGAGCATCAAACTTTATTAATTTTATATCATAAATTTCTTTTACTCTTTCTGGAATTTCAAAATCTTTTCCTTGTCTTGCCATTTCATAAGATCTTTTTCCATCTATTTTTATATTTGAATGTATTGGTGGTCGTTGTTTTATTTTTCCAAGAAAATTTTTATTTAAAAGTTTTTTAAAATCATCCTCATCAAAATCTTTTATAGGTATTTTCGTTTCTTTTATTTCCCCTTCAGTATCGTAAGTTGTAGATATCTTACCCAAAATTCCTGTTGCTTTATATATCTTCCTATCAGGTAAGAATTTAAAAAACTTTGATGCTTCTCCAAATCCAATCAAAAGAAGTCCTTCGGCTTTTGGGTCGAGGACTCCTGTATGTCCAATCTTTATTTTTTCTTTTATATTAAATCTGAATTTTAAACTATTTCTCACTTTTTTGATGCAGTCAAACGAAGACCAATCCATGGGTTTCCAAACGAATATGAATCCAGATTCTTTCATGATCTTTATTAAATACTCGTGTATTTTATGGTAATAAATATTATATTACTAGCCCAAAACTATTTTTTCTTTTTAACTACTTTTTTAACTGGTTTTGCTTTTGTAGTTGGTTTTTTTGTTACAACTTTTTTTGCTATTACTTTTTTAATTGGTTTAGATGCAACTGGTTTTGTAGGAGTAACAGTTTTAGGTTTAGACTTTTTTGCTAAAAGTTCTTTTTCTATTTCCATAGCTTTTTTAGTAGCTTTTTCAGAAAAAGTTTTCAAATTTGTATAAGCTGCATTAAGAGCTTCTTCACTATACTCTCCAAGATCACTAAGACCTTTTTTAAGTTTTTCATTAGCTGTTTTAAGAGAATTTTGTACTTGTTTGCTATGATAAAGTTTACTCATAGAGTTACCGAAATCTTCTTCCATATCTTTAAGTTCTTCCCAAACAACTTTTTTATAACCTTTTTTAAGATTACCAGAAGGTGAAAAAAGTTTTTCACGTAGTTTCTTTCCGCTTGTAGGCGCAAATAAAACTCCAAGACCGCAACCTAAGAGTGCAATAAGTACTCCTAAGAAAACACGAAAAATACTCATATAGATGTATTTTATTTATAAAAAATAACTACGTCTTAGAGTGTATTTTATTAAAGCTACATGGTCAAATCTGATCAGATTTTTTATGTGTACAAATTGAAAAATTATTTGTTTCTTTGTAATTTTAATTTTGTTTTTATATCAAATATTTCAATCTCTTTTTCAAAATCACATTTTTTTAAATAAGAATTTATTTCAGTAGTTAATGTTTCGGATTTTAATATTTCGAGCATATTTTTATCAAAATCAAGATCATCAATTTTATCTATACTTATAGTTATGCGATCTGAGATATTGAAATTTGCTTCTTTTCTAGCCTCTTGTATCTCTCTTATAAGATCTCTAAGTATACCTTCTTTTCTGAGTTCGTCTGTAATTGTTGTATCAAGTCCAACCAAGATTTCACCGAGTCCTTGGGCTTCGAGATTTCCTTTAGGTTCATACCTAAATTCGTATTCACCTGGATGTAAATTTTCTCCTCCTATTTCATAAATTCCTTCTCCTAAATCTTTGAATTTTCCTTGTTTCGCCAAGATAATTATTTCTTGAGTTTTACCTCCAAATCTTGGTCCTATTTTTCTTGCGTCAGGTGATAAACTTACATTTGCTATATTTGAAGCATTTTCTTCCCAAATTATATCTTTTACATTTAGTTCTTCTTTTATAACTTCTTCAAGTTTTTTCATTTCTTTAAATAGTTTTTTATTTCCTATTGCTATATGTGCACTTGGCAAAGGTTGTCTTACTTTTATATTATTTTTTGATCTAAGTAATAATCCAAGTGAAACAATTTCTCTTGCCGTGTTAGTTTCTTTTTCAAGGTCTTTATCGATAAGGTTATAATTTACAAGTGGAAAATGATCGAGATGTACTGATTCAAAAACTTTTGTATTAGGCCTTAATAAATCATAAATGTGTTCACTTAAAAATGGGCAAAAAGGAGCAAGTAATTTATTTAAAGTATCAAGAACATACCACAGTGTTTCATAAGCTTCATTTTTGTCAGAATCATTTTCACTTTTCCAAAATCTTCTTCTTGATCTTCTTATGTACCAGTTATTTAATTTATCTAAAAATGGTGCAAATTCATCTGAAGCTTTTTGAAGATCGTACGCATATAATTCATCTGAGATTTTACTTATAAGTGTTTGAAGTTCCGATAATATCCATTTATCTAAAGGATGTTTTGGAGAAAGAAGAACAAATTCTTTTATTTGTCCATTTGCTGTATGACCTTCCCAATGTTTTGGGTGGTTACCTTTACCAAAACCATAATTTAAAAGTATTTGTTCTAAAGCTCTAGTTGTGGATTTGTGAGTTGATAAAACAACGGCTTTTTCATTTTTCTCAAGTATGCCATCAAGACCTTTTTTTACTCTTTTATAAAAATCATCCACATAACTTTCGCCAGTAGGATATGGAACTTCCCAACTTTCCATATTTTTATTCTTAGCCAGAATTGGTTTTCTGTATTCTGCTCTTTCCTCTAAAGTTTTACCTTCAAAATCACCAAGGATTATTTCATTTAAATCTTCGATTTTATTTACTTTAGTTTTTTTAGCGTTAGCAAGAGGAGTTACTGTTTCATAAGCTCTTTTTAAGTTGGATGAATATATCGAATCTATATCTATTTTTGAAAGTCTTTCAGATACTTTTTTTGCTTGATTTTGACCTTCTTTGTTTAAAGATAAATCCAGACTACCTTGAAGTTTACCTTCATTGTTTAAGTCAGTAGTTCCGTGTCTTACAAGATAAACTCTTCTTATATTTTTTGGTGTCCATTTATCTATATTTGCATATGTTGTAAGGAATGAAAGAGAATTCCAAAGTGGTATCAAAATAGTTTTCAATTTTTCGTCTATTGCAGTATCTGTAAATTTTGCATTTTCTCCTTTTACTACAGGTGAATTTATAAGTGTAAATCTAAAAGCATCAACTCCTTTTGTATCAAAAAGGATTGTTGGATCTGTAAAATTTCTTTTTGATTTTGAAAGTTTTTTTCCGTCTTCTGCAAGTAGAAGTCCCATTACTACTATATTTTTTGCAGGTACATCTTGAAAAATAGCAGCTGATTCTACAAGTAGTGTATAAAACCATCCTCTTGTTTGATCCATCGCTTCACTTATAAAATCGGCAGGAAATTTTTTCATAAATCCTTTTTCATCTTTGAAAGGAAAATGATTTGAAGCGTAAGGCATGGCTCCAGATTCAAACCAACAATCAAATACTTCAGGTACACGTCTATAAGTAAGTCCATTTTCTTCCCAAACTATGTCATCTACAAAATGTTTATGAAGATCATCTATTTTTGTAACTTTCTTTTTTGTTTTTTCATAATATGGGTTTTTTGAAAGTACTTCGTCTCTTGATCCTATAAAAATTGTATCTTTTACATTTCCTTCTTTATCATATCCTTTCCAAATAGGAAGAGGTGTTCCCCAATATCTATTTCTTGAAAATGCCCAGTCCGGTGCGTTTTCTATCCAATTTGCAAACCTTAAATTTCCAGCAAATCCTGGAACCCAGTGGATTTCTTTATTTTTTTCTATCATTTTTTCTTTGAGCTTTCCTTCGATTTTTATAAACCAAGTTTCAAATGCAAAATTAAGAAGTGGCGTATCACATCTCCAACAAAGTGGATATGAATGGTTGTAAGTTTCTTTTTTAAAAAGTAGATTTCTTTTTTCTAAATTGTCACAAATTTCTTTATCGAAACTTGTATAATTATCTTTTGTTTTTACTGTTTTGCCTTTAAATTCTTTTACGTAAGGTTTTACGATTCCCTCGATAGTTATGTGCTGTATAAATCCAAGCTTCTCTTTTTTTTTTTTTTTTTAATCTTCGCTACCAAACGCAGGCGCTACGTGAAGTACACCTGTACCGTCAACCATAGTTACCACATCTGATCCGACTACTACATATTGTCTTCCTTCTTTTTCTGGAGTCACAGAAAATAATGGTTCGTAAGAAAGGCCGACAAGTTCGGAGCCTTTGTAAGTGTGAGCTAATTTTTCTTCAAAATTTTCACCTAATATTTTTTTAGCTAATTCAAAGGCGAGTATTATATATTCGTTCCCTTTATCGATTAAAACATAATCTTCCTTCTCATTTACCGCTAAAGCTATATTTCCAGGAAGAGTCCATGGAGTTGTCGTCCATGCCAGCATATAAACTGGTGATGGAAGGTTACTTAGATTTTCATAAACTTTCTGCGACTTTTTATCCGCACTTCCATTTATTTTAAATTTAGCTGTACAAGACAAATCTTGAATATCTTTATATCCAAGAGCTACTTCAAAATTTGACAGTGGAGTCGCACATCTTGGGCAAATGTGCATAGGTTTATAGCCTTCGTAGATCAAACCTTTTTTATGAAGTTCTTTTGTAACCCACCATATACTTTCCATGTACCATGGCTCCATTGTTTTGTAATCATTATCCATATCTACCCATCTTCCAAGTCTTTCTATGACTTTTTGCCATTCGTCTGCGTATTTCAAAATCGTCGATCTACATGATTCGTTGAATTTATCTACACCCATTTTTTCTATATCTTGTTTTCCATTTAACCCAAGTTCTTTTTCTTTTTCGTATTCGATAGGAAGTCCATGACAATCCCATCCCCAAACTCTTTCTACACGTTTACCTTGCATGGTATGAAATCTTGCGATTATATCTTTCACGGTAGAAATAAGTAAATGTCCATGATGTGGAAGCCCTGTAGCAAAAGGAGGTCCATCAAAAAATGAGAATGTATAATTTTCTTGTTTTTCTTCGATAGATTTTTTAAATGTGTCTTCTTTTTTCCATTTTTTAAGAATTTCTTTTTCTATTTTTGGAAAATCTGCTCTCGCTTCTATTTTTTTGAATGTCATAGATATGAAAAAATATACAGTGAAAACTATATATCAAAATTTCTTTTAGTGGAATGGAATCTTACCAGATTTATTCTTTTATTTTTCTAATTATCTCGTTTGCAACTTCTTCAGGAGACAAATTTGTACTATCTATTACGAAGTCAAAATTTGATTTGTCGTATGGATCGATATCATAATACTTTTTATATCTTTGACTTTCATTGGCTACTCTTTCAAGTATTTGAGTTTTAACTTCTTCCAAATTGTCTGCATGAAGTTCATTTCTATCTGAATTTATAACTCTATCTTTTGATATTCTTCTTGCGGATTCTTCGACTGAAACATCTATAAAAACTTTTTTTGCATTTGGTATGAAATGCCAAGCGGTCCTACTTTCGATGATGAAGTTATCTTTTGTCTTTGCATAATGTAAAACCATATCATCTATTTCTTTATCTATTTTACCTCCGTCATGATTTGCTATTTCAAGAAGTTCTTCGATAGTTATACCCATATCTTTGGCTTTGTCTCTAAGCAATTGTCCCATATAAATTCTCTCAAAACCAAGTTTCTTTTCAAGTATTTTTGAAACTGTACTTTTTCCTGAACCCGGAAATCCACAAATTGAGATAATCATAAAAATTTAGTTTAACTAAATTCTAAACTTAAATATCCATATTTCAAGAAATATGTGTTATAGGTCAATAAATTTTAAGTTTTATTTTCTCTGCCCATTCTGTCATAAACACTTCCGCCATTTCTTGTTATAGATTGGTCTAAACTGGGACTTCCATCATTTGAGCTGCTATACCCCCCCCTCCAGATGATCCACCTTTACCACCTCCAGTTGCTATAGTAGTAGATTTAGATTTTTTTAACTGTCCATTTATGGCTTGAGGAATCCCATTCGATATTAACTTGTTTTTTATTCCAATTTACATTATTAGGATTTGTTCCAGTATACTCTGATTTATTATCAACTTTTATAGTTATACTTTCTGGAGCACCATTAGTCATACATAAAATGTTTGCTACGGCACTCTGCAATGATGTTAATGATTCTTTAGCTTTCGAATTTTCATCTGGATCTGTATTTGTATAAGCTGGTAAATTTATAGTTGTCAGTTTGGTAAGCTTTTCAAGTCCAGAAAAATCTATTTTTGAAGTAATTGTTGAATCAAACTTCACATCAGGAAAAGTCACTTCCGTCACACCTGTAAACGCATCCAGATTTGGAATAGTTTTACTTTCAATTGTTAATTTTGTTACTTTTGAAACATCAATTCCGGTAGGTAAAGTCGTAAACCCTTCTTTCATTACAAATGTAGTACCATCAGTTAAAAATTCATAATTTGTGTTAGGTTTCTTTTCTTCCTCTTTAGTTATTTCAGGTGATTTTTGTTCCATCAAGAAATCAAAAAGGAATTTTGTTCTTGCTTCAGGAGTGTCGGCTTTACTTATATTGAAAGCAAGAGCTGCTTTTGCTTGAGAGAGAGTTTCTGTAGGAATCCCCGCAAAAATATCTACTTCATCAGGAGATGAGATTCTTAATCCTTTGCCTTCGGTATCTGTCACTTGTTTTCCGCTAGAATCAACTAATGGCATCTTTGTAAATTTATTTTTTAGTGTTTGAGCTTGTGACGCGGTAAATAAAGCAAAACTTGTACTATCTAGTGTGTTTAGTGCAAGTGAATTGATATTTGGATTTGTCTCAAGTAGTGTTTTATCTTGAATTTCGGAAAGTATTCTTTCTGCAAATTTATCGCGAAGAGTATATGTTTCCCAACCTTTCGTTCCTACCATATCGTCTAAATATTTGTCTAAAGCACCTATTTTGAGTCCTCTTAAGATATCTACGATGAATGCCATGACAAAACCTTCTTCGAATCCCATATTTTTGGCAAATTCTTTTATCCCACCAAGTGTATCTGTCTTTACATCGACGTGTTTTTGGATTTCCGCAACTAATTCTTGAAGGACTTTGAATAATCTTGAATATTCAGTTCTTTCTTCTTCACTTAAAGTAGATCCAGAGTCTTTTCCTGCTTCTCTTAACTTCGCGATAAAATCTCTTCCTATCTGATCTTTTAGACTATTTAAACTGGCTTGCGTTTCGGATGATACTTTCCCTATTTCTTTTTTGTAAAAATCATCAAGTGCTATTTCAAAAGTTTTAATGGACTCTTCGGCGACCTCCTCACTTTTTACTGTGTGTGCCTGCATCGTATCTATACTTTTGATAAGTGGATTAAAATCAGGTTTTGCCTGAAATCCAGAAAGCATATTTCCTACAAAAGGTATATCTGTAATATTTCGCTTTTCTGCTCCTGTATCTGCCATAAATTTAAAATAATCATATTATTATACCAAAAAAGTCAGGGAAATGCTAGTAAAATAGATTTAATGTTAGGTATATTTAAAATTAGTTGATTTTTATACAAATCTAATATAGGATATATATATAATCCATATACTATGACAGTAGTAAATTTTGTTGTCCCTAAGACCTTGGATAATAGAATAATGAGCTTTATTAGAACTAAAGGTTATTCTAGTAAATCTGAGTTTTTTCGTGTAGCTGCAATTAGTTTTCTTGAAAAGGATACCGATGCTAATATATTTGAAAAAGATGATGATATAGAAATGTTAACTTCAAAATTGAGTAAAGCTTTATCAAAAGAGAAGAATAAGAAGTATATAAATGTACGAGATCAGCTGAAAATTTAGTTAAATTATTTAAGGGGGTATGTATAAAATTAGAATTACGAAAGTTTTTAAAAGAAACATCAAGTCGTTATTGAAAAAATATGCGAATTTATTAGATGATATAGTTTTTGCTTTAGAAAATTTTGATAGAAATACATCTATCTATTTGGGTAAAGGATTGTACAAAATACGACTTAAGAGTGATGATTTAAACAAAGGCAAAAGTGGTTCATTTAGAATGGTAATATATTTAGAAGAAAACCTAGGTATAATAATTCCTATATTCGTTTTTTATAAAGGCAATATAGAAAATATTGGTTTAGATAAAATAAAACAATATTTACTCAAAATCATAGAGGAAATTGGTTTAGAATAAATTTCATTTGACATTTTATTTTAGCAATCTAAAATAGTGAGTGCTAAATTATTCATTTCAGGTAATAATTTATGCTCTCCACTTTTACGGCTTAAACCCCAGGCTAGCATGTACGCCTGGTATCGCCTAAACCGTTCCGAGCAAAATTATTATCCTAAATTTACTTTATAATTTTGAACATATGCCAAAAATAATCGGAATTGACCTTGGAACTACAAATTCATGTGTTGCCTTTATGGAAGGAGGTGAACCAAAAGTTATACCAAATGCAGAAGGGGATAGAACAACTCCTTCGGTAGTTGCTATAAAAGGTGATGATAGACTTGTCGGAGTTACTGCAAAAAGACAAGCTGTGACAAATCCTACAAATACTATTTTCTCTGCAAAAAGATTTATCGGAAGAAAATTTGATGAAGTAAAAGAGGAAATAAAAGGTGTTCCTTATGAAGTGACAAAAGCTTCTGATGGAGGTTGTCTTATTACACTAAATGGAGAAAAGAAAAGACCTGAAGAAATAAGTGCTATGGTACTTGCAAAACTAAAAGCTGACGCGGAAAGTTACCTTGGAGAAACTATTACAGAAGCTGTGATCACAGTTCCGGCTTATTTCAATGACAGTCAAAGACAAGCTACAAAAGACGCAGGAAGAATAGCAGGACTTGAAGTAAAAAGAATAATAAACGAACCTACTGCGGCGGCTCTTGCATATGGACTTGATAAGAAAAAAGACCAAAAAATAGCGGTTTACGATCTTGGAGGAGGAACTTTCGATGTTTCTATATTGGAAGTTGGTGAAGGTGAAGACGGCGAATTTGCAGTACAGGTACTTTCTACAAATGGAGATACTCATCTTGGAGGAGATGATTTTGATAAAAGAATACTGGATCATCTACTTGCAGAATTCAAAAAAGATCAAGGGATTGACCTTTCAAATGATAAAATGGCTATTCAAAGACTTCGTGAAGAAGCTGAGAAAGCTAAAAAAGAACTTTCAAGTAAGACTGAAGTTGAGATAAATATTCCATTTATCACAGCAGATGCTTCTGGTCCAAAACATCTTAATACAAAACTTACTAGAGCAAAATTTGAACAACTTATCGAAGATCTTGTAGAAAGAAGTTTGGAACCTTGTAAAAAAGCTATAGAAGACTCTGGACTTTCTACTTCAGAAATAGATGAGGTAGTTTTGGTGGGTGGTTCTACAAGAGTTCCTTTTGTAGTAGCTAAAGTAAAAGAACTTTTTGGAAAAGAACCTCATAAAGGTGTAAATCCTGATGAAGTTGTAGCTATCGGTGCTGGAGTACAGGGAGGTGTACTTGCAGGAGACGTAAAAGATGTATTACTTCTTGATGTTACTCCACTTTCTCTTGGTATAGAAACACTTGGAGGAGTTTCTACAAAACTTATCGAAAGAAATACAACTATCCCAACTTCTACATCTCAGATAGTCTCGACAGCCCAAGAGAATCAACCTGGTGTGGAAATCCATATCACTCAAGGTGAAAGAGAATTTGCAAAAGATAATAAGTCTCTTGGTAAATTCATGCTTGATGGTATAGCTCCAGCACCACGTGGAGTACCTCAGATCGAAGTAACTTTTGATATAGATGCCAATGGTATCTTGCATGTGAAAGCCGTAGATAAAGGTACAGGAAAAGAACAAAAGATAACAATACAAGGATCAAGTGGTATTTCTGAAGAAGAAATCAAGAAAATGCAGGAAGATGCAGTCAAATTTGCTGATGAAGATAAGAAAAAGAAAGAACTTATCGAAGCCCGAAACCTCGCTGATAGTCTTATTTATCAAGCTGAAAAAACTGCAAAAGAAGCAGGAGAAAAAGTTAGTCTCGAACTTAAAGAATCTGTAAAAGCAAAAGCAGCTGAAGTCAGAATACTGAAAGATAAAGAAGATGTGACAAAAGAAGAATTAGACACTGCTTGTACCGACCTTCAAAACGAACTTATGAAACTTGGTGAAGAAATGTATAAACAAGGACAAACTCCATCTGAGGCTGCCGGAGAAAAAGCAGCACAAGAACATGGAGAAGAAGAACTAAAAGGAGGTGAGGATGTGGTAGAAGGTGAAGTCGTGGATGAGGATAAGAAAGATTAATAAGAAACGCGCCCTCGAGAAAGATCTTGAGGGCGCCAAGTCAGGATTTTTCCTTTGGTCTAAAACGCTCTTTCATCTCATGGCATTGAAGAGACTTATTTTTTGGACCTAAAGGAAAATCCTTTTTGATTGACATCAGGGGAGTCTTACACGGTGGATTTTAATCCACTTGCTTTTTCATAGGTAAGAGTCAAAGTGGGATTGCTCTTTCCATACTTAGTCTCGTGTTCTGCACGCCAGATGTTTTCGGTTGGTATTATATGTATATAACCGATTTTGTCAATACTTTCTTTACTTAATTTTTAAGGTCTTTGTTACTTCTTCAAATTCATCTTTGAAATCCACTTTAGATGTTTTTGGTATAGCTTGAATAATTGAAACTATTTTGAAGTTGTTTGCGACTATTCTATGCACTATATCGAAATTCAAATTTGAATTCAGTTTATTGGTTAAAGTATATTGAAGTTCATACATCTTTGTTTTTCCACTATAATAAGCGCCTTCCTTAGATATTTTAACATTGTTATAAAGACCTAAAGCTATTTTCAGGTCTTCAAGGTATGACGCTTGATCAAATGTGGTGTTTATATCTTTTTCTACTGTGACAAGTAGCGGATATGTTCTAAGATTTTCTTTGTACCAAGGTTTTACATAAAGTACTTCATACTGCCTTGTCAAAGAATTTAAATGATATAAATATGGATTATTTTTAAGTAGATTATCTACGGATGATACGTTTAATACTTCAAAATTTTCTGGATGTTCAAAAGAAATTCCTATTTTGGAATCTTCAAATGTTTTATTTATGTAAGTCAGAGAGTCTTTGGTATCTATTTTTGCAGTTTTTACAAATTCGTATATTTCGTTATAATATTTTGAATTGAAATTCAGTCCATGATAAGTGAAAACTAAAACTCTTGAATCATTTATAATGTAGATTCCGTGAGTAAAAGGAGTTTTGTTATTGGATATTCTTCTGTCTATAAATTCTAAAGCTTTGATACTTCCAATATTTACTATCTTTGAAAGAGCTTTGTATCTTTCATCTTTGATAGCTTTTTCTCGAACATGAGAAAGTGTTGTAACTTGGTCATCTTCATCGAATTCTTGCAGATAAACTGTAATATAATCTTTATCTAAAGAATCTACGTTATCTTTTGGGATAAATGCACTTATAAATTTACCATTACCATAAAATTGTTTGGGCAATTTACTTAAACTGATTTTTTCAAAGTTTGATGTGTATTTGAAATTCACTCCGAAAAATTGATTTTCAAAATCCATCATTATCTTTTTGATACTTGTATCTACTTCAGGCAATTTTACTTCTTCATCAGTTAGTTTACTATCCTGATTTACCTGACTTGCAAAAAAACCATTTAAAGCATCAAGAAGTCTTGGTGCTCCTTGCCTTGTATAAATCGTACCAAAATTGAATTTTTCTAAATATGATTTTCTTGAGACGGTTTGTGCTCTCTTGCCCCATGTATAACCTGAAACCTTGAATCTTTCTTGTAAACATAATGCTTCAAAATCTTTCAAAGGTTCATCTCTTTTTATACATGAAATATCACCAGATTTTGCTGCAAGTGCTATAAGAAAATAATCATAACTAAGTGGTTTATTTTGAAATCTATTTTCTATAAAAAAACGGTTTGTATTAAGTCTACCTCCATGTAGTTTTTCGGACCAAAGTTTGATAGTTAAATCTCTTGTTTCATTTTCCGTTTTAGTATCGGCAGAAACAATATTGAAACTAGATATAAATAAAAACAAGAATGCTACGAAAATTATTCTAAATTTCATATGTTGGAAGATTAGGGACAATATTATTGTATATATTAATCTTCTTATCCAAACGAATTTAGCTTGAATTCTTACAAAGTTATTTCAAAATCTTGGAAAGCCACTGTCCTGTATAAGAATTTTTTACTTTTGAAACCTCTTCTGGAGTACCTTTTGTTATTATTTCACCTCCGGCACTTCCTCCATCGGGACCAAGATCGATGATATAGTCAAAAGATTTTATCATATCCATGTTGTGTTCAATAACTACAACTGTATTTCCGGCATCTACAAGTTTATGAAGCACTGAAAGTAGTTTTTCTACATCTTGGAAATGCAAACCTGTTGTTGGTTCATCGAGTACATAAAAAGTTCTTCCTGTAGAACGTTTTGCAAGTTCAGTTGCTAGTTTAATCCTTTGGGCTTCTCCTCCAGAGAGAGTTGTAGCACTTTGTCCAACTTGTATATATGCAAGACCTACATCATATAAACTTTGAAGTTTCGTTTTTATAGGAGGAATCTTGTCAAAAAATTCAAGAGCTTCTTCGACAGTCATTGCAAGTACATCGGCTATATTTTTCCCTCTGTAAGTTATTTCTAAAGTTTCAGGATTATATCTCTTTCCATTACAAACTTCGCAAGTTACGTATACATCAGGAAGAAAATGCATTTCTATTTTTTTGACTCCATCTCCTTGGCAATGTTCACATCTTCCACCTTTTACATTGAAACTAAATCTTCCCGGATCATAACCCCTTATACGAGCTTCTTGTGTTTTTGTGAAAAGATCTCTTATATGTGTAAAAACTCCAGTATATGTAGCAGAATTTGATCTTGGTGTTCTACCGATAGGGGATTGATCTATATCTATGATTTTATCCAAATTATGCATTCCAAATATAGAATCAAATTTTTCTGGGAATGTGTGAGCACCATTTAGATCTCGTTTGAGAATTTGGACCAAAGTATCGTTTATAAGAGTTGATTTACCACTTCCTGAAACTCCTGTGATACCTACAAAACATCCAAGAGGTATTTCTAAATTAACATTTTTTAGATTATGACCTTTACATCCATTAAGTTTTAAAAATTGACCGTTACCTTTTCTTCTTTCTTTTGGTATTGGCATTTCTCTTCTTCCTGATAAAAATTGTCCAGTTATAGAATTTTTATCTTTCATTATTTCTTCCGGAGTTCCTTTGAAAATAATATTTCCTCCATGTTTCCCAGCACCTGGACCTATATCTATTATAAAGTCAGATGTTCTCATAGTGTCTTCATCGTGTTCTACAACAATCACTGTATTTCCAAGGTCTCGAAGATTTAGAAGCGTTTTTATAAGTCGGTCATTATCTTTTTGATGTAGTCCGATTGATGGTTCATCAAGTACGTAAAGTACTCCTTGAAGTTTTGATCCAATTTGAGTTGCAAGTCTTATCCTCTGCGCTTCTCCACCAGAAAGAGTATTTGCAGATCTTCCAAGATTTAGATAATTTAAACCTACTGAAATAAGGAATTCACTTCTATCGATCACTTCTTTCAAAATTGGTTTTGCAATTACTTCATGAGATTTTGAAAATTTCACTTTCTCCATCTTGTTTTTAAATTCTTCTATAGGTAATTCGCACCAATCCATAATAGAAAGTCCGTCTATTTTAACTGATAGCGCTTCTTTTTTGAGACGGCACCCATTACATGTTTTGCAAGGAACTTGTCTCATAAATTTTTCAAGTTTTTCACGTGAAGCTTCGCTGTCTGCTTCATTGTACCTTCGTAGAATTTGAGGGATAACTCCTTCGTATCTGGTATCATAACTTCCTTGAAACTTATCTCCTGCCATGTGAATTTTATATTTTTTGTCTCCAGTTCCATATAAAACCATTTCTTTATGTTTTTCAGTTAAATTTTTCCAAGGTGTATCCATAGAAAAATCCATTTCTCTTGCAACAGATCTAAGTATTTTTTGACTCCACCCAACTTGTGAAGTGCCACTATTCCATGGAACTATAGCTCCTTCTTCAAGTGTAAAAAACACAATTAAAAAGTGCA
>CAZOKC010000001.1:41713-41949 GCA_964580335.1 uncultured Candidatus Peribacteria bacterium
CGCCATATGGACTATTGAATGAAAAAGTTCTTGGTTCAAGCTCCATAAGTACCATTTCTCCTTTTGAATTTACAAAAAATTCACTCATATGTTCATCTTTCATATCTTTATCTTCAGGAAAATGAAGAACTATACGTCCATTTCCGATTTTGAGAGCAAGTTCGACACTATCTGCGACTCTTGTTCTTTCGGGGTTTATATCTTCCATCACTTCACCCGATGGAAGTTTGGTTTTA
>CAZOKC010000001.1:42030-44294 GCA_964580335.1 uncultured Candidatus Peribacteria bacterium
TCATTTATAGTCATTATTTCTCCATTTACTCTCATACGTAAAAATCCATCTTTTTCTATTTTCTCGAAAATTGCTTTATGCTCTCCTTTTTTACCTTCTATGACAGGTGCAAGTAGATAAAGTTTTTTTCCTTCTGGAAGTAAAGCAATTTTTTCTATGATGTCTGAACTTGTCTGTCTTGTAAGCGGATTTCCTGTTTCAGGATCGTGAGGAATCCCTATTTTGGCAAAAAGTAATCTTAAAAAATCATATATTTCTGTGATAGTTCCAACTGTGGATCTTGGGTTTCTTGAAGCAGTCTTTTGGTCTATGGATATAGCAGGGGATAATCCTTCTATACTGTCTACATCTGGTTTCTCGGTGGATTCTAGAAATTGTCTTGCGTAAGTTGATAAACTTTCCACATATCTTCTTTGACCTTCAGCATAAAGTGTATCGAAAGCAAGTGAAGATTTTCCACTACCTGAAATACCTGTAATAGTTACAAGTTTGTTTCGAGGAATATCAACACTTACATTTTTGAGGTTATGAGTTCTTGCACCTCTTATTTTGATATAGTCCATATTTGAATAAAATTATAAAAAAGCTTATGAAATAAGCTCTATAAATTTTTGACTCATATCATTATAAACATCAAAAAGTGAAAGTCAAAATAAGTTTAGCATTTTCAGTAGTTCTAATGAAAAAGTGTATTTTATATTTGATATATATTATGAGTATTATTATAAGTTTTTATAGAAATTTTATTTATTGTAAAAAATCACTTGCAGGAAATGTTTAAAATTACTATCTTGTGTAAGTTAAATTTTGAAATTTAACTATTACGAATTTAAGAACCAAGCTTTGGGTTATTGTTTTGGAAACGTATTTATAAACCAAGCGTAGCTGTTTATAAATACGAAAAGGAGGTGCAAGTTGAAACTGGCGAAATATTTGCAAAAATATTTCATAAGTGTAAACTTTGCTCCGACGTGGAGAGATGGCAGAGTGGTCGAATGCACTTGTCTTGAAAACAAGCAGGCCCTTACGGGTCTCCAGGGTTCGAATCCCTGTCTCTCCGCCAGGAAGACAGACCAATGTACCGCTTGCGGTATAGTGGTTTGTCTTTTATGACAAAGATTCGAATCACAGGTTCGAGCGTAAGCTCACGCAGGACTGCGAAGCAGGACGAGTACATCCCTGTCTCTCCGCCACTTTCGTAAGACTAACATTTCGGTTTTCTGAAATTATTTCATAATTTCTATTCAACCTTCATGTGTTCTTACTCTTCATCCTCAAGAACAGCTAAAGCTTGGTTCTTTCGGATGTTAAAAATTTCTTCCTTTTCAAATTCACAAACAGCTAAAGCTTGGTTTGCGAATTTGTTGAAATAATTGACTATCTAAAATTAGAATCTGGATATTCGGCTTTCATATGATTTTTCGTTCATTTTTACAAACACTCACTTTGTTCCTTGGTTTGTAAAAATGTCATGTTAATATATTTACATAATACAATTTATGAACTTCATCGACGCATTTATACTTGGAATCGTGGAAGGACTTACGGAATTTCTTCCGATTTCATCTACTGGTCACATGATACTTGCTTCAAATCTTCTTGGAATAGGGGATGATGAATTTACAAAAACTTTTCAAATCGCTATCCAGATAGGAGCGATACTTGCGATAGTATTTTTGTATGCTCCAAAATTTATCATGAAATTTGAAATATATAAAAAACTTTTGGTGGCTTTTTTACCAACTGCGATTGTTGGATTTTTGCTTTATAAGATCATAAAAACTTATTTATTTTCACCATTAGTTGTTTCGTTATCTCTTATAATCGGTGGAATTGTACTTATCTTAATTGATAAAAAAATTACAAGTAAATCTACAAATTATAAAAATTTGGAGGACATTTCATATAAAAACGCATTTTTGATAGGACTTTTTCAAAGTATTTCTGTGATCCCTGGAATTTCAAGAGCGGCGGCAACTATAGTTGGAGGAGTATTTTCTGGGCTCGATAAAAAACAAGCTACAGAATTTTCATTTCTTTTGGCTGTTCCTACTATGTTTGCGGCTACAATTTATGATCTTTTAAAAACCGAAACTATATTTACATCAAATGAATATCAATTACTTATATTTGGTGGAATTATTTCATTTATATTTGCATGGATTGCGGTTAAAATATTTTTACAAATTGTAGATAAATATGGATTTACCGGTTTTGGATATTATCGTATAATGCTTGGTGTAATATTTTTATTTTTTATTTTA
>CAZOKC010000001.1:44357-53213 GCA_964580335.1 uncultured Candidatus Peribacteria bacterium
ATATTTTTATAACTTACAATCAGCAGTAAGTGAAACATCTTTGACTTCAAATACATGGGTATGGAAAGAAACTAGAATGAACAATGACGATACTATCACACCAATTCAAAAAGATGCTTTTACTATTACTTTTGACGATGAGAAAATAACAGGAACAACGGATTGTAATAGTTTCTTCGGTACGTATAAAACAGATAAAAATAATTTAGAATTTGGTCCTTTGGGAAGCACAAAGAAATTTTGTATGGATTCGCAAGAATCTGAATTTATAAAATATTTAACTGAATCTTCAAGTTATATGTTTGATCAAGGGAATTTGATATTACTTCTCAAATTTGACTCAGGTTCTTTCATATTTGAACCTTTGAAATAAGTTCAATCTATAGGACTTTTGATACTTTTAATCATCGTATTAGTGACTTTTGTATAAATCATTGTTGTTTTGATATTTGAGTGTCCAAGGAGTTCTTTTATATAATTTAGATTAACTCCAGATTCTAAAAGATGAGTTGCAAAACTGTGCCTTAAACTATGAAAAGTTGCATCTTTTTTTATTCCAGAAAAGACTAAAGATGAATGAAATATTTTTTGCAATGTCCTTTGAGATAATTTGCCACCAACTGCGCTTTCAAAAACTATATCATTTACGTCTTTCCCCCAAACAAAACTTTTTAAAAGAGTTATTAGATTTTTTGGTAAAATTGTTATTCTATCTTTATTTCCTTTGGCTTGTCTTATAAAAATCATATTATT
Organism: uncultured Candidatus Peribacteria bacterium; assembly: GCA_964580335.1. Lineage (GTDB taxonomy): Bacteria > Patescibacteriota > Gracilibacteria > CAZOKC01 > CAZOKC01 > CAZOKC01. Next base: position 45,111 of record CAZOKC010000001.1, read on the forward strand.
TGAAAAATCTAGATCTTTCACTTTTAAGTTTATAACTTCACTTACACGAAGACCACTACCATATGTAAGCATTAGCATAAGTTTATGCTTTTTATTTTTTGTGACATCAAAAATTCTTTCAAGGTCAGACTTTGCAAGAACAACAGGAAGTCTCACCGGAGATGATTTTATTTTGAGATTAAGTACTGGTATAAATCCGTGAATAAGCCGATAATATTTTAAAATAGCGTCTCTATGAAGTTTGATAGTTTTCGGAGCATATTTCTTTGAATATAAATAAACTAAAAAATCCTCGATATCTTTTTCACTCAATTTGTCATTATTTTTTATGAAAATGGAATAATTCTTCAGACAATTCAAATAAGCCTTGATAGTTTTCTGACTCAAGTTTTCAATCTCAAGCTTACTACGAAACACATTAAAATGTTGTTGCATACCCCCTTTATTTATGATTAACTTTAAAAGTATTTTAACATAACTCCTAGCAATTAAGAAATCATTTTCTACCAACTAACACCCAATTTAACCTCACTATCCGCCCTAAAATGAAATAATTGCTAGTTGTCGAAAATAAATTCTAGCCTAGATGAAAAAAACAAGCTTTTCACTCAAAAGAGATAAATATAAGTCTGCTCGAGGCGGCTATTCAAGGCTGCTCAATGTCTGCTGTCGAAAGTGTGAGAACGTTGTTGTAGTCTATCAAAAAGATGGTCCTGGTAATTTGCGCCGATTATACTTAGATAGAATTTTCTCGCCTGACAATATGGTCAACCTGCAGACTTTGAGCATTGATAAAGTTCCTACGTTAAAATGCCAGAAATGCTCCGAGGTTCTTGGCACGCCTTATATTTATCCAAAGGAAAAGCGAAAAGCTTTTAGGTTGTACCAAGATTCAGTTGTGAAGCGACTAAGAAAGTTAGACGGATAACGTGGACGGCTAGAATTTACATCCGACAACAACCGATATCTGACTCTGCTAACGCTTCGTCCAAATTCATTTTCACTTCGTTTCATATGAACTTCAGATATCGGTAAACGTTAGAAGAAATATCAAAAATCACTTTCAACTTATGTTTAATTTTTTCAAAAAAGATAAGGATAAAAAAATAGAAGCAATAGGCAAACAAATACTCCTTTTTCATGAAGCATGTAATATTGGCGTTGATGAAGAAATGCTACAACTCCCTAGACCAATGATCGGTGCAATTTTATTTTTTGCTGGGGCAGTAGACAATTTATGTCAAGCAAATGAAATTGATGACACTACATTTGCAAAACTTTCGATATTAATCTTAGAAAGTATCGGATTCCCAAAAGATATCACCATGCCTATAATAAAGAATTTTTACACAAAAATTAACAATTCAAATTTTGCATTAATAGCAAATGTAGAAGGGGGAAAGACATTATCTGCATGGTTATCCCAAAAAAATAATCTTGCCCCATTAACATTTGGAGTATTTGTAAGAAAATGGGCACAAGAACCAGATATTAACGAAAATGATACATATTTGTTTGCCTAATTGATTTTTGATACATCTTCTAACAGCAACTAAGCGGCTCAACTTCGTCTCGCTCAAATCCCTCATTGGATATATAATTATACCAATTTCGGACTTCGCTTAGTTGCGGACGTTATGTGTAATCATTTTTTAATAATTTGATTATTTGGAGAAAGATTATTTAAAATCAAGTTGGAAAAATTATTTTTTTCTTTATAATATTTAGGGGGATAAAAGAAATTTCTCTGCTATCGCTCGAAAATGAATAATTTTATAAATTTTTAATTTAAAACTTAATTAATATGTACTTTTGGAATATTGATAACCTAAAAAAAGATTTAAGTCAGAATCCACTGTCAGAAAAAGAACAATTTAAGTATTTGTTGGCAAATACCATCTTATACAGTTTGGCAATTATTCCATTTATTGAAAAAAATATTTGGGATATTTATTTAGCCATAGTCTCAGGAATAATTACTATTTTTGGGACCTACTATATTTACAAAATAAATGGTGGATCAAATGGGGAATATATTTTGCAAAGATTTCTTTCTTTAGGCTGGGTAATAGGAATAAGATGGTTGGTTCTAATTATGTTACCAATAATGATAGTCTCTTTTACTGGGCTAGAAATTTTTTCTACAGGAGTTCCTGAAAATACTTCTGTTTATGATTTAGTTATTTTTAATTTAGCATATATAATTTATTTTTGGTTACTTGGAAAACATATAAAAGAAGTATCTGCAAAATTTAAGAATAGTAAATAAAAACGAAAAAAATTAAATTTTCTGATAAGGATAAGAAAGACTTCTTCGCTTCTCTAAGACCCCCTTGCACTCTCGCTTTGTTCCTCGTTTGGGACACATAAAAAAGGATATGAGGTTCGACCTTTGCAGGCTGTCAACCCCAAATTACTCCCTATGGTTGTAACTTCTCATATCCTTAAACGTTAGGTAAAATACTCTATGAAAGAAGATAAAAGCATAACAAAATGGTTTGGAGATAATCTTGCAAAATTGCTTGCAGATAAGATTAACAAAGTTTACAAAGATTTTAATAGTGAAAAATATATTGAAACGATAAAGCGAGAATCTAAAGAATTAGGTTACACCAAAAGAATTGAACTACACGCAGATGTTTTGAGAGAATATTTACCACAATCTTATTCTAAAGCAGTTAAAATATTAATTGATATATTAGGAGAAGAAAATCCTAATGAAACAGGCATGTTTACCAATTTTTATTGGGTGATGCCGATAGGAAAATTCGTTGAAAAATACGGTTTAGATGATTTTGAGGTTTCAATTCAAGCAATTGAAGAAATAACAAAAAGAAATACTGGAGAATATGCAATTCGTCCATATATAAGAAAATACCCTCAAAAAACTATAAAGGTTATGCAGAAATGGTCAAAGTCTAAGAACTTTCATTTGCGTAGGTTGACTTCTGAAGGTTCAAGACCAAAACTTCCCTGGTCGACAAAATTAGATATATTTGTAGATAATCCAGAGCCCGTTTTCAAAATTATTGAGAACTTAATGCAAGATGAAGTAAAGTTTGTGCAAAAATCAGTTGCAAACAACTTAACAGATTATCTCAAGGTTAATAAAAAAACAGCAGTTCAATTTATTAAAAAATATCAAAAATCAGATAACAAAAACACGCAATGGATTCTTAAACATGCAACAAGAAAGATAGATGTTTAAAGAATTGTTTTGAAAAATCAGAATATAAAATATATTTAATTTAAACTAGAAGTCTTTTTGTAAGAAATAGACAAATTTGATTTTTAATCTTATTATAAAGAGGTGAAAAAAAACATTTTTACAAAAAAATTATGAAATTAAAAAATAAAATAGCATTGGTAACTGGTTCTGCTCGAGGAATAGGGCAAGCAATTGCAGAGCTGTTTCATAAAGAAGGAGCAGTTGTAATTGTTTCTGATATTCGAGATAAAGAAGGAAATGATGTGGTGCAGAAATTGAAAAATAATAGTGAATACTTGCATTTGGATGTTGGGAATGAAGAAGATTGGTTAAAAACAACAGATTATATAACAAAAAAGTATGGAAAGCTTGATATTTTAGTAAATAATGCAGGAATAACAGGGTTTTTGGAAACAAAAGGACCTTGGAATGCTGAGGATTGTGATTTAAATTCCTGGAATGAAGTTCATCGAGTAAACTCGACAGGAGTTATGCTTGGTTGTAAATATGCAATAAAACTTATGAAAGATAAAGGTGGAAGTATTGTAAATATTTCTTCAAGAAGTGGTATTGTAGGTATCCCCGCAGCTGTTGCTTATGCTTCAAGTAAGGCATCAGTCAGAAATCATACAAAAAGTATTGCATTATATTGTGCAGAAAATAAATATAAAATTAGGTGTAATAGCGTACATCCAGCAGCAATAATGACTCCAATGTGGGATGCAATGCTTGGAAAAGGAGAACAAAGGCAAGAAATGATAAAAGATATAGAGTCTGGAATTCCTATGGGACACTTTGGGGAACCATTAGATGTTGCTTATGGTGTTTTATATTTAGCTAGTGATGAGAGTAAATATATAACTGGTATAGAATTAACAATTGACGGAGGAATATTGGCAGGAAGTGAAGCAAAACCTAGATAAAAAATATGAAAAATTATGATTTTCAATACTGTCCGAAATTAGTCATATATTCTAGAGATGAATCGAAGATCTTGTTATGTAAAAGAAAAGGAGAACAAGACTTTGACGGAATTTATTCTTTCATTGGAGGAAAAATGGAAAATACCGATTTAACAATTATTGATGGATTAAGAAGAGAAAAAAATGAAGAAGTTGGTAAATCATTTAAAGTAAAAGTTTTCCCTACATTTTCTACGGATATAATTTATCGTAAAAAAGATGGGAATATTATGATTCTTCCACATTATTATTGTATATATGAAAGTGGGCAAATAGAACTTAATGAAGAATATTCTGATTATAAATGGATAGCAATAAATGAAATTGAAAATTTTGAGCCTAAAATAAATACAATACCTGATATTATTAATAAATTAATGGTATTGAAAATGATAATTAAAGAATTAGATTCAATTGTAATTTAAAATTTTACCACTTTCGCTTACCAGAAAATTCATATATCATTTATGAGTTATAAAATGTGATTTTTTATGTTTAAAAATTTTTATAAGTACGAAAAATCTAATAAAATCTTTTTCACAGATAAAATCTTGCAATATATATTACTTTGGATGATCCCAAATTTTATAACTCCAAACTATTTTACTATCTTGAGATTTTTCCTAACACCTTTTGTATTATATTTTATATATTTAGGAAATTTTAAAATATCACTTGTACTTTTTCTTGTTACATCACTTACCGATGCTATAGATGGAGCATTGGCACGGACTAGAGATCAGATAACAAAATGGGGGAAAATATATGATCCAGCAGCTGACAAATTTTTGATACTTGGAGTAATATTTCTTACTCTTTTTAAAGTAGATTTTGTACTTTCTCTTACAATATTAATTACAGAAGTCTTAATAGTTTCAAGAGCTTTTTGGGGTTATAGAAAGAAGAAAAAAGATCTTCAAGCAAATTGGTGGGGAAAATCTAAAATGATGTTTCATGTACTTGGGGTAAGTTTTTTGATACTTGGATTTATAATAAATTCTCCAATACTTATACAAATTGCAATATATTGTTTCTATATATCTGTAATACTTGGAATAATAAGTTCTATAAGTTATGGGATTTAAAAAAGCATATATAATACCGGGATTTCTCCAAAATTCATCTTTTGAATCTTATAAAGAAATTCTTAAGTATTTTAAAGATAAAGAAATTGATGTTGAAATACTTGATATAGATTGGAAAAGAAAAACTATGGGAGATTATGTGGAAGAAACTTTCCCAAAACTTGAACAAAACAAAGAAATAATTCTCTTAGGATTTTCTTTTGGTGCAATGATAAGTTTTATTCTTTCGACTAAATTGGAAATAAAGTACTTGATTTTATGTTCACTTTCACCATTTTTTAGTGAAGATGTCCCTTTGATTAAAAAATGGTGGAGAAAAGTTACAGGACAAAAAAGAATGGGGTATTTTGAAGGATTGAGTTTTAATAAATTGACAAAACAAATTCAGAAAAATCCGAAGATATATTTGTTGTACGGTGAAAAAGAAAGTATTTTATGTATAAATAGAGGTAAAGATGCGCACAAAAAACTTAGTGATTCTAAATTGATAGAAGTTAAAAATACTAAACACGATATTGGAAATGAAAATTATCTTGAAGAAATAAAGAAAATTGTTCATCAAATTTGATACTAATAGTATCTGGATTTTTTAAATTAATTAATCTTCACACCCCACTCTTAAAACATCTTTGTTCTTTTTATAAATTTGAAGATCACATGATAATCTTGCATTTATGTTTCGAACAGCCGATTTTGAGTCAGTGTATTGATTAACAAGGTCATCTATAGCTTGTTCTAAACTTTCTTTAAACGACTGCGAATCTATTATAGGATAATTTTTTGCAAAACCTGATTGTAATGCAAATATTCCAACAGGTTCTTTTTGGATATATTCATTGATAAGATCAAGTCTTGAAGGTGGTTTACCTGTGGCATCCAGATAGTATTTAATATTTGCTGTTTCAGACAAAAAGCTAAGAAGTTTGAAAGATATATCTTTGTTTTTACTTTGTTTTGATACAAATAGGGGATATTGGATAGCAAGTGCGTCTCTTACTTCATTTGAAAATTGAGGAATTTCAGATATACCTATATTTTCTTCAGCAATAAGACTACTCGAAGTACCTCGCAACTTTGTAATAGTGTTTATAATTTCTTTATAAGTCTGTGATGTACCTAAAATCATACTTGTTTTACCTCTTGCGAAAGCTCCAATTTCATCATTTGGAGAAATTCTTTTTGTAATGAGATCATTCCATGAATAATGCTCAAAACTTGGTCTTGCGAAACTTGTAAAAAATTCTAAAGCTCTTTCACTTGGTATAAAACTCGTACCATCCGTACTTTTTGCTGAAAATGTACTAAAAATAGAATTAGACATATCAGGGGTATAAGTTGGAGCTCCTAATTGTAAGAACATCAAACTCAAAATCTCATCAAACATAGATATATTATCAGATCTTCCAAGTGCTATACCTGTTCGTAAAAATCTTTCAAAACTATTGTCATCTTTATTTAAAGTTTTTACTTGATTTATAATTTCATTCCAAAACTTTGATGGCCTACCTTCAGAAGGTAAAAAATCTTGAAAATTCCTTTTGTTGTAATATATCGCAAGTGAATCTGTAAAAAGAGGTATTCCATAAATAAATTCACCTTCAGGTTTTTTTAATAAAACTTCATTTACTGCACTTGGTACAAAAGTTTGTTTAAAAGTTTCTAATGTAAACCCATAAGTACCGCTTGGAATAGGTTCAACTTTATCTTTATTTGCAAAAAATGATCTACCTTTTAGTGTGAAAATATCAGGCCCCCAACCTTCACTTAAAGCTTTTTCTAAAACTTTGTTATAATTTTCTTCATCTTCAAAAGAAAGATATTCAATTTTGTACTGTGGATTTAGAGAGAAAAAAGTTTGAAAAGGTCCCCGAAAAGCATCTTCATTATCTTTAAGATTCCAAAATACAATAGGTATTTTATCTTCGGTTCTCACTTGCTTTGGTCTATTTGAAACTTCTTCATTTCCTATAAATAATCCTATAATCAAAGGAACAATAATCACCATTGCTACCGCAAAGAAGAACACCAAAAGTAATCCAAGTTTTCTATTCATAAATATTTAAATATTCATCAGACTAAAATACTAAATATAAATGTTTTAAAACACAAATAAAACAATTTTTTAACCCTTAAACATTTTTGAAAAATGTCTTTTGGTATAAGTTAAAGTTTGCAAAATTCCTTTTTCTTTTAAACTTTTAAAAAATCTTTTTATAAGAACAAATTTCGATATTTTATTTATATTAATATTTTCAAAATTTCTTTTCCAAGGCTTATTAATCCACTTTTCAAATTCATTCATTGTAAGGTTTGGATTAAAAAATGTTTTTGTATATTCATAAGCTTTATTCGCATATTTATCTAAAACAGGGGATTCCAAAGATGATATTTTAAGTATCATTTCAAAAAGAGCATTTTGATTACCAATAGGAACTGTAAACCCTAGATCAACTGATTTTATGAGATTTGATATCTCTGTACCTTCAGTGATAAGTACAGGAAGTTTAAGAAGCATCATTTCTGTAATTCTATTTCTTGCGCCTGTGGCTGTCTCTATATTCCATTTATCTATACAAAGACCTACATGACAGATTTTATGAATCGGAATTACATCTTGTTTATCTATCCAACCTAGTAAATGAAAATTATCTTTATATTTAGATTTATTTATTTTTCTTTTAAAATCAAAATATATATTTTCATCAAGAGATTTTATTTCGCCTCCAGTCGATACAAAATGAATATTTGGATCTTTTTCAAAAACTTTTTCAAGTGCATTGAAAAGAGTATTTGTATCTACCCAAGTATTATAACCACCGCTTGAAAGTAATAAAAATTTATCTTTTGG
>CAZOKC010000001.1:53232-64283 GCA_964580335.1 uncultured Candidatus Peribacteria bacterium
CATATAAATATTCAAAATCATTTGATTTTGTATCAATTCTTTTACTTTCTACGTGTGAGTTTGGAATAGGTAATATAAAATCGCAAGACATATCTTTTGCTATCATTCCAAGTGACATCATTTCACCATAAATACACCATTTTTGTCTATATGAAACCGTTGATATAGCATCTGCGTTTTGAAGTATTTTCTTTTCCATATAGAAGTAATGAGGTAAAAGCTCGTTAGTTTTTGTGGTTATTGCCTGACTTACACCTTCAGCCATTATCCATCCATTGAGATCTGTCCAGAGAGGTAAATGTTTATAAAAATATGATTTTAGATTTGAAGCTATAAAAGAACTAAAATTATTTACTCCGATTATTATTTCAAAAGTTTTTTGTTTAGTAAATTTACTAATAATTTTGTTTAGATATTTTGAATTTAAAGCTTCATCTTTAGTTACTTTTATCCAAATATTTTTAGTATCAAGATAATAAGAATGTGTAAAAGATTTGATCTCAGGATCTATATTTATAAGTAAAAAAGATTTATTTAATTTGATCAAAGATTCTATAAACTGCACTGTACGAAGTCCATCTGCATTATTTATCTTCTTATTTTCAAAAGGTAAAGCACCTTGTCCGATAACTAAAATCATAAATTTGGTTTAAATTTACTTCGGATATAATATTACACTTTTATCTTAAAAAAAGAATAAGATTAATCAGTTTGAAAAAACATTATCTAAAGCATATAATAACGTCGTTATTTTAATTTTTAATGTTTTCGTATGGCACAAGATCTTTCTGAAAGAGATATTAGATTGCAAAAATTAACTAAGATAAAAGAACTTGGGATAAAACCATACGCAGCAAAATATGAAAGATCTCATACTCTTAAAGAAGCCTCTTTAGAAAAAGAAGGAACAAAAGTAAAGATTTGTGGTCGGGTTATGTTCATACGCGATATGGGGAAACTTATTTTCATGAGGTTTCAGGATTTTTCTGGACAACTTCAGGTAGTTTTTGAAAAGACTAAATTTGATGAAGAAAATTGGAATAATCTAAAAAAGCTTGTCGACATGGCTGATTTTTTAGGTGTAGAGGGAGAAATTTTCACTACTCATAAAGGAGAAATTTCAGTTCTTGTTTCAAACTGGGAAATTTTGTCTAAGGCACTTCTTCCTCTCCCAGAAAAATTTCACGGAATTAAAGATGATGAAACTATTTTAAGGCAAAGATATCTTGATACTACAATGAATGAAGATTCAAAAAATAGATTTGTTCTTAGGTACAATTTTATAAGATCATTAAGAGAATTTTATTGGAAAAAAGGATTCTTTGAAGTTGAAACACCTACATTTATGCATAATGCAACTGGTGCAGATGCAAGACCTTATCATACTCATAATAATGCTTTAGATATAGATCTTGTACTTCGAATTTCTCATGAGCTTCCACTTAAAATGATGATAGTAGGAGGTTTTGAAAAAATATTTGAACTTGGCAAAGCATTTCGAAATGAGGGAATAGATCCATCACATCTTCCAGAACATACTCATCTTGAACATTATAGTGCTTATTGGGACTTTGAAGATAATATAAAATTTACCGAAGAAATGTTTGATTATTTTCTAGATAATGTGTTTGAAAAAAGAGAATTTGAAATTGAAGATAAATTTGGTAAAAAACATCAGGTAAAATTCGAAACTCCATTCAAAAGAGTTAGTTATATTGAAGAAATTAAAAAAGCATCAGGTATAGATATTATGGATTATGATAGAGGTGATGAAAGAAGATTATTAACTGTGATAAAAGAAAAAGGATATCAATTTGAAGATATGGATAAAATGCTTATGCCAACACTTGTAGATAATCTTTATAAGAAACTAGTTAGGCCTTTTATCATAAATCCTACAGTAGTTTTTGATTATCCAAAATATATGCAACCACTTGCTCGTGTAAATGATAAAGATGAAAGAAAAGTAGACCAATTTCAACTTGTAGTTGCTGGTTGGGAAGTAGTAAAAGCTTATTCTGAGCTTGTAGATCCGGTAGATCAAAAAGAAAGATTTTTAGAACAAGAAAAAGCAAAAGATCTTGGCGATCAGGACGCTATGTCAGGAGACGATGAATATATTATCTCTATGGAACATGGAATGCCTCCTATATCAGGTTGGGGAATGGGAGTAGATCGTGTAATTACACTTCTTACAGGTCAAAATAATCTACGTGATCTTGTATATTTTCCACTTATCCGACCAAGAGAATAATATGAAAATCCTCGGAATAGATACTTCTTTTGATGATACATCTGTAGCAATTGTAGAAAATGGTACAAAAATACTTTCAAATGTTGTATTATCACAAAAAACTATCCATGAACATACAGGTGGCGTAATTCCCGAAATTGCTGCTAGAACCCATACTGAAAGAATTATCGAAACACTTAAACTAGCTTTGACCAAAGCTCAGTTACAAATAAATGATATTGATGCAATTGCTATAACTGGAGGTCCTGGACTTGTCGGAAGCTTACTTGTAGGGACAGCTACTGGAAGTATCTTGGGGATGTTTATTTCCAAACCAATTTATAATATTCATCATGTTTGGGGACATCTTTATGCAAATTTCTTAGAAAGAGAAATACATAAAATATCATTTGAAGAATTATTCCCTATATTAGTTCTTACAGTAGCAGGCGGTCATAATGATATAGTAGTTATGAGAGACTGGAATAATTTTGAAATAATTGGGTCAACCCGTGATGACGCTTCTGGTGAAGCTTTCGATAAAGCCGCTAGACTTATAGGTATAGCTGATTTTATGGGAGGACCAACACTTTCAAAATTTGCAGCACTTGGGAAACCGAGAAATGAATTCAAATTACCCAGAGCAATGAGTCAGTCAAAAGATTTAGACTTTTCTTTTTCAGGTTTGAAAACAGCGGTAAGACAAATGGTTGAAAAACAAAATAATTTAACGGAGCAAGATAAATACGATCTTGCTTATGAACTTGAAATGGCAATTTGTGAAGTACTTACCCAAAAACTTATTACAGCTAAAAATCAAATAAATCCCCAAACTATTTTTGTAACGGGAGGAGTGAGTGCAAATGACAAATTAAAAGAAATGATAACATCAAATATAAAAGATCTTACGACTTATTTTCCTATATCTAAACCACTTTGTACTGATAATGCAGCAATGATAGCGGGAGCTTGCTTTTTTATGAAAGATAAATTGACACCTTGTGATTTTGTTCTGGCAACTCCAGGAAAAACATTATAAAATTTGAACTAAATAAAAAACACATGAGAATAAGTTTGTTTCAAAAATATATAGCTTTCTTCTCAGAAATTATTGCACCTCTTAGTGTTGTACTTATTACTTTTTATATAGCCGATGAATTTAGTAATTACATGCTCATTTTCTATGTAGGGATTGCTGTATTTTTATCTTTATTGGTACAATTTATAATCGGAAGAAAAAGACCTTACGTAGTTCATGAAAATTTGAAAAAAAGAAGTACAGGTCTAAATTTGGTTCCGCAGTCAACATATAGTTTCCCAAGCGTACATTCAGCTTCCTTGGGACTTTTTATTCCTGCTCTTTTTCTTATATCCAAACCTTTATTTATATTTTGGATTTTATGGGTAATTTTTATAAGTTGGACAAGAGTTTATTTAAATCTTCACTATGCAACTGATGTGCTAGCAGGATCATTTTGGGGAGCTCTTCTTGGGCTTGTAATTTTAGTATTAATTTAAAAATATGATTCTTGAAAATTATTATAAGGCAAATTTAGAATTCAGAAGACAGTTATGGCATTTAGTGTTTGGACTTATACTTGTTTATATCGCAAGATTTTGGGATGGTGCTGGAGAATTTTATTTATTGCTTGGGGTTATAGGGCTTATAATAAGTTATTTTTGGAAAGAGGGATGTGTGGAAAATAAAATAATTGCATTTATATTGGATCACGTAGAAAGAAAACATCATAAACATATTCTCCCAGGTATGGGAATGTATTTTTACCTGATAGGATCAGGTGTCACGGCTATTGTTTTTACCAGAGATTTTGCATTATTTGGTATAACTTTGCTTGCGATAGGGGATAGTATGACTCATTTGATAGGACGATATTTTGGAATTTATAAATGGCCATGGAATGATTATAAAAATATTGAAGGAACAATATTTGCGATATTGCTTTGTTCAATAGCAGGTTCAGTGTTCGTAGATCACAGAGTTTCTATATTTGTTTCAATTGTTGTATTTCTTTTAGAAAGTTTGAAAATACCTAAAAAATGGTGGTGGCTCGATGATAATTGGTACATACCAATAGTCGGAGCCTGGCTTGCGAGTTTGCTTGTGAATAATTTTCTTATTTAAAATATTACTTTAATTTCTCATTCACCCAATCTTTGATCTGATCTATTGGAAGTCTGATTTGCTCTAAAGTATCTCGATCTCTTATTGTGACCGAGTTATCGTTAATTGATTCATGATCTACGGTTATGCAATAAGGCGTACCTATTTCATCTTGTCTTCTGTATCTTTTCCCTATAGAACCTGTATCATCATACTCACACATAAAATCATCCGAAAGCTCTTCAAATATTTTTTGTGCTATATTGACTTGATTTTCTTCTTTTTTGATAAGGGGAAATACTGCAAATTTTATAGGAGCAAGTTTAAATGGAAATTTCAAAACAATTCTTTTTTCTCCTTCAATTTCGTCTTCATTATAAAATTCACAAAGCACTGCAAGGAAAACTCTAGCAACTCCAGAAGATGCTTCTATAACATGAGGTATATATTTTTCATTTGTTATAGGATCACGATAACTCAGATCTTCTCCTGAAAATTTTGTATGTTGAGATAAATCATAATTTGTTCTTGCATGAAGACCTTCAATTTCTTTGAATCCAAAAGGAAATTTATATTCAATATCATAAGCTTCTTTTGCATAGAAAACTAAATTTTCATGTTTATGCCATTTTAAATTTTCTTCTTTAAATCCCATTTTTATATAATAATTCCATCTTTCTTTTTTTAATTTTTCATATTCCTTCATATCTTCACTCGGCTTAGTAAAGTATTGCATTTCCATTTGTTCAAACTCACGAGTTCTAAATATAAACTGTCTGGCAGTTATTTCGTTTCTAAAAGCTTTACCAATCTGAGCTATACCAAAAGGAATTTTAGCTCTCGTCGTATCCACAACATTCTTGAAATTTATATATATCCCCTGACACGTTTCCCCACGTAAATAAACTGGTTCAGAATCATTTCCTGTAAAATCTCCCAAGTTTGATTTTACCAAAAGATTGAATTTTTTTGGCTCTGAAAAATCTTTTGATCCACATTTTGGACATTTTATCTTTTCTTTATTTTGATCAAATAAATTTCTAATTTCATCTTCACTCATTTTTTCATCACAAACTACACCTAAACCTTCCACTACATGATCTACACGAATTCTAGTATGACATTTTTTACACTCAGCCAAAGGATCAGAAAATCCTCCAACATGTCCAGAAGCCTCCCAAACTCTAGGATGAGTAAATATTGCACTATCAAGTCCAAGTATATCTTGTCTTTTTTGAACCATTTCTTTCCACCAAAAATTTTTAACATTATTTAAAAGTTCCACCCCATAAGGACCATAATCATAAACTGCTGCAAAACCCCCATAAATCTCTGATGATGGATACACAAATCCTTTTCTTTTACAGTACGAAACTATTTCTTCAAATGTTGTAGTTGCCATAGATTTTATATAAACGAATAAAAACACTACCTAGTGGTAGCAAGAGGACCCAATTGGGCGGTTCCACCTCTATTTTCCGATAAATCGGAACTCCTTCGTTTCTCACCTTTATCCCGTGAGAGGGGATCTACTTAACCTTACTTTTCCAAGGTAAGACGTAGAAAACTTTATTTAATTCAATTTACAACTCATTTGTGATCTAATCAATATTTTTTCAAAATAATCTTTACTTTCATAAAATATCTTATATATTACTTGGGCGATTTTGACGTTAATAAAATTTATGAAAAAAGGAATTCACCCAAAATATAATGATAAAATAGATGTTACATGTGCTAACTGTGGAGCTAAATTCACTTTTGGTGCAGTTGTTGATAGTATAAATATCGAAATGTGTTCAAAATGTCATCCTGCTTATACAGGTAAACAAACTATCGTAGATACAGCAGGAATGGTAGAAAAATTCAAAGCGAGACAAGCTCAGGCGAAAGTTGCGGCAAAAAATAAAAAAGAAACACAAGAAGAAGTTTCAGCTGTAGCATAAATTCAAAATACTAAGTAATTATAAAAATCGGAAGCACCTACTTTAAAGGTCATCTTTTTATAATTCGTTTATACTTTTCTTTTGTTCTATAAGTGTTGTAAGCCCTACAAGTGACAATATATCCATTATATTAGGGTTTTCTCCAACTATAACAATTTTTGTATTGGTAACCTGACCAAGAGTATATAAAGAAGCAAGGTAACCTACTACTTTACTATTTATATATTCAAGAGAAGTAACATCTAAAGCCAATATAGATTTAGATTTATCATCCATTAAAGGATTTGCAACCAGTTTAAATTCTTCAAGATTTGACTCATCGATAGAGCCTGTAAGTACTACCAAAGCAACTTCAGGTTTATTTTCTAAATTTTTAATTGTTGCTACACCCATATATTTTATTAATTTCAGATAAAGTCTACTACAAAAATTTTTACCAAAAAGTCTTTTATAGATAAAAGCTTAGACACTATTTTAAGTTATTGTGAATTAATAAAGAATTGTAAAACAAACACGAAATTTATTTTTATAATAATGAAAAGTAACTATATCAGCACCGTTTTTTACAAACATAGATAAACCACGTTTCCCTGTATCTTCTAAAGACGGCGTATGAAATCTATACGTATCCAAGATTTTTTTATATTCAAATCTATCTATCTTATGAGCAGTATCTTCTATAACACCAATAACTCCGAATTTATAACAATATAAACTTAAGTTCCCATGATCTTTTTCCGAAAGACCATACTTTATAGCATTTGATAAAAGTTCATCTACAACGCTCAAAAGACGATTTATTATAGTTTCTTTAACTAAACCACTTTTTTTTATAATTTTCCTTACTACATCCTGATGAAGATGATCTTTTGAGAATGTAGTAAGGAATTTTTTCATACTATATAAACCATTTATTTATACCCCATTTTGTGGAATACCACTGCAATAAACCATGTGATATATAAATAGCACTAAACATCGAAACCAAAGTACCAACTATAAGAGCAAATGCAAATCCCGTAATAATACTTGAACCAAAGAAATACAAAATTGCCGCAGTAAGTACAGTAGATAAATTTGAAGCCATAATAGCAAATCTAGCTCTTACAAACCCTTTTTCTATAGCATTTACAAGAACTTCTCCGTTTTTAAGTTCTTCTTTCATTCTTTCAAAAATAAGTACATTTCCATCAACCGCAAGACCTATCGAAAGTATAAGACCAGCAACTCCCGCAAGTGTAAGTGTAACATTGAAAAGAGAAAGTACTGCGTAAGTAACAATTGAATAACAAATAAGAGAAATCGAAGCAAGTAAACCTGATGTTCTATAATAAAGAATCATAAACGCCATAACCAAGATAATCCCTATTAATCCTGCTTTCGCACTAGCTTGAAAAGCTTCAAACCCAATAGAAGCCCCTACTTGTTCTTGACCTACAAGAGTTATTGGAGCAGGTATAGCACCAGTATTTAGATCTCTTGCTAGGTTTGTAGCTTCTTGCGGAGTAAATTGACCTTCTATAACTGCTTTACCTCCTGTGATTTTATCATTTACACGAGGTGCACTTATAAGTTGTCCTCCAACAAAAATAGCAAGTTGTTTTCCTTTGTTTCTTTCAGTAAGTTCAGCAAAAATTTCTCCACCTTCAGGAGTGAATTCGATATTTACATATGGATTAGAAACCCCAGGTTGTATAGCAACATCAGCTCTTTTGAAAAATTGTCCTGTCAAACTCCTTCCTTTTGCATCTTTAGCAACTACCCAAGGATTTGGAGTTGTAGAGAAAAATACTTCTTCATAAGTTATTTGTTTTTCTTCTCTTACTTTTTTAAGAACTTCTTTCATTGTATCTTCACTTTCAGAAGATAATATTTCAAAACTTCCAAGTACCTGTCCAGCTTCTTTTTTATTTTCAACTAAAACAATTTCATACCCTTCTTCACTTTCTATAATTTCAGAAATTTCTCCTTCTTTAAGTTTAAATACTTTATCTTCAAATTCTTTAGATTTGGTACCTTCTGAAATAAATCCAATAAGACCATCAGAAGATTTTGTCGTGTCATTTTCATTATTTAATTTTGCTACTTCAACGAATTTTGAAGTATCTTTAAGTAATTCATTTCTGATTGTTTCAAGCTTTGATTTCTTTGCATTGTTTAATTCTATAATTTTTTCATTTTGAGATTGTATTTCATTATTTGATTTTTCTATATTTGCTTTTTCTAATTCGCTCAAACTATTATCAAGTACTTGAGTGGTTTTAAGAGGCTCTTTTTTAAGCATTATATGACGAGCTTTTACCATTTCAGTCTCTTTATCTTTTGTCTCAATAAGTCTAACTAAAGTATACCCAAGAGAAGATTTAAACACATCACTTACTAAAGAACCAGAAAGTTTATTTAGTTCTTTTTCTATATCACTATCTAAAGAATCAAATTTAACATTTTCTTCTTTTTTGTAAGTAACGCCTGAATCTTTTATATCAGCAAATTTCACAGCATTTTGAGGATTTTTTCTAAGAACCATTTTTTCTTCCAATTTTTTCAATATAAACAAACCATCCATTTTTCTTAATTGATCATTTATATATTCATAACCTTGATCAGCCACATATATTTGGTTTAAAACAGTATCATTTTGAGCATTCCAAAGTCTATCTCTAAAATTTTCATGAAGTTCATCATAAAAAGAATCTTTTTTAGAATATTCTATAAGTCCTTTTTCAAAAGATTTATTTGCTATTTCACTAAATTTCCCAGGCATTGAAAGAATTTGAGCAAGCATTTCACTTGCTTTTCTATTCATATTTTCTTGTTGTGTATTTGAAGGATCTTGATTTTCTTCTTTAAATTCAAGTTGAATCACTTTTCCTACAACCGCTTTTGCTTGTTCTATACTATCTACCCCAGCAAGTTCAACTATTATATGAGTTTCATCTCCAACCAAAGATGTATATACATTAGGTTCACTTACTCCAAGTTCGTTAACACGTCCTTCCAAAACATTTTTAACCCCATTTATAATATCATTTTTTCTATCTTCAGGTACACCTCGTAAATCTACATTATATTCAAGTCTAGTACCTCCTTTAAGATCAAGTCCTAGTGTAACATTACTTTCTTTGAACCAATTAAACACAAAGAAATCAGGATATTTATTTTTCAAACTGACTGGAAGCACTATAAGAACAGATATAATAAGTACGACCAAAATCGTAATAAATCTTTTGAAAAGATCAGATTTTCTTTTACTCATAATCGAATAATTAAATTAATAAATTAGATGAACGTGCTCAAGTTTAATCCGATTTTAAAATCTTGGCAACTAATTTCATTATCTAATCTTTTTCAAAACTTTGAAGAGGTAATATTTTAACTTTTTTAATACAAATATTTGTGGATATCCTTGAAAAACAATATTCCCTCCAAATGACTTTTTAAATCGTGTAACTCCTTCTAAATCATGATTTTCAAGATGTGGTGGGGGACTTATTCCTAAGAAATCATATTTCTTACAACCTCTCTTATAAGCTTCTGAAATCGCTTCCCATTGTACCAAATATGTCGACATCAAATTTCTATAATTGTAATCTGAAGCACCTACATAATAAGTACATAAATCACCTGAAAATACAAAAATACCACCTGATATAGGATTTTTACCATAATAAGCCATTACTATAAAAGCGTCTTCTTTAAATGAATCCAATATATTTAGAAAATATTCCATATTTTGAGAAGTAAATCCCTGTCTTTTATTTGTCTTTATACTTAAATCTACATAATCTTGAAGTAAGTCTATACTTCCTTTTTTTATTGTAATATCAGGATTTTTAGATGCTTTATTTAGATTGTACCTACATTTTTGATCCATTTCAGATTTCAATATAGTTTCTTGTTTTGTAAGATCCAAAATAAGTGAATAAGCAGGAAATTTTATGCTATCAATATTTTGAATCAGTTTAATATTATTTATCCATGTGTTATTTGGGAAAATCTCAAAAGATATACATTTTGAAAATTCATTATCTTTTTTTATAAAATCAATTAATTCATTAAATATTTTTTCATTAAAATTCCTAAAAATAGGGCCTCTTTCACATCTTAGACTTTCAAACCCAAATTTATATTTTCTTTTTATAAGTAATGCAGTAAAAGAAATTTCATTATTTTCTCTTCCTATAAGTAAATAGGATATTTCCTCATCTTTAAATGTTTTCATTTTGACTTCACCCCATCTTGGATCTTGAAAAGGATTCCCTCCAATAATATGGTGAAATTTTAAAACATCACTTCCAATTTGTTTATCAAGAGGGAATTTATAAAGATTTATTTGCATATTTATCTAGTATTTTATTTACAATAGCATCAGCATATTTATTTTTTTCTCGTGGAATATGATAAAAGTTAACATCCCTAAAATCAATCATTTCATGAATTTTAACCAATACTTTAGCAAGATGAGGAGCTTTTACCTTATATTCGCCATTTAATTGTTTTACAAGAAGCTCACTATCAAGATAACAATCAATTTTTTCTGGATCATATTCCAAAGCTTTAATAAGAGCTTCAAGAAGTGCATGAAACTCTGCATCATTATTCGTAGATTCTCCTAAAAATGTTCCACCCGAAGTTATCCTGTCACCTTTTTCATCACAAATAAGCCACCCGGTAGCTGAGGGACCAGGATTTCCACGTGATCCACCATCTGTATAAATTTTGAGTTTCATATACTAAAAAGATAGCATAT
>CAZOKC010000002.1:0-5905 GCA_964580335.1 uncultured Candidatus Peribacteria bacterium
TTCTAGAACTTAGAGATGGGACAGGATTCACACAAGCTGTACTTTCTGAAAGTGATGTCTCTCCTGAAGTTTGGGAACTTGGAGGAAAATTGACTCTAGAATCAAGTGTAGAGATAACAGGAAAGGTAGTAAACAGTCCTAAAGGTAAAATAGAAATACAAATATCAAACCTCAAAGCATATCAAATAATACCAACTGATACAGAATATCCTATCGGCAAAAAAGACCACGGACCTGAATTTCTTTTCGATAATAGACATCTGTATTTCAGATCCAAAACTCCTTGGGCAGTGCTTAGAATAAGAGATCAACTTTTTACTTCTGTTGAAGGATATTTACGAGAAAATGGATTTGTAAGAACTGATGCTCCTATACTTCAACCAACATCTTGTGAGGATACGACTCAACTTTTTGAGGTAAATTATTATGATGATCCGATGTATCTAACACAATCAGGACAACTTTATATAGAAGCTACAATGTTTGGATTCAAAAAAGTTTATGACTTCGGACCAGTATTTAGGGCTGAAAAATCAAAAACCAGATACCATTTGAGCGAATTTTGGATGATGGACGCCGAAATGGCATTCTGTGATCAGGACGGAAATATGGATGTGCAAGAAGGGCTTATCAAAAGAATCTTAAAAGATATTATTGATTATAGAAAAGAAGAAATGGAGATACTCGGAAGACTAGATTTCTTACCAAAAATGCAAAAAATGGTTGATTCTCCATTTGTAAGAATGAAACACAAAGAAGCAAAAGCGCTTCTTGAAAAAGAAGGCATGAAAGTGGATTACAAAGATGATATGACCACAGAAGAAGAACTTAAACTTGGAGAGATATTCAATGTCCCTGTATTTATTGAAGATTTCCCTTATGATATCAAGGCTTTCTATATGAAAAAAGTAAATGATGGGGAAATGGATAGAGCCAGATGCGCAGACCTTATAGCTCCGTTTGAAGGTCGTGAAATCATCGGAGGATCTCAAAGAGAAGAAAATATTGATGTACTTATAGCTGAAATGAAAAGAAGAGGTTATGATACTAAACCTTACCAATGGTATCTAGATCTTCGAAGATACGGTTCAGTTCCACACGCAGGATTTGGAATTGGTCCAGAAAGGATAATAAGATGGATCTGTGGTCAAGACCACGTCAGAGAATGTATTCCTTATCCTAGAACTCTTGTAAGGAGATATCCGTAAATTTAATACAGTATTTATAGTTTAGTATAAACCATCAACTATAAACTATTTTGGTTAAATTCTTATCTCACAATCTCTCAAAATCCCATGTATATATTCCCTAACTTTTTTTAAATATTCTTGAATTTTGAGTCTATTGGGTAATCCATTATTCGCAATACTTTTATTTGAAAGTTGAGAAACGCCTGTAATTTCTTTCCCTAAAAATGGATGTGCCGTTTGTATAAATTCATCATATCCCTGATCTGTTTTAAATTCCACTTCAACCTCCACAAATCCTTCTATACTTTGGTCTCCTTTAAATACATCCAATTCTATTTTATAATTTATATATTCAACCACAAACCTTGTTTTTATAACCTTTCCACTAGTACTTTCAAAATTATTCCAAAACTCTTCAAATGATTCTTTAGTTATAGAAGGTTCTATTTCCCTTTTTTTACCTTTCCTTCCATTTTCAGCTTTTATTTTAGATCCTGCAAAATAAAATTCTTCTTTACTTTCAAAATCTACTTTTTCTCTTATACGAAAATCTGTTTTATTTACATATATTTGTCTTATCTCAAATCTTTTTGCTTGTCGTAAAAATGCTTTCAAAGCTTCTTTTGCTTCACTTCCTTTCATTTTTAAAAGAAATTTTCTCTCTCTTTCATAATCAATCTGTTCTAACATCTAAAATTCTTAAGTCGATATTTATATCAGATCTTATCTAAACTAAAAAGATATTTACATTTCAACTATCTTGCAAAAATCTTGAGTAAGTTGTTTAAATCTATCCACTTCATATTGTCCACCAACAATACATCCGCAATGCATTGGTATTATAGTTTTTGGTTTGATAATTTTAACCGCTTCCGAAGCTTCCTCTGGGGTCATCACATAAGTTCCAGAACACGGAACCAACATAATATTTATTTTTTCTTTTGAAAGTTCACTCATTTCTGGGGTCAAATCAGTATCTCCTGTATGATAAATTTTAATTCCTTCAAAATCTAAAATAAATCCAAGTCCGTCATTTTCTTTTGGATGAAATGGAACTCCGGGTTCACGAAATTTATTTACATTATACGCAGGAACTGTTTTAAAAAATTGACCATTATAAATATTCCCGGAAGTAACTTCTAAATAATCACAATCAAATTTTCCCCTTACCATTTCCATAACTTTTTTATTCCCAACTATCTGAGTTCTTTTATTTACAATCTTTGAAATAGCGTCAAGATCAAGATGATCAAAATGTTCATGAGTTATAAATATCATTTCAGCTACCGGCAATTTTGAAAAATCTATCTGTCCTTTATTTGAAAACGGATCTATATAAAAATATGATCCATCCCAATTTATTATAAATCCATCGTGCAAAAGTTTTGTTATTTCTACATTTTCAATTATTTTTTTCTTCAAATTGCCAAAATCAACAGGTCTAGATTTCTCTAAGTTTCCAAATTTCATTTTTATAAACAAAATTAATAAGAAAAACAACCCCAAAGCTAAAAATCCTATATAAGGTATGGCCATTAAAAAAAGCTCATTAAATAACATAATTTCTTATTAAAAATTAAAACAAACCTTGTTCTTTCACATCAAATTTCAGTCCCAAATACTCCGCTCCATTTTTTGTGATTTTCCTACCTTGAGGAGTCCTTTCTATAAATCCCTTTTGAAGTAAAAATGGTTCATAAACATCTTCTATTGTAGCTTCCTCTTCAGATAAACTTGCAGCCAGAGTTTTTACACCGACTGGACCTCCTGAAAATTTCTCTGCAATAGTTCTAAGTATTATCCTATCTATATCATCCATACCTATTTTATCAACTCCAAGTACATCCAAGGTTTCCACTACATCATCTAAAACAATATTTTTATTACCTGACACTTGAGCCCTGTCTCGAACTCTTTTAAGAAGTCTATTTGCAATCCTTGGAGTTGATCTTGATCTTTTGCCTATTTCTAATGCCGCTTCTTTTTCTATGTCCATACCAAGAACATTCGAGGACCTTTTAACAATTTGTGCCATTTCATCATCTTCATAAAAAGCCAATTTATAAACATGTCCAAATCTATCTCGAAGAGGTGATGACATTGATGCAAGTTTTGTAGTAGCTCCCACTAAAGTAAATTTGGGAAGAGGCAGTCTCATACTACGAGCACCTGGTCCAGATCCCATAACTATATCTAAAATAAAATCTTCCATCGCACTATACAATATTTCTTCAACAGGAAGTCTAAGTCTATGAATTTCATCTATAAAAAGAACATCTCCTTCGCTCAAACTTGAAAGCATCGCAGCAAGATCTCCTTGTTTCTCTATCGCAGGTCCTGATGTTTGTATGAGATTTCCTCCCATTTCACGTGCAACTATCATAGCAAGTGTTGTTTTACCAAGTCCCGGAGGTCCATACAAAAGAATATGTTCAAGTGGCTCATTTCTCTTTTTAGAAGCTTCTATAGAAATTGAAAGTTCATTTTTTATTTTCTTTTGACCAATATATTCACCTAGACTTTTTGGTCTAAGAGTTACTTCTATATCTAAATCTTCTTTATTGGAAGTAAGTTTTGTAAGTTTTATTTCCGATTCTTGTATCGCCATAAATATATGTTTTCGAAAAAATTATAATTCATTTAAAACTAAAGTAAATAAACATTTGTGTACAAACTTATTTTTGATTTTTTTCTCTCCATTCTTGAATTTTTTTGTGATCTCCTGAAAGTAAAATTTGCGGAACTTTTAATCCTTCAAATTCTTCGGGTCTTGTATACATAGGATAATTTCTTTCTTCATCAAAAGGGCTTTCATGATTATTTAAAACTCCGGGAATAAGCCTTGAAATAGCTTCAATAAAAACAAGTACTGGAATTTCCCCTCCTGCCAATATATAATTTCCTATCGAATATTCATGCGTTACATATTTATCTAAAAATCTTTGATCTATACCCTCATATCTTCCACAAATTATTATTATTTCTTGATCTGATTTAGAAATTGACCATTTTTTAATTTCTCTTTGATTTAATTTTTTACCTCCAGGTGCAAAATTTACCACGGGTATTTTTTTTGATCCAATTTTTTTAAAAATATGTTGTACTGCATTAAAAAGAGGTTCAAACCTAAGAATCATACCTGGTCCGCCTCCAAAAGGAGCATCGTCCACTCTTTTATTTTTATCTTCTGAAAAATCTCTTAAATGATAAATTTCATATAAAAAACTTTGTTTATGTGAAGCCCTTGCCACAATTCCAGCATTTTCAATATAGTTTTTAATAACTTCAGGAAATAACGTAATTATATGAAATTTCATAATATAATTTTATTTTTTACCCAATTTACTTTTTATTCTTCTTTCTGTATCTCTATCTTTAATTTTCTGTTTCTTTTCAAAATCCTTTTTACCTTTTACCAAAGCTACTTCTATTTTTACAATTCCATTTTTTAAATAAACACTTAAAGGAACTATTGTTTGACCTGTTACTTTTGTATTCAATTTATTTATCTCATTTTTATGAAGTAATAATTCCTTAATTCTATCTTTATTTATATTAGGAAGCGAACACTTTGAATATCTTCCAATAGAAAAACCTTTTATATATGGAATATTTTCAATAAAAGTAACAAAACTTCCTTTAATATTACCTTTCCCTTCATATAAAGCTTTTACCTCATATCCTTTAAGAACAATTCCTGCTTCATATTTATCAACAATGGTATACTGAAATAAAGCTTTTTTATTTTCGCAAAGTGTCTTATTTTGAATTTTTTCTTTCACCATAACTTAAATGTTTAAAACTCCTTCAAAACTATTTTACCATTTTAAACAACTTTTAGACATTGGAATTTAAGGTTTGGATTTTTACACACACACGAAAGAACCAAGACAAAGTCTGTTCTTGAGTATGAAAAGGAGAAGCAAACTGTAATTGTAATGTTTTTGCTCTGCAAAAATATGAAAATGGAAATTTTGCTTCGACGCGTGGTACCGGGGAGAGGACTCGAACCTCCAAACCTTGCGGTGCTTGGTTCTAAGCCAAGTGTGTCTACCAATTCCACCACCCCGGCACGTTTTTAAAACACGACCAAATTTACATATAATATATCATTCTGTCAAAGTTTATTTTTTAAACAGATTTTAGACACAATTTTTATAACTTTTAAATATTCTTTGAACAAAGTTTTAAACAAAACAATTGATCACTTATTTTATACACACAAAATATTTCCTGATCGTGAGTTTTGCAATTCTATTATTTTTTATAAAAAGTGTTTTGAACATTAAATTGTTTATTTCTTCTGTATTATTTTATTTTCTATATACTCAATATTTATCACTATTTTGTATGATTATTTTTAGTTTTCAACTTTAAATATATCTTTTTACATCTATGTTTTATAAGTTTGTTTATTTAAAAACTTCATAATTTATTTGTCAAACTCCCTTTCTACTACTAATTTTTTTATTATTTGAATAAAGATAATATATAGTGTATAAGAATTTTGTTAAAAACCATTAATGAAATATTTATGAAGTTTAAGGTTTTAAAAGAAGATATTATTTTAGGTTTAGATATAGTTACAAGAATTGTTGGTTCAAACAACACTTTACCTATTTTAGATAATGTACTCATAGATGTAAGTAAAGAAGATAAAACAATAATTTTAACTTGTACAAATCTTGAAATAGCACTTAAAAAAGAAGTTAAAG
>CAZOKC010000002.1:5926-20092 GCA_964580335.1 uncultured Candidatus Peribacteria bacterium
GGAGAAATTCTTGAATCAGGTAAAATAACACTTCCGGCAAAACTTATTGATTCATATATTTCTTTAATGAAAAATGGAGAAAAAATAACTTTTGAAGATAAAGGAAATAATACAATAAGTGTTATTTCACAAGATAGTACAACAGAAATAAAAACACTTAGTCCAAATGATTTTCCAATAGTACCTGAAATATCAAAAAATGCAGAAAAAATGGAAATAGATATTGAAATGTTTAAAAAAGGAATTCTTTCAACGATTTTTTCAGTTAGTAATAATAATGTTAGACCAACTTTATCTGGTGTATATATTTACACAGATGGTGATGATATTGTTTTTGTATCAACAGATATTTATAGACTTAGTGAATATAGAATAAAAAAACCTAAAAAACTTGGAGAACTTGCACAAATTATTCCATCTAGAACCTTACAAGAATTTGTTAGAATATTTACAGGAAAAGAGAACGTATTATGTTTTATTGATAAAAATCAAATAGTTTTTCAAAGAGATGAAACAGTGTTAATTTCAAGACTTATAGAAGGTAAATTTCCTGATTATAAAAAAATAATTCCTGAGAAATCTGAAGTAAAATCAATTGTTTCAAAAGATGAGTTTACAAGAGCAATAAAAAAAGTAAGTCTTTTTGCAAAAGAACAAAATTATAATGTTAAAATAAAAATAGATTCCAAAAAACAAGAAGTTGTAATTTTTAGTGAAGGAGGTGAACTTGGTAAACAAGTAACTCAAATACCTTGTAATATAAAAGGAGAAGATGTTGAAGTTGCTTTGAACTCACAGTATATACTTGACTTTTTACAAATAGTGGATAAAGATAATATTGAAATTCAAGCAACATCAAAACTTGTTGCAGTTGTCTTTAAGAAAGAAAAAGACGATGATTTTACACATTTAATAATGCCTCTAAAGATAGATTAGAACGTCTTTATGACCGGACAAATTATAAAAAACAACCTTTGGGAATTCAAAGGTGAAGAAGATTTAGTTGGTAAATTGAAAAAAAACCAAAATGTTCAAATTGTTGGGGTTTCATCTGATTTAGCAAAAAGTTTTCTTTTAAAATATTGTTTGAACGATCTAGATATTGAAAAAAAAACAAGAACTATTTTTTGGATTGAAGGTAATAAAAATGAAGCTTTTAAATATAGCACTTATGTAAAATCTTTTTTTGGAGATCGTTTAAAATTATTAAATTTAGGACAACTTACATCCTTTGAACCAGATCTTTCAAAAAAGATACTTTTAGTAATGTGGGAAAAATATTTACAATCAATATTTAAAGAAAATTTATTGGGAGTATTTTTTGACGAAGAATTTGATATTGATATTTCACCTAAAATAATGGGATTTAAATTAGAAGTTAAAAGAAATTATCCTTTAATAATACTTTGTGATGAACTTATAAGCGCAGGATTTAATCAATCTGATCTTGAAGATTTACCACCTCTTTCATACAAAAAACAAGGTGATATTTTGACTATTTGTGTAACAAAAGATGTAAAATATATTTTAAGTTTTATAGGTGATGAGATAGAAGCAATTGAAGTATATTTTTATGGGAAAAGAAAACAAATAAATGAAATAGAAATTCCTCTTTTTGAAAAACAAAATAGTTTGAAATATTTAACAGAAAAAAAAGAAGGAAGATTTATGGTTTATAATGATTTTTCAAAAGATGAATTTTTTGTGGAAACAACAGGTATTACATTTACAAGTTTTCCAGAAAGTGATTCTTTTGAACATCTTAGGTATATTTCGATGCTTAAATATAATACAAAATCGGAATTTATATTGGATATAAAAGAAAAAGTAGTTTCAGGTTGGAAGATAATTTTCCTTTCAAAACATACAAAAGAAATAAAAAATTATCTTGATGAAGATAATATTCAAAATTTTACCGATCCAGATTTTGATATTTTTAAAGAAAATGTTCCAAGAGGATGTTTACTCATTGAACTTAAAGAAAATGATTTTCCCATAGTTCCTCAATCATTTCAAAATCCAAAAGATAAAATAGCAATTCTTACTGATAAAGAAATTTTCCAGTCAAAAAAATTAAAATCACTTCCTAAAACAACAGGAGAAAGATATTTGATGGAATTTTTAATGAGTTTAAAACCTGGAAGTTTTGTTGTTCATGAACAACACGGTATAGGTAGGTTTCAGGGAACTGTTCAAAAAATTGTAGATAATATAAGTCGTGAATATTTAGAAGTTGAATTTAGAGGAGGAGATAAAATATTTGTTCCTGTTGATCAAACAGATAAGATATCAAGATACATAACCGATGATGACACAGAACCTGTTTTATCAAGACTTAATAGTCAAGAATGGAGTAAAACTATAGAAAAGGCAAAAGAAGAAGCAAAAAAAATAGCTAAAGAACTTTTGAATCTTTATGCTAAAAGACAAATGTCAAAAAGAAAACCACTAGGACCAGATATAAAAGAACAACAAGAATTTGAAGATAAATTTCCTTATACAGAAACAGAAGGACAACTTCAAGCGTCAAAGGAAATAAAAGAGGATCTTGAAAAAGAAACACCAATGGATAGACTTCTTTGTGGAGATGTTGGATTTGGCAAAACAGAAGTTGCCATGAGGGCTGCTTTCAAAGTTGCTATGGCAGGACGTCAGGTTGCGGTAGTTTCACCTATTACAATTCTAGCACATCAACATTTTGAATCTTTCAAAAAGAGAATGGACGGATTTCCTCTTCGTATAGAAATTATTTCAAGGTTTAGATCTGGTAAAGATCAAACTGAAATTTTAAAAAGATTAAAAAATGGAGATATTGATATCATAATAGGAACACATAGACTTCTTCAAAAAGATGTGGAATTTAAAGATTTGGGTATTGTAATAGTTGATGAAGAGCAAAGATTTGGTGTAGAGCAAAAAGAATTTTTTAAAAAAATGAGGGCAAATGTTGATATACTTTCACTTAGTGCTACACCAATTCCAAGAACTTTACATCTTTCTTTAAATAAAATAAGAGATATTTCTACAATCAATACTCCTCCTCCAGGAAGACTTCCTGTGGTAACAGAGGTTCGAAAATATTCAGATACTTTAGTTAGAGATGCTATACTTAAAGAAATACAAAGAGGAGGACAAGTTTATTTCCTTCACAATAGAGTTGAAACTATAGAGGGAACTGCTGAAAAACTTAGAAAATTAGTTCCTGAAGCAAATTTTGTAGTAGGACACGGAAAACTTGATCCTAAAACTTTGGAAGAAAGAATTCTTTCATTTAAAAACGGTGAATATAATGTGCTTGTAAGCTCAACAATTATTGAAAATGGTATAGATCTTGCTAATGCAAATACACTTCTTGTAAATAATGCCGATAAATTTGGACTTTCTCAACTTTATCAATTGCGAGGACGTGTGGGAAGAGGTAAAACTCAAGCCTTTGCGTATTTACTTTATCATGGACAAAAACTCACCCTAGAAGCTAAAAAAAGACTTAGGGCAATAGTTGAAGCAACTGAACTTGGAAGTGGATTCCAAATAGCTATGAAAGATCTTGAAATAAGGGGAGCGGGAGATCTTCTTGGACTTTCTCAACATGGAGTTATGAAATCGGTAGGTGTTGGACATTTTATAAGACTTCTTAATCAAACAGTTGAGGAATTAAAATCAGGTATTTCTCATGAAGAAAAAGAAGATGATAATGTTTCAATAGAGCTTCCATTTGCTGCTTATATTCCTGATTATTTTGTAAGTGATTCTAAAGAGAAAATACAACTTTACCAAAAAATAGCCTCACTTGTAAGTTTTGAAGAAATTGATGATTTCAAAAAAGAAATAGAAGAAAGTTATGGAAATATACCTCTTGAAATTGGAAATCTTCTTAAAGTAATACAAATGAAAATAGAAGCTAAAAATTCAGGAGTTCTTGGTATCCGTGCAGTTCAGGTAACAAAAGAAAAGAAGGAAATAAGACTTGCTTTAAGCTCTAAAGTTACAGCTCCACACATAGTAAATCTTCTTTCAAAAAATCCAAAATGGATGGTATCAGGAACACTTCTTAAAATAGATATGATGGATTTAGGTATAGATTGGTATGGAGAACTTCTAAAAAGCATTAAACTTTTGAGTGAAGAAGTAAAACTTGGGAAATAAATTAAATAAATAATCTTGCCCTGAATCAAGAAACAATATATTCTGCGCAAGCAATTTAATCATTTTGTAGGATTAGTAGTGATTAGATTATAATAACATCCGAAAGAACTAAGACGAAGCCTGTTCTTGAGGATGAAAGTAAACCACTTGAGAGAACCAAGCGGAGCTGTTCTCGAAAGTGAGAGGAGAATTACATGGAGATCGAAAGAATTTATGATAATAAATTCTAAAGATCGTAATGTTAATTCGACGACGGGGTGTGGCGCAGTTGGCTAGCGCGCGTGCTTTGGGAGCATGAGGCCCTGGGTTCGAGTCCCAGCACCCCGACCATTACAAAAAGATAAACTTCAATTGGAATATCACATTCTTAAATTTTATTTTGACAAGAAAATTTACTTTAAATATTAAACTTAAAATTATAGTATGTTTAGGATAATATTTAATATATGTCGACTTGGAATTTAAAATCTCTTTTTAAAAATGATAATGATCCTTCAATAGAAAAAGAATTAAAAAGAGTTCAAAAAGAAGCATCTAGTTTTGTAAAAAAATGGAAAAACAGAAAAGATTATTTATCTAATCCAAAAGCTTTAAAAAAAGCACTTGATGATTATGAGTATTATAGAAAAATAGCTGGAGCTGATGGGAAAGTTGGTTTTTATTTTTGGCTTAGAAAAGAACAAGATGCAACAAGTAATGTTGTAAAAGCAAAGTTCAATAAAATAGTTGAATTTGGAACAAGAATAGAAAATGAAATTCAATTTTTTGAATTGAATCTTTCTAAGATAGATAAAAAAAATCAAAATAAGTTTTTGAAATCTAAAGAACTTTTTGAATATAATCATTTTTTGGAAAAAATATTTAGAATGTCCCCATACCTTCTTCCTGAATCAGAAGAAAAAATAATGAATTTTAAATTAAAAACAGCTTATTCAAATTGGGTAAAGATGTTATCAGGATTTCTTTCAAAAGAAGAAAGAGAAGTTTTAAATGAGAAAGGCAAAAAAGAAAAAAAGACGATGGAAGAAATTATTACTCTTACCAAAAATAAAAATAAAAAAGTAAGAGACAGTGCTGCGTTCGCTTTCAATGATATTTTAGAAAAAAACGCAGAAATAGCAGAAAATGAAATCAATTCGGTTCTTGAAAATAAAAAAATAGATGATGAAATAAGAAAAGTAGAAAGACCCGATTTACTTAGACACATTGCAGATGATATGGATACACAAGTTGTGGATAAATTGGTTTCTACAATTACAAAAAAAGGATTTAAAGTAGCAAAAGATTATTATAAACTTAAAGCAAAACTTCTTGGGTTAAAGAAACTCGCTTATCATGAAAGAGGGTTGGATTATGGTAAAGTTGATCTTAAGTTTACTTATAAACAAGCAAGTCAGCTTATACACAAAGTACTTACTAATCTAGATCCAGAGTTTAGTCAGATTTTTAAAGATTTTGAAAAAAATGGGCAAATAGATATTTATCCAAGAAAAGGAAAACGAGGAGGAGCTTTTTGTGCATGGGACCTTCAAAGTTTGCCAACATTTATAATGCTTAATTTTACAGATACTTTGTATGATGTACTTACTTTAGCCCATGAGCTTGGTCACGGTATAAATAATGAACTTTCAAAGAAGAAATTAAATTCACTTAATTTTAGTACTCCAATTTCTACGACAGAAGTAGCAAGTACTTTTATGGAAGATTTTGTACTTGAAGAACTTTTAAAAACTGCAAATCCAGAACAAAAATTATCTATTATGATGACAAAATTAAATGATGATGTTTCTACTATTTTCAGACAGATAGCTTGTTACAATTTTGAAACAGATCTTCATAAAATTTTTAGAAAAGAAGGATATTTATCTAAAGAAAAAATAGGAAAAATTTTTACAAAACATATGAAATCATATATGGGAGATTATGTAGATCAATCAAAAGGAAGTGAAAATTGGTGGATATATTGGTCTCATATTAGAAATTTCTTCTATGTATATTCATATGCAAGTGGTCTTCTTATCTCAAAATCACTTCAAAATAGTGTAAGAAAAGATCCTAAATTTATAAAAAAAGTAAAAGAATTCTTATCTAAAGGAGGTTCAGAAAGTCCATATCAAATATTTAAACATCTTGGAATAGATATAAAAGATACAAAATTTTGGGAAAAAGGAATTAAAGAAATAGAAGAACATTTAAAAGAAACTGAAATTTTAGCACGCAAACTTAAAAAGATATAAGATTTCAAGTAAACATTGACGGAATAGTTTTCAATTTGTAGAGTTTTATATGTATCAATTAAAATTATAAAAATTTTTATGAAAAATGTTTTAAAGTTATTTTTAATCCTTTCAATAATTATTAATTTAGTTCCAATTAAGATTTTTGCAAATGAAGGAGCAATGAGTGAGAAACAAGTAAAAGAAATGGAAGAAGAGTATATGAAAAATAAAGATCCAAATTTTGGTAAAGATTTTAAGGTGATGATAAATGGAGGAGAGAAAATTACAAATAGCCCAGATGTAAAACTTTTCTTTGATGTAAGTGAAAGAGTTGCTACGATGAAAATTTCTTCAAATACAAATTTTCAGGGTCTTCGTGGTGAGCCTATAAAACCAGTAAAATCTTGGAATCTTTGCAGTGACACAAGATATAATTATGGACCAGTTGAGACAGGTTGTCCAAGTAGAATGTATACAGTTTATGTTAAATTTTATGATTTAGCTGGAAATGTTTCACCTGTTGTGAAAGCTAGTATTATGTATAGAAAACAAGGGACTACTACTTCTTCGGCAACTAGTAAATCAAAATTAACTACTTCCACTACTTCATCAAACACAAAAACAACAACGCCAACTTCAACTAAAGTTAGTTC
The DNA here is from genome assembly GCA_964580335.1 of uncultured Candidatus Peribacteria bacterium. GTDB lineage: Bacteria > Patescibacteriota > Gracilibacteria > CAZOKC01 > CAZOKC01 > CAZOKC01. Next base: position 12,945 of record CAZOKC010000002.1, read on the forward strand.
AACACAAACAAAGGCTATAGTTAACCCAACTAAAACAGTTGAAATACCAGAAGATTGTAAATTTATAAGAACCCTTGAAATGGGGCATATTGGTGATCAAGTAAGAAAATTACAAAGACTTCTTTCAAAAGATCCTAAAATTTATCCAGAACAAGTAGTATCTGGTCTTTATGGAGAGCTAACAAGACTTGCTGTTGGAAGATTTCAAACAAAATATGGAATTGTAAAAAATAGTGTAAGTGCAGGGTATGGAATATTTGGGCCAACAACCCAAGCAAAACTTGCCGAAGTAATGTGCGGGAAAAATATCCCTGCTGTTACACCACAAAAATCTACAGTACCTTCTTCAAAATCATCTACAGTACCAGTTTCAAAAACTACATCCACAACAGATGAAGTAAAAAATAAAGTTGATTCTCTTAAAAAACAAATGGAAGATATGAAAAAACAGATGGAAGAGTTGCTTAAGAAGTTATAGGTTATAAAACAAAAGAGTTTTTGAAGAATTTATCAACTGGTTCAAAGTTGCTATTAAGAGAGTGAGAACATGATATGTTTTGAGAAATTATGAAAAAATTACTTTTGTTTTAAAATTTGAATAACTATTAAAATGACCTATACTACACATGTCACATATGTTGATAATTTATCTTTATGAAAGCATCAGACCTATTTGTGAAGTGCCTTGAAAATGAAGGTGTAGAGTATATTTTTGGAGTTCCAGGTGAAGAAAATTTAGATCTTGTAGAATCTTTACGGACTTCAAATATTAAACTTATAGTTACAAGACATGAACAGGTAGCTGGATTTATGGCGGCTAATTTTGGACGTCTTACCGGAAAAGCAGGAGTTTGTTTATCTACACTAGGTCCTGGAGCTACAAATTTTGTTACATCATCTGCATATGCAAATTTGGGAGCAATGCCTGTAATTTTCATAACAGGTCAAAAACCGATTAAGCATAGTAAACAAGGTCATTTCCAGATAATAGATACAGTTGAAATTATGCGACCGGTCACTAAGCTTTCCAAACAAATTATTACAGGAAATAGTATAGCAGGAACTGTTCGTGAGGCTTTTAGACTTGCCGAAGAAGAAAGACCTGGAGCTATACATTTGGTTTTGCCTGAAGATATTGCGGTCGAAGAAACAAATGTAAAACCGTTTTCACGAAATAAAATAAGAAGACCGATTGCTGAAGCGAAAGCTATATTGCAAGCAGTGGAATTAATCAAATCCGCAAAATCGCCACTTCTACTTATTGGTGCTGGTGCAAATAGAAAACTTACTTCCAAAATGCTTAGTGAATTTATAGAAAAAACTAAGATTCCGTTTTTTAATACTCAAATGGGCAAAGGAGTGGTTGATGAAAGAAATCCTTTTTATCTTGGTACGGCAGCGCTTTCGTCTGGGGATTTTCTTCACTGTGCTATAGAAAAAGCAGATCTTATCATCAATATTGGTCATGATGTAGTTGAAAAACCACCTTTTATCATGACTCAAAGTGATAAAAGAAAAGTGATACATATAAATTTCTTCTCAGCAAATGTAGATAATATATATTTTCCAGATCTTGAAGTTGTTGGAGATATTGCAAACGCTATTTGGCAAATTAAAGAATCATTGGAACCACAGAAGCACTGGGATTTTTCATATTATATGAAAATCAAACAAAAGATTGAAGATCATATAAGACGAGATGAAGATTCTTCAAATTTCCCAATAATTCCTCAAAAGATCGTAAAAACAGTAAGAGAAATCATGCCAGATGATGGAATAGTTGCTCTTGATAATGGTATGTACAAACTTTGGTTTGCAAGAAACTATAAAGCTTATCTACCCAATACTCTGCTTCTTGATAATGCCCTTGCGACCATGGGGGCTGGTCTTCCATCTTCCATGATGGCAAAAATGATATATCCTGACAAAAAAGTGCTTTGTGTAGCAGGAGATGGAGGATTTATGATGAATTCACAAGATCTTGAAACCGCTATTAGACTGAAATTGGACTTGGTTATCCTTATTCTCAATGATTCGGGGTATGGGATGATAAAATGGAAACAAGAAGGTATGGATTTTGAAAATTTTGGTCTCGATTTTGGAAACCCAGATTTTGTGAAATATGCAGAGAGTTATGGAGCTAAAGGTTACCGGGTAAATAGTTCGGACAACTTGAAAGAATTATTAAATCAAACTTTAAACTCCAAAGGAATTCATATCATAGATTGCCCTATAGATTATTCTGAAAATATAAAAGTTTTCACAAAAGAACTTAAGGAAAGAAGTTGTGAGGTTTAGTTTCATTAATTACCAATGGAGAGAGTTTTAATCGTCTTGAATTCTTTAATTTGCTCATAATAATACTTTGTAGGGTCATAACCTGTAATATTATAGGACATGTTGGATTTTGCGTGACGAACATCGGTTCTATTTATAACAGTATAAAATATATTTGATAAAAATATTCCAAATCTTTGATCAGATTCAATTGCACCAAAAACAGTATTTTCGTTATCAAATTTAGACCAATCATTATCTTTAGCAAACGCCACGATTTTTTCTGTAGCAATTACTCTTGGAAGCATCGGATAATATATATTCCCACATTGATTTATTTCACCCCATTCTTTTATAATTTTCAAAAAATTATCCACGTTGGATTTGAATCCATTAAACCCAAATATATAAGTTTTTGGAGACATATAACCATGGATCATTTGCTTTATGGAATTATCATTATTTAGATTCTTTTTACTCTTAATATTAGCTATTACTTCTTTCATAGTATCGTCTTCTCTATAATTAATACCAAGTTTCATTACCGATAGACAATTGTCCAGGGCTTTAATCATTTCAGATTTGTTTAATCGTGTTTTTATTTCAATTGTAGCTAGTGTACCTTCCACAGGGTACAGATTGATACCATTTCCGAACTTTAAATAAGGAAATTTTGAATCAAATAGGACAATATCTATTTGTTTAGATTTAATTGGATGATTAGATCCAGAAGGATTATCTGTAGAAAAAATCTGACCTGTACCTACATGTATACTGTCTGGAAGAAATGATTTTAAAGCCTTATTAACAAGAAATTCTCGTATTTGTCCCTTTGTGACATTATGTTCAAAAAGACCAGCCCATTTAGCTTCTTCGTATAATATTTTCTCTAGACCGTTGAACCAATCCATTACTATCTTTGACATACTTAAATTATTTATCTACACATTATTAATAAATAGATTTAATACAAGAAATTTATAGAAAATGTATATTGTATTAAGTTAGAATGTATTTTATTCGTATTATAATTATATATAATCAAACTATAAATATATATGCCCCTTATTTCAAAGAATCCATATACGCAGGAGGTTGTAAAAACATATCCGGAATTAACTGACGACGAGATAGAATCTAAGTTGGAGATATCAAAAAATGCTTTTGAAATATGGAAAAATACTTCTTTTGAAGAAAGAGCTTCGCTTATGAAAAAAGTGGGAGAAATTCTTAGAAAAAACGCAAGAAAATACGGAGAAATGATGACTCTTGAAATGGGAAAACCTATAAAACAGGCGGTTGCTGAAAGTGAAAAATGTGCGTGGGTTTGTGATTATTATGCGCAAAATTCAGAAAATATATTGACCTTGGAATATATAAATACAGGAGTCACCGAAAGTTTTGTGAGATTTGACCCTATAGGTCCTATACTTGCTATCATGCCGTGGAATTATCCTTTTTGGCAGGTATTTAGATTTTTAGCACCTGCGCTTATGGCTGGAAATGTTGGACTTTTAAAACACGCTTCCAATGTTCCGGGTTGTGCGCTTCTTATCGAAGAAATACTTATTGAAGCAGGATTTCCCAAAGGTGTTTTTCAAATTCTTCTAGTAGGTTCATCAAAAGTTGAACAAATTATCGAAGATGAAAGAATAAAAGCTACAACTCTCACAGGTTCAGAAAGCGCCGGAAGATCGGTTGCTTCGATCTCAGGAAAGAATATTAAAAAAACAGTTATGGAACTAGGGGGAAGTGATCCTTATATAGTTCTTTCCGATGCAGATATAGACGAAGCAGTAAATGTAGGTGTGATTGCTCGTCTTCAAAATGTTGGTCAGACTTGTATCGCTGCAAAAAGATTTATAATTGAAGAAAGTATTTATGATGAATTTTTAGATAAATTCAAAATAGCCTTTGAAGCTCAAAAGATAGGAAATCCTATGGAAGAAGATACTGTTATCGGTCCAATGTATGCAGAAAGTGGACTTAAAGATATAGAAAATCAGGTTATTTTAGCTACTTCTAATGGTGCTAAAGTAATTACAGGAGGACAGAGAATTGAAGGACAGGGATTTTTCTATCCACCAACAATCCTTACTGATATTTCAAAATCAAATCCTATTTATTACGAAGAACTCTTTGGACCAGTTGCCATGGTTTTTAAGGTTTCAGATGAAAACGAAGCTATAAAAGTTGCAAATGACTCTCCTTTTGGGCTTGGTGCAAGTCTTTGGACACAAGATCTAGAGAAAGGGAAAAAACTTGCGAAAGAAATAGAAGCAGGATGTGTATTTATAAACGGACAGGTAAAATCTGATCCAAGACTTCCATTTGGAGGAATCAAAAATTCAGGATTTGGAAGAGAGCTTGGAAGTTATGGAATTAAAGAATTTGTGAACATAAAAACGGTTGTGGTGAAATAATTTTGATTTTCAGTAAATCTGAATTACAGTAAATATGTAATAATTAAAATATGATATCAAAAGTCCTTACTATTTCAGATAGAGGCCAAATCACAATTCCAAGTGATATTAGAAAAATACTTGGCACAAAATATATTTCTCTTGATATTGTCGGAACTAAAAAAAGTCGTCAAATTCAGATGACGCCTATAAAAATAGATAGAAAAGAATTGAAACCGGAATTTATAGAGAGAGTTAGAAAATCTAAAGAACATTATATGAGAACGGGTATAAGTTATTCGCTTGAGGAGGTGAGAAAAAAGGTCGATATGAAACCATAATATTATAATTGTAATCGAAATCGACCATAGAAAAGATGTGTATAAATAATTCTGTATTAATTTTGTCCAAATTTTCTTACCGACTCTGCTACAGTATTAGCTACCCTTTCATCAAATGGATCTGGAATTATTCTATCTGGAGTTGGATTTTCGATTAAGTTTGCGATAGCTTTTGCTGCTTCAAGTTTCATCTCATCAGTTATATTTTTTATTTTTCCATCAAATGCTCCACGGAAAATTCCAGGGAATACAAGAACATTATTTATCTGATTTGGGAAATCCGATCTTCCTGTAGCTATAACTTTTGCTCCGGCTTTTTTTGCAACATCAGGCATTATCTCAGGGGTAGGATTTGCCATTGCAAAAATTATCCCGTCTTTATTCATTGTCTTCACCATTTCATCTGTAAGAATTCCACCTTGCGATACACCTATAAATACATCTCTTTTAATCACTGCTTCAGCTAAACCTCCTTTTAATATTTCTTGATTGGTTTCTTCCGAAAGTCTTATCTTCACATCATTCAAATCCTCTCTTCCTTTGTAGATCACTCCTTTGCTATCAACTAGTACAATATCTTTTACCCCAAAAAGTTGTAATAATTTTGTCGTAGCAACTCCAGCCGCACCTACTCCATTCACGACTACTTTTATCTCACTTACATTTTTTCCAACAATTTTTAGAGCATTAATTAGACCTGCTAGTACAACTATTGCTGTTCCATGTTGATCGTCATGAAATATCGGAATATCAAGTTCTTTTTTGAGTCTCTCTTCTATCTCAAAACATCTTGGAGCTGAAATATCTTCTAGATTTATTCCTCCAAATCCGGGAGCTATCATTTTCACTGCTTTTATTATTTCTTCTGTATCTTGTGTAGCAAGACAAATTGGCCACGCATCTACATCTCCAAATCTTTTAAATAAAGCACACTTTCCTTCCATCACAGGAAGCGCGGCTTCTGGTCCTATATTCCCAAGCCCTAGAACTGCTGACCCATCAGTTATTACCGCTACTGTATTTGCTTTACTTGTCAAATTATAACTTTCAGATTTATCTTTCGCAATTACCCTGCAAGGTTCCGCGACACCTGGCGTATAAAGTATAGAAAGATCTTCTTTATTTTCCAGTTTTCCTTTTATCCTAAGTTCTATTTTTCCTTTGTTTTTTCTGTGAAATTCAAGTGATAGCTGATTAAAATTCATAATAATTTTGATATTTTAGGCACTCAGGATAAAATATACACACTAACTTCGCAATATGACTTTTGATTATTCCGTTTCCGATATTGAGAACTTCAAAAAATTATTTTACAAACATGTTGAAGATGCTGAAAAAATCCTTATCACTTCACATAAAAATCCGGATGATGACTCTATTTCATCAGTTATTTCTTTGTATCAAATACTTTCCAAAAAATATCCAGATAAAAAATTTGAAATCATATATTCAGGCAAATTCAAAAATAGATGGGAAAGTTTTGCATACATAGAAAAAGTTGATTGGGTAATAGATATAGAAACTGAAACCCCAAGATTTGATTTAGTTATATTTTTGGATTTATGCAGAACTAAACTTGTCTCAGAAAATTCGGAAAAACGAAAAATCAAGAAATCTATTTGTATCGATCATCATGGATCAAACCCTGATAATTTTGATTTACTTCTTCAGATTCCTGAAGCCACATCTACTGCAGAACTTATCTATACATTATTTGTAGATGATGAAAATTTGGATATGGAGCTTGCCAGAAATTTACTTCTTGGAATCCTTGGTGATACCGGAGATCTTAAATATGTAAAAGAATATAATTCATATATTTTGGATGTTGTTTCAAAACTTGTGAAGATTGGCAAAGTTGATCTCAAGTTATTTATCGAAAATATCAGAACTTATCCAAAAGAATATTTCACTATCATAAAAGAGATTTCAAAAAATCTGTATTTTACCAAATTTGGTAATTACGGTGATTGCTTTGTAAGTTTTGTAGATAGAAAATTTATGGAAGAAAATAATTTTTCAACTCAAGATATAAATGCAGGAGTATCAATATTTCTAGCAAGTTTTGGAGTAAATATAAAAGAAGCTTCATGGTCGATCATATTTTATCCAAAATCAAACTCCGGTG
>CAZOKC010000002.1:20115-50146 GCA_964580335.1 uncultured Candidatus Peribacteria bacterium
TACAACTTCGTGCTAGAGCGGGCACAAATGTCCGTGAAATAGTCGAAAAAATGAAAATTGGCGGAGGTCATGACCTTGCCTCAGGAGGCACTTTTGAAGCCAAAGAAGGTGAAATTTTGGATGTGAAAGAGTGTATAGAAAAGTTTAAGGAATTTGCGGAGAGGAATAGTTAGAGTTTTTGGAAGAGGAGTAACCTCATTTTTGAATTATCTTCAACATTGCTTATTACTTTAAAACCAGGAGCTTCCACAAATGCTACAAGCTTAGTTATATCATATAATCTTATAGACATTATAGATATTTTTTCATCTTTTAAAATCTTTATTTTTTCAGATTGAATATTTAAATCTACAGTATTTTTAAATCTAAAATAAAACTGCATATTATATTTATCGGATAAATTTGATTCTATACATTCAAGTTCCACATCTCCATCAGAGTCTTTTATACCCACTTGCTTTAATGGATTTAAATAAAAATCTAATTTATTTCCTTTATACGGATAAGTCTTATAAATATCGTAATAGTACTTCTCATTAACATTATTTTTAAGAGGAACTATATTGAAAAATAAATAATCTCCACTAAATAGTAAGTTATAAAGGGTGTTAATTAAAAAAGTTTGGTTGAAATTTCCAAATGTCCCTCCGAGAAATCCAAATATCCTTTTTTCATAATTTTTAACTATTTCTTGAACATCTTTTCTAAAAGAGTTTTGCGTAAAATCTGAGAAAATAAAATATTTTGGAATATTAATTTTATAGGTATTTGATATGGCTAGATCAAGCATTGCTCTGGATGAATCTATACCTATATAAGTAACTTTTGAATTCATTCTTGAAAGTTCTTCTAAAATATTTCTTTCTGTAAATACTTTACCACATCCTAAACTTATAAAAGCTGTATTGTATGATGATAATAATTTGTGTGGATAAAAACTAAATTTCATAGCCTCAGTGACTAAATGAGGTCTTTTTGTCTTTTTATCGGCCTCGTAACATAATTTTGCTCCATCTCCTATATAAAAAAATTTCTGATCAATGTATCTTTCCTTTATACCTTTTAAAAATTCTTTTTCCATTTCGACGTCTGATGCGATGAAATAGGAATTTGTAGGAGAAATGGGATTTACTAACGCGGGCGATATCTCCATCTTTTCATCTTTACTTAATGCTGGAAGATTTGTAACAATAAGAAAGTTATCCATATCTTCAGTTGATAAGTTACAACCATTTTTGGTAAAAATTTTTAAAATCTCAATTACAAGTTTTCTATCTTTCGGTACCCTACTCCCATTTTGCCATTTGGATAAAATACTTTCCTCAAATTTATAACCATATTCACGAAGCAAACTATTAAACTCCTTCAAAGTCGAAATCCCAGATTTTAGACGATATTGTTTGAAGAGTTTGGCGAATGAATTTTCCCCCATAAATTTTATTTTTTTTGGAATAAGAATTGACCTTTGGTTCCTTTAAATTGCTTATCCACTAAATCAAAACCTCTTGCTTTGAAAAAATTGACTAATCCATCGGGGTCGTACACTCTGATATTTAAAGATTGAATTACACTATTTTCCAATAGTGTAATTTGTCGATGTCTTATATCTACCATAGTTTGATGGAGTATTCGGAAAGAAAATACAAATTTAATTGCGTTCAATGCGGTTTCTTTAACCATCTCCAAAAACATCTCTCCATTTTCAAAAGGGACTCCCATGTATTTTAAAGGAAAGAAAAAATGATGAAAATGAGAATCTCTCTCTAGTTCTAAATATTTTGAATATCTTTCAAAAAGAGTCATATCATCTTGATGTGATAAACCTTTTCTTATTTGAACATCAATCCATAAGTAGTCACCTGGATTTAGAGTTGAAGATAATGTATCAGCCATATAGTCTTGATCAGTATTCCCTAGAGTACTTCCCAAGAAGGCATAAATTTTAGCTTGATGACCCTTAGTCATTTGTAGTATTTCTTCTCTAAACTCTCGACTTGAAAAATCGGCACAAATCAGCCTTTGTCTATTTTCAGGAACATCTTTTAATGTTTCTTTAGATAAGTCTAGCATAGACATAGATGCATCTATAGCAAATAATGTTAATTCCTGGTTATCTTTTGATGCTAATTCCATAATAGATTTTTCTCTACTAGAATTTCCACAACCTAAACTTATAAGTGCCACATTTGTACTTTCAGTTAAACAATTTTTTTTAATCAAATTATAGTAATCATCAGGAGTGAGGCTAAATGAATGTGGTTTAAATGATGCAGGAATAGAATAAAATAGCTCGGCACCATCCTCAAAATAAAACCAATCTTGTTTTAATATTTTAGTTTGATGAAAATATTCCAGATTTTCCTCTATTAAATCTCTGTCCGAAGATATTGTTTTAATAGTAACCATATTAACTCCTAAATGATGAAATAGAAAATTTTACATCCTCTCCTAGTACTGCCCCTTCTTTAAATTGAAACGAAGCCTCGAACCAATTTGCATTTCCTGCTACAGATAAGAAATTTATCTTGCCGTTTAGATTTTTGTTTTCACACATTTTTTTGTACATATTTATATCATCTATCTTCCAAATAATAGTATTTGAATTTTTATAAACAAGTCCAAACATCTCATTATCTATATTTTCAAAAGAATCTTGAAGTAACTTTTCTTTAATTTCATTCGGAGTTTTTAGATTTTCTTTTTTCGCAAATTGATCAAATATTTCTTGTATCTCCTCTACTGATATTTTTCCATTCAGTCTAAGTATTTTTTTAAGTGGCTGAAACACTGCCTGCGTCTCAAATGCCATTCTTACCTGTTTATGTTCTTTTAGATTACTTAGGGTTTTTAGGTTATTTTCTCTATCAGCGATTTTTAGGAGGAAACAACGGACATCTTTCATTCCTGCCCAGATAAGTCTTTCGGTTTTTTCTTCAAATTTCATTTTTGGAAAATCGTAAAAAGTAAGAGAATCTTTTGTCACCGCATCTACTAGAAATCCCACTTCTTTACCAAATTTGTCATAAATATCTTTTATACATACACTTTCACAATCCTCAACCGTATCATGAAGAAGTCCCGAGGCGGTAAGTACAGGATCTTTATATCTTTCAAATAAATCATAAGCTACCTCCAAAAGATGTATCACATAAGGTTCACCCGATTTTCTGAGCTGGTTTTTATGATGTTCTTTTGCAAAAACAATAGCTTCCAAAATTAAGTTTTTATCTTGTTTATCAAGCGAGACAATCGCATCAATTAATTTATTTTCAATAATATCAGGCACAAATTAAAAAATTACTTAATAAATCTCACCAAACTTTCCACCATATCATTTATTTTGTGAAGGACTTTTTCGTTTTTTATTCTCCCTTGTTCATCAAAATCCCCTGACCATGAAAATACAGTTGGTTGTACAGTCATAACTCCTACTTCGTATGAAAGAAGTTTCATCATTTCGGCAGGCGCAAGATATGAAAGTTGTCCTCCTGCATTTGCTATGACCCCCATGAATTTATTTTCCATAGCATCGGCAACTATATCAAGCAGATTTTTTATTACACCAGATATACTGTATTGATACACTGGAGTCGCGATGATAAATACTTTGGATGCCTCAATTTTTTTATAGATTTCTTGAATATCTTCATTGTATTCGGAAAGATCTCTTCCATCACAAAATTCCAATTTAAATTTTCTAAGATCCAAAACTTCATAATCGATACCTTTTTCTTTCAAAACTTTCTCGGTTTCCGAAACTACTATAGCGGTTTTAGACTTCGGATTCAGACTCCCTTGGATAATTACAAGATCAGCCATAAATATATTTAATTGATAAAATTCTAAACTAATTCTATAACTTTAGTATAATCTTTACAATTTAATCTTATGCCAACTATCTTTACTAGAATTATAAATCGTGAAATTCCAGCTCATATAATTGCTGAAAATGATGATTTTATAGCTTTTTTAGACATTCATCCTATGCAAAGTGGTCATACTCTTGTGATTCCTAAAAAAGAAGTAGATAAAATATACGATCATGATAACGAGACTCTTTCCAAAATAATGTTATTTGCTCGTCCTCTTTGTCATGCGCTTGAAAAAGCTACAGGTTGCATAAGAGTTGGAATGCTTGTTTATGGTACTGATGTACCACATACTCATCTTCACCTTATTCCGATCCCAAATGGAATGCATTTATCTGAACTTATTATTCCAAAAAGCACTTCTCAGGAAGAACTCTTGGCCATGAAGGACAAAATTCTTGCAAACTTATAGTATTAGTGTAGATTCACAGTGTTCTAACTATCAACAAGATTCTATTATCCGTAGCGTATGTAGTGCGACAGTTACGTACTAGCGGAGTATATATAGAATCTGCAAACTTTAGACTTAATGAATATTTTATGGCTCTTTCAATTGGTGATCTTAAAGTAGGTTCTGTTATTAAGTTCAATGGTGAACCTTACCAGGTAACTAAAAATAAACATGTACATACAGGTCGTGGAAAATCTGTAATGCAAACAAAACTTCGCCATCTTGTAAATGGAAGTGTGACAGAAAAAACTTTTGCTACACCAGAATTTGAATGGGCGGATATAGAAAAGGTAAAAGCTCAATATTTGTATAAAGATTCAGATGAAGTACATTTCATGGTAGCTGATACATATGAACAAGTGGCTCTACCAATGGATCTTATGGAAGATTTGGTTCTTTATCTAAAAGAAGGAATGGAGGTGTATCTTATGAAATTCGAAGACAAAGTTGTGTCTTGTGAAGTTCCCCCAAAAGTTGTACTTGAAGTTATCGAAACTCCTCCCGGGGTGAAAGGTGATACAGCCACAGGCGGAAATAAACCTGCAACTCTTGAGACAGGACTTGTAGTAAATGTACCTTTGTTTATTAATCAAGGAGATAAAATAAGAATCAATACAGATACAAATACTTATTACGAGAGGGCTTAAATAAGTCGAGTTCTATTTAAATAATTTTTTCGAAAGTTAAACATAATTAATTTATGAAGAATTTCTGTTAATTACTAGTAATAATCCATCTCCTATTTTGGTAACATCATGTCCTAATGAAAGTTCTTCTTTAAAAAAAGGTCGATGTAATCGATACTGGTAAAGAGAATAAGTTTCTCTGTAAATATTTATCAAATCTGATTGACATATGTTTATCATTCTGTTATTAACTTCTGTTTTGAAAAATGATGAAGCTTGAATATAACTTGAAGTATTTTCAAATAAATAACAATATGAGATTTCGATTTCAAAACCAACTTGTTTGAATAATTCTTCCCATTTTGACCTGGAAAATAAATTTTTATGATCTAAATATTCATTATTAAATGAAATATGTATATCTTTAAGATCATGAGGGCAATATCCAGTTAATAAATTTTGTTTTAAAGGTAAAGTAATAATTACAACACCATTTTTAGACGTTAATGAAAATATGTTTTTAATAGCTGAAAGAATTTCACTTACATGTTCTAGAACAGAGTTAACAACTATTAAATCAAACCTTTCTTTATTGGTATCAAAATAATCTCTACCATCATCTATTCTTACCTCATTATACTTTTTATGTTTACCATATATTCTGGATCTTTCAATTTGCTTTTTACTTTGATCAATTCCTTCATCAAAAATATGGTTTAGTGCTTGAGAGAAAACAGAATTACCTATTCCAATTTCTAACGATTGAAGAGATTGCTTTGATAATATTTTATAGATTTCTTTTCTTACAAGTAAGGCTTCAATACTTCTTAATAATGCTAATGATGGGTTAAACCAATAATATTTATATATTTCTTTTATACCTTCACCATATTCTTGCTCAATTTCATTAAGAATATCTAAGTTCATATTATTTAGATTTATTATAAATTTCTTCTATTTTTTGAATCAAATTGATAGCTTCATCAAAATGGCACACAGAATCTGATTCTATATTCTCGTAAAGATAATTACAAATAGCTTTATAATTATCTATATGCCCTATTCCATAAATATCTTGTTTATCAAATTCATTATTCAAAATATTAAAAAATGGCAAAGTTGAAAACTCAAGTTGGTCTAAATGAGTACCTCCTATTTTTATACTCGCCTTATCTCCAACTATAAGAATAGAATTTTCATAATTTTTATTAGTTACGCAATTCGAAATTTCTATATTTATGGGGATACCTTTATTTTCCATTACAATATTCATGTAATCTTCTGTTTCTATTTGAGAATTAAGGAGTCTTTTTTTTACAAATTCTATAGTTGAAATTTTAATATCAAGATTACATATCCAGTGAGCTATATCCAATAAATGTATTCCTTGGTTATATAATATTCCTCCCTCTTTCTTTAATTTTCCGTGCCAGCTACTTTCAAGATAATAATTCTGATCTCTGTACCAACGGGTTGCACCAGAAATATATAAAATTCTTCCTAATTTGTTTTTTCTAATAATATCTCTAACTTGAACAACTATATTGTTAAATCTATTTTGCAATATACAAAATACTTTTTTTTGTTGGTTATTTGTTAAATTATATAAATGTTTAGAATAAATACATAAAGGTTTTTCGCATATACAAAATTTATTCCTCATTACGATATCTTTAATTAGAGAATTATGTGAATCATGAGGTGTACAAATAGATAATATATCATTATTATAGATAATTTCCTGCAGAGTATTATATATAAATACTCCTGTTTTGTTGGAAAATGTAATTTTCTTTTGAGAATTTATATCATAAACTCCTGTTAAATTTAAAAAATCACGACATTCTGAAATTGCTTGAAAATGTTTATATGATATATTACCACATCCAATAATTCCTACTCTGAGTTTTTTTGGCATAATGATTTTAGAAATTTAAAAGAAGAAATGGTATCTTCTTTAGAAGAAGTATGTGTTTCTAAAGAAAAGATTATACTAGAAACTTCAGATTTTGAAATTATATAATTAATATACTTTTTATAATTAATATTACCATCCCCCAAAACTATATATTTAGATGAACTTATATCATAATCTTTTATATGAAAATAAATACATGATTTTAACAATTTTTTATGAGAATTTGATAATTCAAATCTTTTGCATAACTCAAATTCATTTCCAATATCAATTAATATTGATACATTGGAAAAGTTACTGTCTAATATTGGTTTAAGATCTTTGATTCTCTTTAAATTACATATTGGTTCATTTTCAACGAGCAAATTAATTCCATATTTTTGACCCATATTATTTAATATTGATAATTCTTGGAGAAATTTATCTATCTGAAAAATTTGATTATCTAAATAAGAAAATATCCTTATATAAGGACAATTGAATATTTTAGCTACCTCATATATACGTTTTTTATAATATAAAGAAGATTTTTGTTTTCTAAATCCAAAAAAATTGGAGATTTTTTTACTTTTTAAATCCCATTTAAATAAAGGTGATGCAATAGAAATTACTTTAATACCATTCGCTTGTATTTTGGTAGCTATTTTAACAAGTTCTTTATCGGGGAGGTTTAATATATTAATTTTATTAAATGACCTAAGTTCGAGATGAGTAACACTGTATTGATTACAAAACTCCATACAAAGGTCTATATCCGAACTAATTTCATCATTAATAATGCTAATAATTATGTTTTGTTTCATATTTTTGACCTTAAAAAAGTATTTAAATTCTCTATTTCTGCTTCTGAATAATTTAATTTCAATCCATTCCATATTTCAAATGCTCGAATCCCTTGGTATATCATCCAATACATACCACCGCATATTTTAGCATTGTTATTTAGTGCCAAAGTAAGAAATTTGGTTGAAAATGGGTTAAAGATTGAATCAAAAAAATATTTCTGTGTACTAAAAAATCCATTTGATTTAAGGTATTGAAAATCATGTTCATTAATTAGAGAGAAATCCATATTTGGCATACCGACAGATGTTGTATTTATAACATAATTTATATTTTCTTCTATTAACAAGGGAATAATATTTCTTAAATCCAAAACACTCTTAATATTGCTGAATTGCTCTTTTAGTTTCAAAGCATTTTCTATTGTTCTGTTTGTTATCCATACATTTGGAGTATATTTACAAACTTCTGATATAACTGCCCTTGCAGCGCCTCCAGCACCCAATATTAATACTCTATCATTGTTTGATATTCGTTTAAGCTTCAAATTTATTGAACTGATAAATCCATAGCAATCTGTATTATACCCGTATAGTTTGTTATTATTTATTTTAACAGTATTTACAGCCCCACATAATTTAACAGAATCATCTATATCATTAAGAAATTCTAAGGAATATATTTTATAGGGTAATGTAATATTAAACCCTTTAAATTTAAGAATTTTTAAGGCATTAAAAGCAGATTCTATATTATTTACTGAGTCTACTTTAATTTTTAAATGCCCATACTCTATACCAGCTTTTTTTGCAAATTCAACAAATAAATAATTAGATACACTATGATTAACGGGATTCCCAATTAATGCTGAAAAATTCATTTAGTATTATGAATAAGGTTAAATAATAATTTAGAGAGGGAAACAATTCTTTTTTCAATTAGTTCTTGCGAGGAGTTTTCTATTTCAAACCAAAATCCTACTACTCTAATAATATACAAATTCTTTAATAATTGGATATCAATTTCTGATAGCTTCCCATTCAGTAGTGTAAAATATAATATGTTTGCCCATATTTCATCTTCTATTGTTTGTTTATTTATAATTTCCAAAAATATTTTATAATAAATAGAATTTTTGATATTGGCTTTAACATAGATCAAGGATTCATCTCTCAATATAAGAGCTGACTTTTTATGAGAAAAAGAAGATATGATTTTTTGTTTTTGGAAATAATTATGGATAGGTTGCATTTTTTTATTACTAGGGATGATTTTTCCTACTTGAAATAAAAGAGAATTTACTATTTGAGTAAACATTATAGGTAAGTTAGGAAAACTAGGTTTATGAATTTTTTTATTTAGATTAAGTATTTTAAATTTCCGATTATGAATAACTGCATTATAAGTAATAAATATATCTATTCCATATAATAATGTATCCTGATGAAAATTTTTTTCTAGTAATACTTTAATAAAATCTTTACTTAATGCAAAATCTCCTGCAAGTGGCTGTCTTACAAAGATTCCCGTAAGGCCATATATTATTGGTACAGCAAAATGATTTGTAGCACTACCTTCATATTTATTTCTGGTATAAGATGGAATTATAAGATCTGGCATATATTTACAAATACATTCTATGTATTTTTTAAGCCATATAGGGTGTATAGATATCAAATCAGTATCAAACAGTAATACATAATCAAAATTATTTTCTATAGCATATTTAAATATAATAAATATATTATTACCTTTTCCACGAGGTAATGATTGATTATTGATTACAATTTTTTCATATTTTGTTTTAGTATTAATAAATCTAGACTTTGTATCATCGGAACTATTACTATCTACAAGTAACAATTTAGCTGTATCATTAAATTTCAAATATTTTGTAAGTCCAATATTAATTATATTTGTAATATCACTAATAGTTTTTTCTTCATTATATGATGGTAAACCTATTAAATATTTCATAATAATTTAAAACCATGATAATTGGATTTCCTTAGATATCATTCCTTCCTGTATTACAGATGAATGACCTGGAACTATTATATCAAAATTATTTTTTATCATAGTCTTTGTTTTAATAGTTTCAGAATGATTAAATGAATTAGAGTTAGTGAGAGGATTTAAATAATCAGTAAAAGTTTTTACAGCATCTCCTGCAAAGATACAATTTTTATCCCCAATTTTAAATATTAATGAAATATGTCCAGAGGTATGACCAAATGTATTTATTAAATTTGCACTATTACTAATCTGCAAATCAGCACCGACGATTTTTATATTTAACTTATTTATATAGTTTTCCATAGGCCTATAGATTTCATTATCGTTTTTTGAGTTTTCACTACATAGATAATCTAGTTCATTCTTATGAATATAAATAGGAATATCTTGAAATAAATCAATATTACTACAATGATCAAAATGTAAGTGAGAAATAACAATCTTCGATATATTATATTGATCTCGAAGTTTTGATATTATTGACCTAACTCCATATCCGCCAACATCAAATAATATATATTCATCATCATCTCTTAATATTGAAACCGATGCATAACCAAAAGCCCCAACAGATGGTCTAAGATTTAATCCACAAATTATAGGTATAAATTCTATATTCATAGTTCAATTATTGTTGATTTAATAAAATCAATAATATCTTTTATTCGTCCAGAAATATAAAGAAAATTTCTTGTTAAAAGATTGTTTAATATTTTATTTCTATTTTCATATAGTTCTGTTGTATCAAAACTGGGCATATAATACAAGAAATTACCATTTTCATCGAGCCCAGGAATGCATGTAGTTCTTATATATCTTGTAAAATTTTCATTTAAAATTAATTTTGTTGTAAAATCATTGCTATCATCTTTAACAAAAAGTCGGTTTTGAGACTCATCTATATGTACTATAAGGGCAATTTTTATAGGAGAGGGTTTAGTAGCAATTTCTACCTGTAATTCAGACGGTTTAAGATAGATTTTTTGTCTCCATTGATCCAAATCAGAAGGTGGATAAAATTTCAATAGATCAGGTAAATTTCTACTTACAGACTCCTTGCGAAGGAAAAATATTTTTGTTCCACAAAATACATTTAAAACATCATTTTTATCTAAACCAAATATCGTCAAATCGTTACCTATTAATTTTGCATTTTCTCTTCTGCATAATTCTATTGCTAATGTGCTTTTACCAGCACCTTCTTTACCAAAAATTATAATACCATTATTATCTAAAGTTACCGAAGCCGCATGTACTGTGAGCTTATAATTGAGTTGTCGAATAAATTCAGTCAATGGATATGCCGCATAAGTAATCACTTGTCCACTTATTTTCTGAAAAGGCATTGTTAATTCTACAATGGTATTAGATTTTTTTTCATAGCTAACATTTTCTCCATCATTTAAAATTAAAGTTGACCGAGTTGATTCATTGGATAGAAGCCTATTTACTAATGAAAAACCTGGTATAACATTACTAAACGAGTCATGGTTGTTAAATAAAAAATCTAAATTTTGATCACTGATTATATCTACTTTTTCTCCACCAATTTCTAAGGTCAAAATTTCTGGCATATTTACCATGATTTAGGTATTAAATATCCATTCATAATTGCTTTAAGATGATCTCTTTTGTTAAAAATGGAATTTATTAAATCTTTTAATTCTTTATTAGATACAAATTCATTATTTCTTTCCAAAGCTAATATAGTTATATTACTTGGATTAAATAATTCATCTCCAATGGTAGTTTTTACTATAGTCGTATTTGAAATTCCATATAATGAATAAATTGCTTTAGATATTTCCGAAGCATAAAAAGAATGAACTCTCCCCGTATGATATACTGGATTCTTACCAAAAGGAGCCTCTACACTACTCGGTCTTAGAATAGAAATAAGCCCATCAACTCTATTTCCTCGACCTACACATCCCTCTTCTCCAAATTCTATACAACTTCCAGTGGCAGTAATATACGGTGTAGGTCTATGATGATTTTTGTCCTGAGAATTAATGGTTAAATTAATATTGTAGTTATCTTCAATAATTTCTCTAGCGTGTCCAAGAATATTTTGATGTATTTGATCTTTTAATTCAAAATACATTTCAATAGATTTGACCTCTCTGACTATAAAAGGTATACACATTGTAACATTAATATTATTTCCATGTTTTACACTCATAACCTTTATATCTTGACCTACAAAAGGTAATTTTGGATTATATGGGGATACAAAAAAATAATTTTCTAAAGCCAATGTTAATCTTTCAGTTAACGTAAGTGGCCAATGAGAAAGGACGACTGAAGTGTCATTTGCCCAAGGATTAAAATGATCAGGTAGATCGTTCAATGTTTTAGGACGATACCAAAGAGGATTTATCGAATGATCAGTAGTTTTTGAAATAACAGATAATTCATTATCAGTGTCAAAATTAGGTAAAACTTGTTTTAAATAGTCTTTAATAACCGTCTTTTGTAATTCAGGAATATCAATTTCCTCATCTCCAAATGAAGAGCTCATTCTTCCGCCGGTAATTACAGTAACTGGTTTAATCATTTGACTAGAACCAAATTGTCTCGTCTATAATCCTCCCCCTATCATTAATTTATCTACATTATGATGAAGTACAGCTCCGAATTTTTTCATGGTGAGTTGTGAAAAAGCATTTGAAATAGATTCAGCTAGACCATCAGCTAACGTATCGGGGTGACCCAATCCTTTTCTTTCTACGATTTCTGTTTCGGGCAAAGCGGAACTTATCATTTTAACCTCCATAGATTTATTAGATTAGAATATCTGATAACTTAGCCTGTAAATCTCTTGTAAATTTTAATCCTTTTAAGACTACAATTGGTCTACCTTCATTGCTTTGCCCCATCAAGAGGGAAGCAGATGAAGCAATTTCATCAATTATATTATTCATTGGATTAGAAGGGTTTCCATAAAAATCAGTTCTTCTTTCGTTAGTAGGAGGGAAAGGTTTAATACCAGAAAATCCTATAGCTTGACCTGTTGAACCTTGTCTATTTGGTTGACCTAAACTATCATTAATTATTACAGCAATTTGCTTTCTAGTAGATCTTTCTATATTTTCTCTAATAACACGCGCACTTCTATCTGGATCTTCTGGTAAGAGAATAACTTGATTACCTTCTTTTGAATCTATATTAGACTTATCTATACCAGCAGAAGTACATACCATACCATTTTTGTGTTTTACAACTATAACTTTACCTTTTACCTCAATAATTTGACTTGATTCATTTATCACCGCTTGACAAAATCTTGGATCTCTCCCTGTTCTGTCAGCTAATTTCTGAGCTTCTTTTGATACAGTTAAATTACTAAGTTGAATAATTCTTCCTTCCGCTTTAGATACAATTTTTTGAGCTATGATAAAAATATCTCCATCTTCAATATTGGGATATTTAGAAAGAATAATTTCCGCTAAATCATCTCCTTCATTAATAAAAGGAATATCATCTAGTGCAGAAATCTTCAAACTTTGCATACAATAAAAATTATGATATAAACCTCATAAGAAAATATATTCTTATTAGATAAATTATCAATAGTATATTTTATATAATTAATTTATCTGAATGAAAATCAATATCTTATATGGCGTAGAACAAGCTAAAGAAGCTAAAGGATTAACTGTCGTAATAGATGTCTTCAGGGCTTTCACTACAGTTTGTTATATTTCTAGTATGGGGGCTAAAGAGATTATTGTTACTAAAGAATTGGATAATGCATACAATCTAAAAAAGAATAATTCTAATTATATACTGATCGGAGAACGAAATGGATATATCCAAGCAGGATTTGATTATGGAAATAGTCCATTTCAATTACAACAGGGAGATTTTAGAGATAAAACAATAATATTTACTACAACTTTAGGAACACAAGGATTAATAAATTCATTTAACAGATCGAATGAAGTTATAACAGGAAGTTTTGTTAATTGTGGTGCAGTTGTAAAATATATACAACAAAAGAAACCTAATGATATTTCTTTTGTTTGTACAGGAATCTATCCTAATATTATAGGGGAAGATGAGATTTTTGCTAATTATCTCAAATCATCACTATTGAATAAAAAAGTAGATTTTGAGAAAATAAAAAATAGAATCCGTAATTCAAGTATATCAAAACCTTTCTTTGATCCTTTAATTAATTCTCATCCAGAAGAGGATTTTGAATTTTGTATAACGTCAGATAAGTTTAATTTTGTTTTAAAGGCAGAATATGAAAAAGATGAGGTTAAATTAAAGAAAATCGAAAATTATTAAATATTAATACATAGTTAAATCTTTAATTATGCAAATTCATCACTTTTTAATACTGGTAGAAATTGATATAATTTAATTCAAAATAATTATCTAAACTGACTCAAAAATCTAACGTCATTGCTCATTAGGTTTCTAAGATCAGAAAGACCGTATTTTATCATGGTCATTCTTCCAGGCCCCATGCCGAAGGCAAATCCTGAATATATATCTGGATCAATTCCTGCTTCTTTTAGGACATTCCGGTGGATCATCCCGGCTCCGAGCATTTCCATCCATTTATTTTTTGGAGGATACCAAATATCAAGTTCTATTCCAGGTTCTACAAACGGGAAAAAATTTGGCCTTATTCTTATTTTCATTTCTTTTCCAAATAATTCATACAATATAGTTTTGAGTGTCCAAATAAGGTGAGACATTGTGATTCCTTTGTCTACAAATACACCTTCTACTTGATGGAAAACTACGTCATGAGTAGAATCAATTTTTTCATTTCTAAAAACTTTTCCAGGAATTATCGCTCTTATCGGATATTCTCCCTTAAATTTTTTAAGAAGTCTGTTTTGCATACTTGAAGTATGTGGGCGAAGTAAATATTCGTCTCCACCGCCGACGTAGAAAGTATCCATGGTATCTCTTGCGGGATGATCTTTTGCGAAATTTAGTGCGTCAAAACTATGGTATGAACTATCAAGTTCTGGAGAATCCACAACGCAGTACCCCATTCTTGTGAAAATATCAATTATTTCAGAAAGTACAATATTGAAAGGATGCTTTGATCCATTCCATTTTGTTTTTGGAAGTTCTAAAGTTTCATCGAAATCATTTGTTTCTATAGTATCTTCAAAAGATCTTTTCTTTTCTTCAAATTTCTCAAAAAGTTCATTTTTGAGAACATTCAAATCATTTCCAAAAGTTTTTCTTTCATTTTCAGGAAGATCTTTAATTCCTTTAAGGGCTTCTGTGAGTATTCCTTGTTTTCTTCCAAAATATTTTACATCAAGTTCCAAAAGAGTTTTAGTATTTGAAACGGTCTCAAGTTCTTTTAGAAACTCAGATTTTAATTTTTTAAGATCCATATTATTCAAGATTTATTTTTATTCCTCCTAATATTTTTGCAAAAATATTATATAAAAGTCCTCCAAGTAGTCCAATTACTAAAAATCCAACTAATAAACCAAGTACGAGGTTATTTCCAACTGCCATAAGTATATTACCAAAAGAAGGTACACTTTGACCTACTAATAAAGGGTAGATAAGTGTCATATAAAGAGAAGCTACAATGTTTAGAAAACCAAAAAAGATTCCCATGTGTAGCCCTAAAGATAGAACATTGATTGATTTTATTTCTTTCATAAAGTTTTAAAGTTAATATAAATCGACATCCTAAATATTAGATATGAAAAAGCTTGCTGTCTACGTTTTGTTGGGATTTTGTCTATCTTTATTTCCAAAAGAAACTTTTGGATTTAGAGATATTTCAGATTATCCGTATAAAGAAGCAATAGAATATTTGGAAAATGCAGGGGTGGTGGGAGGATTTAGTGATGGTTCTTATAAACCTTATCAATCGGTAACTAGAGCTGAAATGATGAAGATTATTTTGAAAGGAAAATTCGACGAAAAAGATCTAAAATATATAGATTGTTTTAGTGATGTAAAAACCGATTGGTTTTCTCCATTTGTTTGTTTTGGAAAAGAAAAAAATGTGGTTTCGGGTTATAGTGATGGAACTTTCAAACCAAATAATAATGTCAATTTTGCCGAAGCATTGAAAATAGCATTTTTGGGACTTGAAGTTTCTGGTGATTTTAGTAGTTCTTCTGAGGATTGGTTTTCCCCGTATGTCGATTTTGCAGATAAAAATATGATTTTTTTAAAATATTTATATCTTCCACAGGATAATATTACACGTGGTCAAATGGCAGAAATTGTTTATCGAATAGGTCAGTATAAACAAGGGAAATTGAAAGAAAATATAGATGATAGAAAGTCTTTTGGTTGTGGAATCAAACCTCCTTCTACAAAACCTGTATCTATAAAATTAAACGGTACAGAAAGAAATTTTATAACAGTTATTCCTGATAATTATATACAAACTCAAAAATATCCTATTATTTTTGCTATTCATGGTCGTACTAATACAAATTCATATTTGCGAACATATCTTGGAGTAGAAGAAGCAGCTCAAGGAAAAGCATTTATCATCTATCCAGATGGAAGACAACCTGGTGGAGTTTGGAAGGATCAGAATGATAAAAATGATAAAATTCGTGATTTTGCATTATTTGATCGATTAGTTATAGAATTTGGAAATAAATATTGTATAGATTTAGATAGAGTTTATGTTGTGGGTTACTCGCTTGGTGCTTGGTTTACCAATTCACTTTCATGTGTTCGGGGAGATATAATTCGTGCCATTGGAACTATCGGTGGAGGGACTACAAAAAATACATGTAGAGGTACAGTAAATGCTCTTACTATGCACAATCCAAAAGATAATTTGTCACTATACGGAGAAGCTCTTATGAATATTGATCAAAAGATTTCTCAAAATAAATGCAGTACTGAGAAAATGCCCGTGGAACCTGCGAAATTCAATTGTGAAAGTTATCTTTCATGCTCCCCTGACGGAGAATTTATATTCTGTCCTCATAACATAGATAATGCTTGGTGGGACAATTCATACTATCCTCATGTTTGGCCAAAAGATGCAGGTAAATATGTATGGGAGTTTTTGAAAAAGTTCGATTAAAATTTATTACTAACCATTTTTTATGAAATTATTATCTATTCGGCAACAGGTCATATTGTATATTCATTCTGTCATAGCTGGAGTTTCGGGGGCATTTGGAGCGATTATGTATAAAATTCCCGATCTGTTTTTTTACGGTAATGAATTTGTAATGGGTATACATAAAGAAGTAGCCATAGGAATCTGGGTAGTTACAGCAATATCTATAATTAGTGGAATAATTTTAATTATTAAATATTATAGAGAGTATGAACACAAAAAATTTAATAATATGATGTAAATATTTATTATTTATTGATTCACTTTACAAATCTATATTTATAAATAAAATCCTATCGATAATTTTTATTATGGAAAACTTTGAAAGTAAAGATGAACTTTTGCCTTTGAAAGAGGGAGACTATTTTATAAGAAAAGAAGGCAGAGGTGATCTGAAAGGAATAGTTATTAAGTGCGTTAGAATAAATGATAAAGGGAATCCTGTATTATCTTGTGATGATGGAAAAGAATTTGTATTTGAAGGGAAATTATATTCGTCAGGTTGGGAAATTTTAGATCCTGTTAAATTAGAAAATTTATTTATCCAAATCGAGTTAAGAAGAAAAATTAGATTGATAAAAATTGGATCAAATCAAGAATCTCCCCAACCTAAACAAGTTTAAATTGAGGAGATTTAAAAAAAGACTCTATTTTGAGTCTTACCTATTTACTATCCTTTGCATTTTGAACACATGAAGAGACTGTACACCGCAGAAAGTCCGACAAGAGCATAGACTATTCTTGAGACCATAGTCATGTCTCCAAATAGAGTTGCAACTAGATCAAATTGGAAGAATCCAACAAGACCCCAGTTAAGACCACCTACCACAAGAAGTACATAAGCTACCCAGTCAAGAACTGACATATTGTGCATAAACACGGGGTAAAAAGGTAAAAAAGTACTTATTTTATACTATAAATACTGAACTTAGTCGAAAAAGCCCATTCCAAAAGACTTGCAGAAACTAGCGCCTATTTCTTAATGTAATTAATGATCATTTCCTAAACCTCGAAACTTTCACCTTTGTTTGGTATTTCTACAACTGCAATAGGAAATTTTTGATTAAGTTTTTCTTTGTATGAAATCATTGCTTCTTCTTCACCATGTACTAAGAAAATCTTTTTAAGAGTCTTACTCATAGGTTCAGTCCATTTAATAAGTTCTTCATAATCTCCATGCGCTGAGAATGCGTCTATCGCTGTTATTTCTGCACGTACTTGAAGAGAATCTCCAAGTATTGTTACAGGATTATTTTTATCTCTTATTTGTCTTCCAAGAGTCCCTTCTCCTTGATAACCTACAAATAAAATTGTATTTTTTGGATTCTCTATATTGTTATGTAGATGATGAACTATTCTTCCACCTGTGGCCATTCCTGCTGCGGCAATTATTATCATTGGTTCAAGTCGGGTGTTTAATGCTTTTGATCCGGATGCTTCTATATTGCATGTATAGTTATTGAAACCAAAAGGATTTTGATGATTTAGTATAAATTCTTTATATATTTCTTCGTCATAACATTCAGGATGCATTTGGAAAATAGATGTTACGTTACATGAAAGTGGGCTATCAACTATTATTGGGATCTGCGGGATTTTTCCGGAATCTGTAAGTAAATGGAGTTCATAGATAAGTTCCTGAGTTCTTCCTACAGAAAATGATGGAATGATAACTTTACCACCTCTTTTTGCAGTTCTGTTTATAACTTCGGCAAGTTCATGTCCGCTTCCTGAAAGAGATTCATGTAGACGGTTTCCGTAAGTTGATTCGGTTATCAGAAAGTCAGCTTTTTCAAATATATCAGGGTCTCTAATGATTGGCATTCCAGGCCTTCCTATGTCTCCTGAAAATACGAGGGTTTTATTTTCTCCGTTTTCTTCTATTTCAAGTACCACAAAAGCTGATCCCAAAATATGTCCTGCATCGTAGAAAGTGAATTTTATACCAGGAAATAAATTGATAGTTTCATAATAATTAATCCCTTTCATAAGTTTTATTGCTGGAGCAACGTCTTCTACAGTATAGAGAGGAGGAATTGCTTTACCCATTTTTTTCTGAAGTTTTCTATTTATATATTCGGCATCTTGTTCTTGTATATATGCGCTGTCTGGGAGCATTACATTACAAAGATCACGAGTCGCTAGAGTGCACCATATTGGACCTGAAAATCCTTTTTTTACCCAATAAGGAATAAGTCCACAATGGTCAATGTGGGCATGTGAAAGAATCATTACATCTATAGTTTTTGGATCGGTAAGGAGTTCATGATTCCAATTGTCTGATTCTCTGTGATGACCTTGAAACATACCGCAATCTAGAAGTATTTTTTTACCATTTACTTCTATTAGATGTTTAGATCCGGTAACATTTTTGGCTGCCCCAAGGAAAGAAATTTTCATAAAAATTAAATAATCCTACAATTATAGCATAAAATTTAGAAAAAATTAAGTAACTTTGCATATTTAAAATTTGTTTTAGACTTTTAAAAATTGATTTTTCTTTACTTTTTACTTAAATGATGTATAAATAAGGTAACCTACAGATACTAATAGATTTTAGTACCTGAAATTTTCTTTTCTAAAATAAATTACTAACCTCAAATAATATGAATAAACAATTTGTTGCAGCTATAAATCAGCTTTGTATAGAAAGAAATTTAGCCAAAGAAGAAGTTTTGGATGCAATTGCTTCAGCGATAAGAACTGCTTATAGAAAAGATTATGGAAATAAGGAACAAAATATAAAAGTAGATATTGATCTTGATACAGGAGCTATAAGGATTTTCCTTGTTTATGATGTTGTTAAAAAAGTTGAAGATGAAAATCTTCAAATGACTGAATCTCAAGCAAAAAAGCTTAAGAAGAATGCCAAAGAAGGAGATCAAGTTGAAGAAGAAGTAACTCCAGAAAGTTTCGGAAGAATAGCTGCACAAGCTGCCAAACAAGTAATCCTTCAAAAAATACATGAAAAGGAAAGAGAACATATGTTCGATCATTTTAAAGAAAGAGAAAATGAACTTGTAAATACTCAAGTACATAGAGTTGAAGGTAAAAATGTGTATCTTGAAATAGAAAAAAATATAGTACTTCTTCCAAGAGAAGAACAAATTTCAGGTGAAAATTATTATAATGGTAAGAGATTAAAAGTTTATCTTCATAAAGTTATAAGAGAAGGTAAAGGGCCTAAACTTCTTATTTCAAGATCTCATCCAAAACTTGTGGAAGCTTTATTTAGAGCAGAAATTCCTGAAATAAAAGAAGGTATAGTTGAGATAAAAGGAGTTGCAAGAACTCCAGGTCTTAGAACAAAAATCGCCGTTTCATCAACTGATGAAAAAGTCGATCCAGTAGGAGCTTGTGTCGGACAAAAAGGTGTACGTATAAGAAGTGTAATAAATGAACTTTCAGGAGAAATGATAGACATAATACCTTTTTCAGAAGACCCAATAAAATTTATAAAATCTTCAATGAGCCCTGCTGAAATCAAAGAAATTGATCTTGATAAGAAGAAGAAAAAAGCAGTTGTTTATGTTGAAGATGCTTTTAGGCCTCAAGCTATTGGTAAAAAAGGTCAAAATGTGTATCTTGCAGGAGAACTTACTGGATGGGATATAGAAGTAAAATCTATATCTGAAAAAGGAGAATCAAAAGTTTCAGAAAAAGTAGAAGTTTCAGAACAAATGCTGAAAGAAGGTAAAGTGATAGATTTGCCTTTGAAAGATACAGTGAAAGAAAAACTTATTAAAGCAGGAATTGAAGATGTTTCTATACTTGCGAAGCTTTCCGTTGATGACCTTACCAAGATTGGAGGTATAGGAGCTAAGACAGCTGAAGAAATAGTAGCTACTTTGAAGTAATAATTTAATCATTTTATATTTATACCTATAACGATTTTAGTGATACTGGTCGTATATGTTAGACTAGGATTGGGGCAATGAAGTGAAAGGTATAAATATAAGGTTCAATTATATTATATGAAACCAAAAGTTCTAGTAGGGATGTCTGGAGGTATTGATTCCTCTGTGTGTGCATATCTTTTAAAAAAAAGAGGTTTTGAACCAATTGGTGTAAATTTTAAATATTGGGTTGATCCACATAGAGCTACAGCTAAAAAACAAGATAATAAATGTTGTTCTCTTGAAGATATAGTAGTAGCAAGAGAAGTTTGTAGTTTTTTGGGAATAGATTTTCATGTTGTGTCAGTTTCAGATCTTTTTAAAGAACAAGTAGTTGATTATTTTATAGAAAAATCTGAAGAAGGTCTTACTCCAAACCCTTGTGTAGAGTGCAATAAAAACATTAAGTTTGGGGCATTTTTGAAGTTGGCTGACAAGCTTGGAGTTTCATATATATCTTCTGGTCATTATGCACAAACACTTTCGGTTATTCCAAAAAATTCTGGAATGATGCTTCTTGCATCAAATAATAAAGAAAAAGATCAATCATATTTTTTACATAAACTTTCAAATGAAGAACTTTCTAGAATTTTGTTTCCAATAGGTCATTTTTCATCAAAAGATGAAGTAAGGAAAATAGCTATAGACGCAGGACTTCCTCTTCCCCAAAGTAAAAAAGAAAGTCAGGGTCTTTGTTTTTATAAAGAAAAACAACCCACTGAATTTTTAAAAAGATATACAAAGGGGTTATTTCAAAAAGGATCTATTAAAACACTCGATGAAGAGGTTATAGGTGAGCATGAAGGTCTTGGATCATACACTATAGGACAAAGAAAAGGAATAGATATTGGTGGTCAAAATGAGCCATTTTTTGTGATAAAAAAAGATGGAAAAACAAATACTCTTTATGTTGGGAAAGAAGGTGATCTTTTTCAAAACGAGATAGTTATAAAAGATCCGTATTTTAGATCAGTGAAATTGAATAAAAAATTAAATATACGTATTCGAAACCACCATTCTGGGGAAATAGGGAAACTTAAAAAGATAGATGAAAATACTTATAAATTTACTTTAGATAATCCTGTACGTGCGATTACACCGGGCCAGTTTGCTGTAATTTACGATGAAAATGAAGTACTTGGAGGGGGAATTATTCAATAATTATTTGGATTAATAATTTACTAATTTCTGGCAAATTTACATTAGTCATTTATAATTTGGTGTGTAAAGTAAAACACAATTTCTTTTAAAAAAGTCAATTATGTTAAGTACGTATTCATATAAAGCTTACGATAAAGAAAATAAAGCTAAAGAAGGTCAGGTAGAAGCACCTTCTATTCAAGAAGCATTTTCTTTGGTAAAGGCCATGGGTCTTATGCCTCAAAAGATAATCCCGATTTCAAAAAAAGAAATTTTTGACTTTAAGAGTGCAATAAATAAACTTAAAACCCAAAAAAGTGTAATAGAAAATGACAAACAAAAAGTAATGTATGCATGGGTAAATATTTCTTTAATTATTTTATTTTTTGTATTTCATTTTGTAGATCTTTTACCGATGACTAAACTTGTATTCATGTATGTTTGTTTTATAAGCGTTATAATTACCATTTTTGGTTTTTTTCAAAAAACAGTATGATCTTTTTAGGTGATTTCAAAAAACAGATAAGAAAACAAGGTGCAAAAGAAATATCACATGCTTATTTGTTTGAAATACCTTTGCATTCGAATATAGACACAGATATTGCTGAAATATTGGATATTTTGCTTAATGAAACTAAATCAAAGCATGATATTTTAGAGTTAAAAGGTGAAGACTTTGTTATTGATGAAGTTAGAAAGCTTGAAATGTTTTTTTCTTATAAGTCTTTTGCAAAATATAAAATAGCAATAATTCACAATATAGAAAATGCTCCACATACTTCGCTTCAAGCAATATTAAAAATTTTGGAGGAACCACCTTTGGATAGTTTGTTTTTATTTTCAACATCAAATATCCATAAACTTCCTTCTACAGTCATGTCTAGAGTTCAGCTTGTTAGAAAAGAAAATAATATTGAAAGTTATGATGTAAATATTGAAGGATTTTTAAATACATATCCTGAAATTGCAAAAAAAATTGATAATGAAGTATTGGATAAATTTAAAACTTATTACAATGAGTATACAAAGTTAGATTTTTCTAAAAATTATCCACCAATTTTTGCATTTATATATGAACATAAAAAAGATAAAGCTATCCTTGAATTTTCTCTTCTTTTTTTATATTTCATATTGCAAAACAAACTCAAATCTGCTTCTATTTCAAAGCCTCATTATCGAGGTATTATAAAACTCATAAGGATTGTTGAAGATATAATGAATCAAAAAGATCATATTTCTCATCATCATTTTGAGTATCCATGGTATGCCTTAAGTTTACTTAAATTATGAAAGAATTTATCACACAACTTAGTGTTTCAAGTATAGTCATAAGTATTATTATTTCTTTTGGTCTGGCCGTTTCTTTTGGATCGATTTTATTCTTTAGGAAGGCAAAGATAAAAAAAATAGAAAAAGGTATAGATGAAATAGCAAAAGATTTTAATGTTAAAATACAAATTCCACTTGAAGAAGCGCCTATTAATTCTTCTGAGAGAGAACATGGATCGTTTAAAGAATGGCTTGAGGAAAATCAAGAAGATTACACAACAGAAACAGTTGGAACTATATCGAAAATGATTAGAAAGGCCGATACACTCAATGCATCAAAAGACTTTAAAGGAGCTCAAGAAATACTTATAAATGCACTCGCTGAAGACCCTGATAATGAAGAAGTTATAAGTAGGTTAGCTCTTTCTTATCTTCATGATGAGCTTTATTTTAAAGCAGAAACTCTTTATATAAGACTTTTGGAACTTACTAAACCAACAAGTGTTCTTTATACAAACCTTGGTCATTCTCTTTATTTTCAAAATAAACTTCCACTTGCTAAAGAAGCTTATGAAATAGAAAAAGAAAAAGCTATCTTTTTGGATAAAGATTCAACTCACAGACATTACCATCTTGCCAAAGTACTTCATGATATGGAGGAAATACACGAAGCTATAGCAATTATGAGATCTATTGAGGCAAAAGAAAGAAGAAATAAAGATTATTGGCACATGCTTCGTACTTTTTATGAAAAAGTAGATGATAAAGAGAATTTGAAAAAAGTACTTACACAACTTATTAAGATGGAACCTTTCAATAAAGATGTGTCAAAAAGATTGAAAGAACTTGGATAATTTAACCTAGTGATGGCATTTCTTGTCCAGGTCTTGTATTTAGATAAAGACTATTTTTTCTTAGATTTTCTTCCATTTTATGACGTTCATCAGCTCTTATTTGTTCTTCAAATTTAGTAAGAGCGCTCACTTTTTCTTGTAAATGTTCGGAAGCTCTTTTCTTTTCAAGAATTTCTACTTGATTTTTAAGTTTATCTTCGAACATTTTTAATACTTCGATATTTCTAAGTAGTTTTGAAAAAGTAGGAGCAACTTTAAGGTCGTCATCAAGTAATCCCTCATTTTTGAGAGCATGTTTAATACTTATAAAATAATCTATTAAAAGATATCCGCCTGTTAAAAAAGGAACAATCAAATATGCTGCATTCATCTCAAGTATTATATTAAATAATGCATGTATACCCATAGATAAAATAAGACCTATTATTACAGTTCTTTCCCAATATAAAGTTTGTTTTCCTAGGTTTAGTAATTTCCAAATTATACTTACTTGATTTTCATTGCTTTCATCAATATCGCTTGAAAGTTTTCTAAAGTACGCAAGTCCATAAAAATAACCGAAGATAGCAGAAAATATAACGTGAGCAACTGTTGAGAATAAAGATCTAAATATAAATGGAAGTAATAGTACACCTATTTGTTTTATGTAAATTCCGGTGGTTGGATTTTGAAGGCATATACCGGTTTTGATTTCAGAGAGACTACAATTTGCTAACCATATTTTATCGACAAAATATATAATGTTTTCAAAAAACGCAAAACCTAGAGCAATCATTACACTTTGTAAAATAACATCATCTATACCTTTATAGTTACCGTCATCTAAGAATCTAAGAACAAGGAACTTTACATATTCTTCCATTGCCCCAACCAGTATGAAATACCAAATAGCTTTATTTATTGAAAAATCTAGATAAAAAGCCGTAATTGAGACTAGAAATCCAATTATTATAAATTGGAAAGGGGTTTCAAAACTTCTACCTATTACACTTGATAAAGCCACTCTTGAATCTTTTATAAATATAAGTCTGAGTATTAAAATAGCTAAAGCGATTATTATAAAAAACCCAAAAGCGATAGCTATATTTATAAGTGAAAACTGAAAGAAGCTCGTTATCGTTTTACTTCCCACTAAATTTTGTAAGAAAGAAAAGATGTTCGTATGAGGTAGGTATTGTCCTAAAAATGATATCGAATTACCCCAAATATTCATGTACAACATGATTGGGATTACCGAACATATTCCTCCAAGAAAAGAGATAAGTAGAGATTTTCTGGAATCTCTGTCTTTTTTAAAAAATATGTATCCCCAAACAAGAGCTGGAACGCTTGCAAGTAAGAATCCCACTATGTATTGCATTATTAGGGATAGGCCGTCTATGGAAGTTATAAATGAAACCAGTTCTTTCATGAAATAATTTAATCATATCAGTATAACATAAAATAACTTTCATAAACTGGTATTAAATCGTAAATAATTGAATTTAATGAATCTCTGGCATTTACGTAAACTAATAATTATTGTAAGATTTATCTTGAAATCAAAATTATGTTTATAGATACCCATTGTCATTTATGGTCTGTTTCAAAAAAACTTGGTATTTCTTGTAAGGAATTATTGGAGAAATCCATTTCAAGCGGTCTTTCCCAAGTTATAAATTTAAATTTATCTTTGGAAGAATTCGAGAAAATAGAAATTTTTGATTGGCCAAATCAAATATTACATGTGGCGGGATTGCATCCTTCTGATTATAAAAAGATTCCTGAAGATTTATTAGATTTAGTTGAAAATTTGGCTAAAAATAAAAAAATAGTGGCAATTGGTGAGACAGGGCTTGATTATTATTGGCATCCTGAAGATAGAGATGTACAGTTTGAACTTTTCCAAAGACAATTACAAATAGCACAAAATAATGATTTGCCTGTTATTTTGCATTTTCGAAATGGTAAAAATGGAGAAGATTGTATAAAAGATGCTTTTGAAATATTGAAAGATTTTCCTAAAGTGAAATCTGTTTGGCATTGTTTTACAGGGACTTTTGATGAAGTTACTGAATTTTTTTCAATCAATTCAAAAAATAAAATTGGGGTTGGAGGGATTATTACTTTTAAAAATTCTGAATCACTCAGACAAACTATTAGACAAATTTCATTAGACCGTATTATTATAGAGACAGATGCCCCATATCTTGCACCAGAACCAAATAGGGGTAAAATTTGTGAACCTCACATGGTTAAAGACACTTATATATTTTTGGCAAATTTTTTTGAAATCGAATTACAAGATTTTGCAATACAGATAGAAAAAAGTGTAAGAGAGTTTTTTAAAGTTTAGTTTAAAAGCTCTCTAGCTAAATCATCTATTGGTCCGGCTCCTATAAACATTATTACATCATTTTCGTTTGTATTTTCATCTATAAAATCCTCTACAAGTTTGGCGTCTTCATAATCTATGATTTTTACATTTCCATTTCTTGGGTAGTTTGTTTTTAATTTTTCTATAAATATTTCTGGAGTAACTTTACGTTTATCTTCTAAATTATCTCGTACATAATAAATTGATGGAATTAAAACTATATCAGCCCTATCAAAACAACTTGTAAATGCATCAAATTGAGTAATAAGTCTTGAAGCTTGGTGAGGTTCGAATATACAAATAATTCTTTTATCTGGATAACCTTCGCGAGTGGCTTTTAAAGTAGTATCAATTTCGGTTGGAGTATGTGCGTAATCAGTTATAATAAGGCTACCTGTTTTATATTTTCCAAGTATTTCAAATCTTCTCCATGTTCCATTGAATTCACTTAAAGACGTTGAAGTATGTTTTTCACCTATTCCAAAGATTTGAGCAAATAAAAGAGCAAGTTTGGCGTTGTTTCTGAGGTGTTCACCAGGAAGTTTAAGTTTAGGAAGTTCGTATTTTAAATTGTCCTCAGGAGTTACAATAATTGAGTCTATCTTTCGAATTTTAAAACTTTCTTTCGAAAGAAGGTTTTTATGAGTAATTATTACTCCTTCTTTTGGCATATTGGAAAAGAATTTACTAAAAGCCAGATAATAATTTTCAGGTGTTTTGTAATAATCTAAATGATCTGGTTCCAAAGCAGGTAGTATTACAAATCTTGGATTGTAATGTAAAAAAGCTTCTTTGTACTCATCTGCCTCTATCACCCAATATGGACTATCTTTTTCTACATGATAATTTTTGCCTTTGAGTTCTTTCATTTTTGTTCCTATTACTACATTGCATTTATGATCTGATTCAAGCATTATCTTTGCTATCATTGCAGTAGTTGTGGATTTTCCATGGGTACCACAGATTGCTATTACAATATCCCCTCTTATTAAGTTTCCAAGGGCTTCGGGATAAGTTTGCAATTTAAGATTATATTTTCTGGCCATTTTAAGTTCCAAATTATCATTTGGAAGTCCATTTGAATAAATAAAAATTACATTCTCTTTACCATTTTCATTTATTACTTCCTCAAGTTTTTTTCCGTTTTGATCTAAATTTATATCAATTCCTTCATTTTTAAGATCTTGTATTATTTTTGAATTTTCTTTATCACTTCCAAAAATTTTGTAATTTCGTGAATGAAGGTGCATTGCAAGACTAGAAAGTCCTATTCCTCCGATTCCTGCTAGATAGTAAATTTGTTTTTTCATAAACTATATTTTTGTTTTGTTCATTTCACGTAGAGCATATTTCAGTATTTCTTCTTCAGAATTTATGTCATTTGGCATCGAATTTAGCACTTTTATTATATTTTCTTTTCTAAATCCAAGATTTTCCAAGGCTCCTACTATATCAAGAGATTTTACTCCAGAACTTGTTTTTATGTCCATTGGTTCGACATGTTTTTCGAATATAGATTTAAGCTCGATTAGAAGTTTTTCGGCAGTTTTTTTTCCGATTCCGGGTATTGCTGTAAGTAGAGAGTGGTCGTTCCATGCTATAGCGTTTTGGAGAGTTTCTCTGGGAGTTCCTATGATATCAAGTCCTGTTTTTGGACCGATGCCTGATATGTTTATTATTTTGGTAAATAGGATCTTGTCATTTCTTGATTCAAAGCCATAAAGAGCTAAAATATCTTCTTTTACATAAGTATGTGTCCACATTTCATATTCTAGATTTTTTGAAATTTTATTCAAAAAATTATTTGGGAGAAATATTTCATAACCAACTCCAGATACATCTAAAATAACACTTCTTTCTGTTGTCAAAATCACTTTTCCTTTCAAATAGCCAATCATATATTTTAAGTTTAATTTGATATTACATATCAAGAGAGATTATTACAATTTGACATAATATAAAAATATTACATATTTGCATAAATCTTTAAATTATGTTATGATGATTTATCACTAAAAGATATATATGTAAAGAAACAGGTCTCATCACTATATAACTGCCGCCAAGCAAGTTTTAGATCAAAGTTCCTGTTTCGTAAATTATTATACTCCCAGAGTATGCTGATTTGCAAATGTGGAAATTTCTAGAACGTGCCTCAGGCGGACTTTATTCCTAAAGTCCGTTTCTATGAAATTTAAGGCTTTCAAAGGTCCATTTATTTCTTTATCGGTTGGTGGAATACTCGCATATATTCTTCTTTTATTGAGTGATCATATCGAGTTTGTTGATCAAAATTCTTTAGTTATATCTTTTTTAAGTCTTTATATTTTTGCAATTTGTGAGGAATTTGTAAAACATAATGCTCATAATATTGGAAATAGAATGAAATCCTCGTATATGAGTACTTATATGAGTCTTTTTTATGCATGTTTAGGATTTTTTATTATCGAACAAATCCATTATTTTGTAAGTTTTGAAGGTTTATTTTCTCAAAATATTTTTATTTTCTTTATAAGGTGTTCTTTTGTATTTACAAACCATATCATAGGAAGTTTTCTTGGACTTTATAGTCTTGAATATATGATGGGGTTTTTAAACAGAAGTATTGCTCAAGTTTTTGCTATTTTCAGTGGGGCATTGTTTCATTTTAGTGTAAATTTATCGTTCAAAAGCGGTTATGTCTTGATAGCAGGACTTTTACTTTTTGGATTTGGTTATTTTTTAATTGAGAGAGTATTATTTCCTAGCAAAAGAGTTTAAGCTTGATTAGAATATAATCAATTAAAATAAGTTTGATGATCGAAGTTTCTATAATTACACTCAATTATAATCGTGAAAATCACCTTGATACTTGGATTACAGAGTTTTATAAACATATTCCAAATTTTTCATACGAAATCCTTTTGCTCGACAATGCATCAAATCCAGAAAATTTCAGAAAATTACATGAAAAGTGGAGTCACAAAAAAGAGATAAGATGGATAGAATTTGGTAGTAATCTAGGATTTGGTAAACCTCATAATGAAGCTTCTAAATATGCTAGAGGTGAATTCCTGGTATTTTCAAATCCTGATACACTTATTCCAAAAAATGGGATCGAACCATTGATAGAATTTTTAAAAAAACATAAAGATGTTGGCATAGTCGGAGCCAAACTTATTGGTGAATCTGGAACTATTCATGATAGTTATAGAAGGTTTATGAAACCTTATGATTGGCTTATCAAGCGTCTTAAACCTCTTCATAAAATCAAATTTATCCAAAATCATGTGCGAAATTTTCTTATGTGGGATATGGATAATACCAAAATTCAAACAGTAGACTGGATACAGGGTTCATCGATGGTTATGAGAAAATCTGATTTTGATGCTATCGGAGGGTTTGATGATAGATATTTTATTTTCGTTGAGGATATGGATCTTTGTAGGAAGATGTGGAATTTGGGTAAGAAAATTGTTTATTATCCTGAGGTCGTTTGGTTCCATTCAGATAAAAGAGGTTCTAATTCAGGGAGTGTATTTAAAGATTTATTTAAAAAAACAGCTTGGTGGCATCTTTCAAGTTTGATTAAGTATTTTCTCAAATGGGGAATAAAGAATCCAAATATTGAACATTAAACTATGAACTTAAAAAGATAACTCAAATAAAACTTTTTTAAACTGGTTAAAGATTTAATTATTTAGTTGATGCTTTTCTTAATCTGTTATTTACTGCAAATCCTAAGTCTTTGTCTTCCAAACCTTCTACTACAATTATATCAAATCCT
>CAZOKC010000003.1:0-13939 GCA_964580335.1 uncultured Candidatus Peribacteria bacterium
TAAAATACACAATTAGATTTGTGAACAAAAAAAAAAAATATTAATGAATTTAATGATTGATTAATGGCTGAATAAATTATGTCTTTATTATCTTTTTCTTCTCTTGTCCAAAGTTTAGCAACATCTTCTTCTAATCTATAATGATGTGTCGCGTTCATATATCCTAATCCTATATTTGAATTTTCATTTTTATAATATATAGAACTAGTAATTAGTTTATCTGTTTTTGTTGTGTTTCTTTTTCTAAACCAAAAAAATATATCTTTATTAATACATTTACATTCAATGCATAATCTAATATTGATATTTTGTCCAAAGTGTTTAAAAGCTATTATATCTATTTCTCTAGGTATTTCGGTATAAGGATCAATGTAATATGGTCCTATTTCAATTTCCCAACCATCTTTTTCTAATAATTCAGCTACACTTATGTGATGATTATTACCACTTTTTTCAATAATAGTGTCTTGATCTGTCATATCCTATATCGGTGTGGCTGGCAGGCCCACCCGGAATCGAACCGAGGCCAAAGGTTTTGGAGACCTTTGTTCTACCATTAAACTATGGGCCTATATATCTGTCTGTAATAAGTTAGTCTAAATTTCAAAAAACTCAAACTAAAACTTATAGAAATTCTAAATGATGTCGAAGCACTATTAGTACTTCGCTAGTTTGTGATTGTCGTACTTCATGCTTTATTTAGCTTTTCCTTTCAATTCTTTTGCTACAACTTTTACTCTTTTTCTTGTGATTTTGTCGTATTTACCTTTTATTCCACCTTCTTTTTCTTCTCTATTTATTCTTTTAAGTACACTGTTTACTTGTTCTTTTTTCTTGAAAAATGATGCGTAGACCATGATTCCTGAACCACCTTCTTTTGTGTCTGTGAAAAATCCCCATGGTTTTTTTCCTGTATTTGTTGCCATAAAACTAAAATTATTTGTTTTGTTTGCCTACGTAATTTAAGCAAATTTATATATTTGTCAATTAAAATGTAAGAAATTTCAAAAAATCCTTGACCTTTGTTAAAAAATTGTTAAATTCTTCATGCTAACCTAAAAGTCGAAGTGTTGTTATAAATGGGTTTTAGTACAAAATTTCCGAGCTTTATTTATTAAAAAGCATGTAATTATGCCTAAAAAAGCAGTTGCTTCGACTAAAACGAAGGCTTCTAAAGTAGAAGAAATAAGTCAAGATTCTGATATTTTGAATGTTGTGGCACCTTTGAAGGAACTTCCTTTGAAACCTACAAAAGTTGTTTCAGGTAGATACTATTTCACTGATGATAGAGATTATTTTGATATTCCAAATCTTCTTGAAGTTCAGACAAATTCCTTTAATTGGTTTCTTGATAAAGGGATAAGAGAGCTTCTTGATAGCGTTTCTCCTATTTTGGACTTTTCAGAAGAAAAAGCTGAACTTGTGTTTTTGGATCATTCTATTGAGGCTCCAAAATATGATGAGTTTGAAGCTAAAAAAAGAAATACAAGTTATGAAGCTCCGATAAAAGCTAAGGTACAACTTATTAATAAAGAGACAGGGGAAATTAAGGAACAAGAAATATTTCTTGGAAATATTCCACTTATGACTCCGAGAGGAACTTTTGTGATAAATGGTGTTGAAAGAGTGGTGGTAAATCAGATTATTAGAAGTGAAGGTGTGTATTTTGCACAGAGTCCTACTGCTCCAAATTATTTCATGGCTAAGATAATCCCAAATAGAGGAGCATGGCTTGAAGTTGAAACTGATAAAAAAGGAATTATTTATGTGAAGATAGATAGAAGAAGAAAAATACCCGTTACTACTCTTATAAGGGCTTTTGGGTTTTCTTCAGATAATGATATTTTAAATCTTTTCAGTGATTTTGAAGCTCCAAGTTTGGATCAAGAT
This sequence comes from uncultured Candidatus Peribacteria bacterium, assembly GCA_964580335.1. Lineage (GTDB taxonomy): Bacteria > Patescibacteriota > Gracilibacteria > CAZOKC01 > CAZOKC01 > CAZOKC01. The sequence goes on from CAZOKC010000003.1 coordinate 1,891, forward strand.
TTTATAAGGCTTACTTTGGAAAAAGATCAGACAAAAGATTCTGATGAAGCTTGTCAATTTGTACATAAGAGAATAAGACCTGGAGATCTTGCTACACCAGAAAATGCAAAAGCACTTATTGATTCTATTTTCTTTGATCATAAAAAATATGATATTGGTACAGTTGCTAGATATAAGATAAATGAAAGATTTGGAAGAAAGATAGGATTTACTAAAGAAGAAAGGGTTTTCAATGTTGAAGATTTTATTTTGATTTTGAAACATCTTCTTAAGATAAATGTTGGTAATGAACAAGCTGATGATATAGATCATCTTTCAAATAGAAGGGTAAGAAGTGTCGGGGAGCTTATTAAAGAAAGATTTAGAGTTGGTCTTCTTCGTATGGAAAGAATAGCAAGAGATAGAATGACAACTGCGGATCAAGAATCATTTACACCGCTTTCACTTATCAATTCAAGACCTATTACTGCGGTACTTAGAGAGTTTTTCTCTTCGTCTCAACTTTCTCAATTCATGGATCAAACAAATTTCGTTGCGGAACTTTCGCATAAAAGAAGAATATCTGCGGTAGGGCCAGGAGGTCTTACAAGAGAAAGAGCTTCGATGGAGGTTCGTGATATTCACATGTCGCATTATGGAAGACTTTGTCCTATTGAAACTCCAGAAGGTCCAAGTATCGGTCTTATTTCACATCTTGGAATTTATTCAAAAGTTAATGAATATGGATTTATAGAAACTCCTTATATGAAAGTTTCAAAGGAAGTTGAAAATGATCCTAAGAAACTTGTAAATAGAATGGCGGCTATGGATCTTGTAGATCCAAAAACAAAAAAAGTGATAGTATCAAAATGGGATTATATAGATGAGAAATCTGCAAAAATTGTTTCGGAAGTTTTGAAAAGTCATAAAACAATTCCTGTAAGATCATTTATTTCAAATGAGGTTGAGTATTATGGTGCTGCTCCTGAGAAAACAATGGTAATCGCTCAGGCTAATACAGCTTTAGATGAATACGGTAATTTTAGTGAAAAACAAATATCTGTAAGATTTGGAGGTGATCCTCAGATGATCTATGTGCAAGAAGTAACTCATATGGATATTTCTCCAAAACAAATTCTTGGAGTTACTGCGGCTTTGATTCCTTTCATGGAACATGACGAAAATACACGTTCTCTGATGGGGGCAAACATGCAACGTCAGGCGGTACCTCTTCTTAGAAGTGATTCTCCAGTTGTGGGAACAGGTATGGAAAGACTTGTTGGGGTACAGTCAGGATATTGTGTGGTTGCAGAAGATGAAGGACAGGTAGCTTATGCAGATGGAAAGAAAATTAGTCTTGTTTATAAAAATGGTAAAAAGGTTGATCATACTCTTGTAAATTTCCTTAAAACAAATAGTAATACGATGGTTCACCAAGTTGTAAAAGTTCCAACGGGTTATAAATTTAAAAAAGGAGAAGTTCTTGTAGATGGTCAAGCTCTTGATCATGGAGAAGCTGCACTTGGACAAAATGTTCTTGTAGCTTATGTGCCATGGAAAGGATACAACTTTGAAGATGCGATTATTATTTCAGATAAACTTGTAAAACAAGATACTTACACATCAATACATATTGAGGAATTTACTGTGGATGTTCGTGATACAAAACTTGGGCCTGAAATAACTACAAGAGATATTCCGAATGTAAGTGAAGCTAAACTTAAAGATCTTGATGAAGATGGTATAGTGAGGGTTGGGGCGTTACTTAGAGAAGGAGATATACTTGTTGGTAAGATTACTCCAAAAGGGCAAACAGAACTTACCGCTGAAGAAAGACTTCTTCAGGCAATTTTCGGTGAAAAAGCTAAAGATGTAAAAGATACTTCTAAAAAAATGCCAAGTGGAGCTGAAGGTAAGGTTATTGGAATACATATTTTGACAAGACAAAATGGTGATGAACTTCAAACAGGAGTTATTAAGCAAATAAGAATATATGTTGCTGAGACAAGGAAGATGGAAGTTGGAGATAAAATGGCGGGTCGTCATGGTAATAAGGGAGTTGTAGCTAAAATAGTTTCTTCGGAAGATATGCCTTTCATGGCTGATGGTACTCCGATGGATATAGTTTTGAATCCTTTGGGTGTTCCTTCTCGTATGAACATCGGACAGGTATTTGAAGCACATCTTGGACTTGCAGCTAAAGAATTTGGTATAAAGATAGCTACACCAGCTTTAAATGGTATACCTACAAACCTTATAGAAGATATGCTTGAAGCATCTGGATATTCTAAAGATGGAAAAGTACAACTTTATGATGGTATGACAGGAGAACCGTTTATGGAACAATCACTTGTGGGTGTTGCTTATATGATGAAACTTCATCATTTGGTTTCTGATAAGATGCATGCCAGATCTGTTGGTCCTTATTCTCTTGTTACTCAACAACCACTTGGAGGTAAATCTCAGGGTGGAGGTCAGAGATTTGGAGAAATGGAGGTATGGGCTCTTGAAGCTTATGGTGCTGCTTATACATTGCAAGAAGTTCTTACTATCAAATCAGATGATGTTAGAGGTAGAGCTAGGGCATTTGAAAAGATAGTTAAACAAGAACCTATTGATCCACCAAATATTCCTGAATCGTTTAATCTTCTTCTTAATGAGTTAAGAGCTCTTGGACTTTCAGTTAATCTTATTTCTGACGAAGGAGGTACTGTAAGTGAAAAAGAAGTAATTGAAAATGACGAGGAAGATGTTGTAATTTCAGAAAATAGAGAACTTAAAGAGCTTGAACAAGCTATGATAGCTGAAAGTGGTATGAATCCTGAAGATATGATTAATATAAATCTTATGGATGAACCGACAGGAGAAGGTATGGATGAATTGGATTCCGATGCTGATTTGGGAGATGATGAATTTGGGGATGATTTTGATGATGGTATTGGAGGTGAGGATGAATTCGGTACAAGTTCTGAAGATGTAGGTGAAGAAATATAATATTTTATTTCATAAAAAATGATTATGAGAAGTGTGAATAAAGTAATACTTATAGGAAATGTGGTTAGAGATCCTGAACTTAAAGAATCAGGTGGAAAAGAGAAATTATGTACTTTCCCTTTGGCTACAAATAGAGAATGGTATAGCGGAGAAGGTCAAGATAGATCGAAAAAATCTCTTCCTGAATTTCATAATATAACTGCATGGGGTAATATTGCTATGAAATGTCATCAATTTCTTAAGAAAGGTAAACTTATATATGTTGAAGGGTACTTAAAAACTAGAAAATTTGACAATGAGGATGGGACAAAATCATATAGAACAGAAATTGTTATATATGAGATGATTATGCTTGATAAAAGAGGTGATAATGGAAATCATGGGATGGAAGATGATGATATGGGTGATTTACCTTCTGATCAACTTGCAAGTCTTGAGGCTTCATCTAAAGATGTTTCTAGTTCTAAATCTTCGATAGATTCGCTTGATGATAACGTATTTAAATAAAATAAAAAAAATTATAAATTAACCAAATCAATTATGTCTCAAAATCCAAAAGATTTTTCAAGCATTTCGATAGCGGTTGCTTCGCCTGAGGAAATTTTATCATGGTCTTATGGTGAAGTTGTAAAACCAGAAACTATTAATTATAGAACTCAAAAAGCAGAGCGTGGAGGTTTATTTTGTGAAAAGATATTTGGACCTACAAAAAACTGGGAATGTTACTGCGGTAAATATAAAGGTGTTAGATATAAGGGTATAGTATGTGAGAAATGTGGTGTAGAAGTTACAAGAAATATAGTAAGAAGAGAAAGAATGGGGCATATAAAACTTGCTGTTCCAGTATCGCATATCTGGTATCTTAAAACTACCCCATCAAGGCTTGGACTTATTTTGGATATATCTACGAAACAACTTGAACAAGTTATATATTTCGCTTCATATATAGTTACTTCTGTAGATGATAGTGAAAGGAAAATTATTGAAAAAGAACTTACTGACGAATATGTAAATTATAAAAAACAAATAAAATTAGATTATGAGAATGAGCTTTCTGAACTTCAGAAGGCTACTGGAAAACCAGATAAAAAAGCTAAAGAAAAAATTGATAAAGAATTTGATGAAAAACTTGTAAATCTTGAAAAGAAACAATCTGAGGTAAAAGCTGCACTTTTGAATCTTCATGTTGGGCGTGTAATAAGTGAGATTGAATATAGAGATATGTCTATGAAATTTGGACATGTATTTACTGCAGAAAGTGGAGCTGCTGCTATAAGAGATATTATTTCAAGAATAAATATAGATAAATTTATCGAAGAGAGAACTGAAGAACTTAAAACATTTACAGGTCAAAAATATAAAAAAACTTTGAAAAGACTTCAACTTATTGTGAGTCTTAAAAAAGCAAATATAAGACCTGAATGGATGGTTATGACGGTACTTCCTGTACTTCCACCAGATCTTAGGCCTATGGTACAACTTGATGGAGGAAGATATGCTGCTTCAGATTTAAATGATCTTTATAGGAGAGTGATAAACAGAAATAATCGTCTAAAAAGACTTCTTGAAATCGATGCTCCTGACGTTATTTGTAGAAATGAAAAAAGAATGCTTCAAGAATCAGTTGATATGCTTTTAAATATTGAAGCAAGAAAAGGTAAAGATGGCTCATTTCAAGGAGGTAAGAAAAAACTTAGATCACTTTCAGACATGCTTAAAGGTAAACAAGGACGTTTCAGGCAAAACCTTCTTGGTAAACGTGTGGATTATTCTGGACGTTCAGTAATCGTTGTGGGTCCTGAACTTGAACTTCATCAATGTGGTCTTCCAAAAGAAATGGCTATGAAATTATTTAGACCATTTGTTATTGGGAAACTCATTGAAAAAGAATATGCATATAATATTAAAAGTGCTGAAAAAATAATTCAAAGTGGAGATAGAATAGTTTGGGACTTGCTTGAAGACGTAACTAAAAATCATTATGTACTTCTAAACCGTGCGCCAACTCTGCATAGACTTGGTATTCAAGCTTTTCAACCTGTACTTATAGAAGGTAGATCTATAAGACTTCATCCTCTTGTTTGTAGTGCGTTCAACGCGGACTTCGATGGAGACCAAATGGGTGTTCACGTTCCTCTTTCAAAAAATGCTCAGTATGAAGCAAAAGAACTTATGCTTGCTTCAAAAAATCTTTTGAAACCAGCTGCTGGTAAACCTGTTATAAATCCTTCTCAAGAAATAGTACTTGGTTGTTATTATATGACCATAGAAAGAGATACAAATAAAGAAAGAATTCAATATTTTGGGAATTTTGATTCTTTAAAAACTGCTTATGATCTTGGACAAGTTGGGTTACATGAGAAAATAAAATACAGATTTAGAGGAAATCTTATTGAAACAACTACAGGAAGAGCTATTTTCAATGAAGAAGTTGTACCTGAAGGTATTGAATATAAAAATATAATAATGAGAGATGATGATCTATCTGATCTTCTTTCTGAGATTTTAGAAAAAATAGGACCAGAAGTAACAGCAGTTACTGCTGATAAGCTTAAGAAAATAGGATTTTTATATGCTACAGTATCTGGACTTTCTCTTTCTCAAGGAGATATGAATGTTCCTGAAGTAAAAGAAGAAATTATGAAAGGAGCAGAAGATAAAGTAAGACTTATAGGTAACATGTATTATAAAGGTTATATAACTGCTAGAGAAAGATACATGATGATAATAAATGTTTGGCAGGAAGCTAGAGGTACTCTTACAAAAGCTGTAAAAGCTGTGTTTAGTAAAGAAAACCCTTTTTATATAATGCAAGATAGTGGAGCTAGAGGTAACTGGGGACAGATATCTCAAATTTGTGGTATGAAGGGAGTCGTAGCTGGTACTACAGGTAAACTTCTTGAACTTCCAGTAAGATCTTCATTTAAGGAAGGATTTTCTATCTTGGAATACTTCATTGCTTCTCACTCGGGTAGAAAAGGTAAAGCCGACACTGCTCTTAAAACTGCTGAAGCGGGTTATCTTACAAGAAAGCTTGTGGATAGTGTTCAAAATGTCATTGTGAAAGAAAAAGATTGTGGTCAAACAAATGCAAGGCTTATTACTAAAGCGCATAGTGAAAAAATTGGAGAAAGTTTTGAAAGTAGAATTTTCGGAAGAACTATTGCTCAAGATTTAGTAGATAAAAAAGGTGAAGTTATATTTAAAAAAGGAACACAAGTAAATATTGAAGTACTTGCATGGATAAAAGAAAATGAACTTGATGAACTTAATATATATTCAGTTCTTGATTGTGCTACTCCAAATGGAGTGTGTCAAAAATGTTATGGTCTTGATCTTGGTTCAAACAAGATTGCTGATATAGGAACTCCAGTTGGTATTATTGCTGCTCAAAGTATTGGTGAACCAGGAACTCAGCTAACCATGAGAACCTTCCATACGGGAGGAGTCGCATCATCGGATGCAGGAGATATCACAGAAGGTCTTCCACGTGTACAAGAACTTTTTGAAGCGCATACTCCAAAATCAAAAGCCTTGCTTTCTGAAGTTTCAGGAGTTGTTTCTGAAATCAAAAGAAATAAAGGAACTCTTACTATAGTTATAACAGGAGATACTTATGAAGAAAAAAATTATCCTATCTACGGAACTCTTCATGCAGTTGTCAAAAAAGGTGATAAGATAAGAAATAAACAAGTTATTGCAAAATCTGATGTTGAAAAAATCACTATTAAATCAGAATTTGAAGGAGAAGTTGTAGAAGTAAATTCTGATTATGTACTTATAAAAGCATCTGAAATTGCAGAAAAAGAATATACTATGCCTTCTTATACACATATTCTTGTGGCTAAAGGAGATAGAATAGAAAAAGGAGATCAACTTACGTATGGTCACTGTAGTCCAAAAGAACTTTTTGATTATAAAGGTATTAGATTTCTTCAGGATTATCTTATGCATGAAGTTCAGTCTATTTATTCTTCTCAAGGACAAACTATCAATGATAAACATTTTGAAATCATTATTAAACAACTATTCTCTAAAATAAGAGTTGTGAATGCTGGCGACACTGAGCTTATACCTGGTGCGGTTGTGAGTATATATGAATTTGATGAATGGAATAAACAAATGGAACAACAAAAGAAAAAGAAAGCTTATGGAGAAAGACTTTATCTTGGACTTACAAAGGTTGCTTTAAATACTGAAAGTTGGCTTTCAGCAGCATCATTCCAAGAAACTATAAGATGTCTTGTTGATGCTTCTGTACAGAGAAAAGTAGATAATCTTGAAGGTCTTAAAGAAAATGTGATTATCGGTAGACTTATACCTGCGGGTAGAGTTTATAGACAGCGTGTTGGTCTTGAAAGTCAACAAAATGAAAAAGAAGTGAGCGAAAATGTTGACTTAGGTATCTCTTAGTATAAAATAACCGAGCAAAAATTAACTATGCCTACAATTAATCAACTTATTAGAAAGGGAAGGAGTAGTAAAGTAAGAAAGAGCAAAGCTCCTGCTATGCAGACTATACAAAACAATCTTAAGATAAGAGTAAGAGAGCTTCCAAAAGGTTCTCCTCAAAAGAGAGGTGTTTGTCTGAAGGTTTATACAACAACTCCAAAAAAACCTAACTCAGCGCTTAGAAAAGTAGCCAGAGTAAGACTTACAAACGGAGATGAAGTTATTGCTTATATACCTGGTGAAGGACATAATCTTCAAGAACACTCAGTAGTTCTTATACAGGGAGGAAGAGTAAAAGATCTTCCGGGTGTGAGATACCATATAGTTAGAGGTAAACTTGATACTCAAGGTGTTTCTGATAGAAAACAATCAAGAAGTAGATATGGAGCAAAAAGACCTAAAGCAAAATAATATTATTTAATTTAAGAACTTAGAATATGGTATACAAAAAAATAGATCCTACACTTTTTTACCCACAAACAACTCCTTTGCTTGAGAAGTTTATTAATTATCTTATGCAGGATGGTAAGAAAAGTACCGCTAGAAGAATATTTAAAGATATGCTTGTTATTTTGCAAAAAAGTAATTCTCAAGATCCTATAAAGGTTTTCCAACAAGCTGTTGAAAATATTATGCCTTCTATTGAGGTGAGACCAAAAAGAATTGGTGGTGCGGTATATCAAGTACCTGTGGAAGTGAAATATCATAGACAACAAGCTCTTGCATTTAGATGGTTACTTGCTGGAGCTAAACAAAGAAAAGGAAATAGTTTTGCAAAAAAACTTGCAGATGAACTTCTTGAAGCTTATGAAAATAGTGGTTTTGCTATGAAGAAAAAAGACGAAGTTAAGAAAATGGCAGAATCAAATAAAGCATTTGCTCATTTGGCTAGATATTAGGATTTATTCCATCTTGCGAATATTGATGTGGAAAGAAGTCTTTCGTTAGAAGATGATTTTAGTGTAAGTTCACCACATTCGGTTTCTCCTTTAAATTCTTTCATTTCATCTTTTAGGATATTTCCAAGGGTGAATGATGAGATTGGAAGTTTGTATGTCGTTATGAGGAAGAGTGTTGGATTTTTGCAGAGAATTTTTTTGCAACCTTGGAGTAGTTTTGTAAATGATTCTTCAAATCTCCAAAGTTCTTTGTTTGGGCCGCGTCCGAATACTGGTGGGTCCATAAGAATTCCGTCATACATTGAACTCCTTCTTCCTTCTCTTTCTACAAATTTTATAGCATCATCCATGATCCATCGGATTTTCTTGGACTCAAGTCCTGAAAGGTTTTGATTTTCTCTGGCGTATCCAATGGTTGGTTTTGATGCGTCTATGTGTACTACTTCAGCGTTTTGGCTTGCACAAACCAGACTGGATATTCCTGTGTAACCAAAAAGATTTAAAATTTTAAGAGGTTTGTTTTGTTTTTTAATATTTTCACTGAGCCATCTCCAATGAGGTTCCTGGTCTGGAAATATTCCAACATGGCCAAATGGAGTCAATCTTATTATGAATTTAAGATTTTTGTATGACATGTTCCATTCATTTGGGAGTTTGGGATTTTTTATGATCCAATTTCCTTTTTCTCCGTCTTTTTTGAAAATGGCATCAGCTTTATTCCACATTGATTCATCTAGACTTGGTTTCCAGAGAGCTTGGGATTCAGGTCTTTTTAGAATATATTTACCAAATTTTTCGAGTTTCATGAGATTTCCTGAATCGATTAACTCATAATCTGGAAAATTTTCAGGGAATAGGGCTTTGAAGTTCATATTAATGATTTCTTAGATTATATAATGAAAACTTTGTAAAATCTATAATGAGGGTATTTTTATATGGGATTGAAATAATATACCTTCCGCTTTTACGGCTCAAATCCTCGCCTAAATAGTTCGAAATAATAGTACAAATTAAATGAGCTTAAAAAGAGGACTTACTTATTATACTTCGCTAGCACGTGACTGTCGCACTACATACGCTACGTACAATAAGTAAGTCCTCTTCGATGTACTACTTGGTTATTTTATGTTAATGTTTCGCTGATTAAATTGAAATTATGAAGGTAGTATTTACCAGATTTCCATTTGAGAGTGATTTTGGGGGTATTGAAAGAGTAACTATAGATCTTTTCAAAGGTTTAGTGAAAAAGGGTATAGAGGTCGATTTTTATACAAATTGTCCAATATTTCTAGATCCTAAAAATAAGGTGGAAGGCATAAATTATAAGAAGACTTGGTTTCCTAAACCACCTGTTTCTAAATGGTCTATTTTTAAGTTCTTGTTTTTTTATCAAATTTATTTTATATATTCATTTCTGCTTGCGAGGAAATTTAAAAATGAAGGAATTACTCATGTATTCATGCTTTCTTTTGGTGAGAAGATAGTTTTGACTCCATTTTTAGTACGGAGAGGAATTAAGGTATTTTTTGTTGAACATGAAAGGATAAGAAGATGGTTTACCAAAAATCCATTTTTTGGAAGGTATAAGAAAAATACTAGACTGGTAAAGGTTATTTCGGTTTCGGATTTATTTAAAGATGATTTATCTAAGATAGAAATTAATTCTTTGGTAATTCCAAATGGGGTAGATACTTCATTTTGGGAAAGGACTTTCATGTATAAAATAAGTGATCAATTACAGGTTATGACAGTGGCCAGATTGCGTCCAGAAAAGGGAATTTATGAATTACTTGAAGTTGTAAAAAGATTGCAAAATGGTGGTAGTTTTAAATTGAGTTTGAAAATAATTGGTGATGGACCAGAGAGAGAAAGATTGGAAAAATTTGTCCGAGATAATAGGTTGAATGTAAAATTTCTTGGAGCATTACAGTCTGATAAGGTTCGGGAACAATATGGAAATAGTGATTTGGCAATTTTCCCATCAATAGAGCGTGAAACTTCTGGACTTACGCCACTTGAGGCTATGAGTATGGAAGTTCCTGTTGTAGTTTCAGACCAATTTGGAAGTATGGTAGGTGTAGATTTGGATGGAGTTAGTCTTTATAAATATGATGATTTGGATGAACTGTATTCAAAAATTTTGACTATCAAATATAGTTTGCAAACAATAAATAGATCTAATCTAAGAAAGTTTGTAGAATCTAATTATAGTTTGGAGAAGATGACTGAAGGGTATATAAAATTGTTGAATGAATAAATTGTAAAAAAGTTGATTCAATCTAGAAAATGATGTAATTTACGTTGGTCAATTTTAGTTAGGGTCTCTAGCTCAACTGGTTAGAGCAGCGCCCTCTTAAGGCGAAGGTTCTGGGTTCGATTCCCAGGAGACCCACCACCGCGTCGGATCAAAACCTCCATATCCGTATTTTTATATTCATAAAAATACTTCTATTTCGGTTTGATCCTCCTTTCATATTTCAGAACATCTTCGATTGGTTCTAAAATATGGTTCATAAATCTGATTAATCAAAAATATTCAGTTTCCATGTGATCCTCCTTTTCATTTTTAAAACAGCAAGTTTGGTTTGTAAAAATGTTTGTATTGTAATTATAGTTTGTTCTTCTGTTTGTATTGATTTTTGTAACAAAATGTCATATATCGGCGTATATTTATGTAGGAATATATATTTTTATGAAACAACAATACTTTACTTTAGCTCATGGTGGTCAAATGTCTGTCGTAAATCTCGCAACAGATATTTTTAGTAAATCCTAGGAAGTATTGTTTTTTACTTGAAAAATTTACCTCTTGGGATTAAGCTCAGGTGAATTTTTAAATTATCTTTATGAAAGTCATCGAAATAAAAGGATTGTGTAAAAAATTTAAAAGGAAGCAAAATCATGTTGGATCTTTTAGTGTTTTGAAAAATCTTTTTTTTCCAAAATATAAAGAACTTGATGCAGTGAAAAAACTAGATCTTTCTGTAGAAAAAGGTGAAACTCTTGCTTTTATAGGGCCAAATGGAGCGGGTAAATCTACAACTATAAAGATGCTCACAGGTATTTTGCATCCAACTTCAGGAAAAGCTTCTGTACTTGGACTTGTACCATGGAAGGACAGACAAAAACTTTCTTATAAAATTGGTTCCGTATTTGGCCAAAGGCCTCAACTTTGGTACCATCTTCCTGCCATGGAAACGTTTTATTTATTTTCAAGAATTTATGAACTTGATAGAAAAGAATATGAAGAAAGAAGAGATGAACTTATAAAACTTTTTCATCTTGAAGAAATAGTAAATCAACCCGTACGTAAACTTTCTTTGGGACAACGTATGAGGTGTGAGATTGTAGCAAGTTTACTTCATAGACCAGAAATCTTATTTTTGGATGAACCGACAATTGGACTTGATGTAATAGCTCGTCAGGAACTTCGAGCATTTATAAAAAAACTAAATAAAGAAGAAGGTGTAACAGTTTTTCTTACTTCACATGATGCTGGAGATATTGAAGATATTTGTCAGAGGGCAATTGTAATAAATCATGGAGAAAAGATTTTTGATGGGAAAGTAAAAGATCTTAAGAAAGAATATTTGAATTCAAAAATTATAGAACTTAAAACTTCGGATAAACTTGATATTTCAAAACAAGATGGAGTTAAAATTTTAGAAAATACTCAATTTTTAACTAAGTTGGATATAGATGTCAAAAAAATTACTATGAAGGAA
>CAZOKC010000003.1:13979-30521 GCA_964580335.1 uncultured Candidatus Peribacteria bacterium
GTAAATATGCTGTAAATGATCATGTTTTGGATATTTCAATAAGTGAAATACCTATGGAGGATATTATTGCTCGTATTTATAAATCAAATAAATAAATATGAGAAAAATTTATAAATATTTGTCTATATTCAAGGTAAGTTTCAAAGATAGTACTGTGTATATATTTGATCTACTTTTAAGTAATTTATTTTTGCTTCTTATAGTTTTTATAATGATGAATATTTGGATTACGATTTTTTCTTCAAATGGAGATAAAATTATAGAAGGATTTACTATTTCTCAAATGATTTGGTATGTATTTATTACTGAACTTATTATTACATCAGTACCTTCGATAATAAGAGATATTGGAGGACTTGTCCAAAGAGGTGATCTTGTTAATTTTATAAATAAACCTTATTCATTTATATATTATAGCCTTTTTGATTATTATGGGAAAATTTTTCCGGTAGTTTTTACAAAAATGATAGTTGCCGGAACTGTGGTTTATTTATGGACTTGGTATATGCCAATCTCTTTTATAACTTTAATGCCTTTCTTTTTGGGACTCTTTTTAGCTATAACTTTGATGTTTTTTATAAGTTTATTTTTAGGTTTACTTGGATTTTATTTTGAAGATGTAAGTTCTCTTCATTTCATAACTTATAAACTTTTATTTGTATTTGGAGGTATTTTATTTCCTCTTGAGATTTATCCTGATTCCTGGCAATGGATATTTTTCTATTTACCTTTTGATGAAATATTATATTTATTTGCAAAATCATTTGTGATATTTGATCCAAATTTGATTTATGATTTGTTTCTTGCTCAAATTGTATGGGTTATTATTTTTATGATTTTATCCAAAATTTTATATCATTTTATTTCTAAAAATATTTCTTTAAACGGAGGATAATATGCTAAAAAAGATATTTTCAAATGTTTTATTTATATTGGATTATTTTAAATTCAATCTTGCATCTAGTATGGAGTATAGATTCAATTTTTATGTACAAATTGTTTCGATGATTATAAATGATGCTATATATTTGCTTATTTGGTATGTATTTTTTTTAAGGTTTGAAAATTTGGGAGGTTGGAATTTTCATAATATGCTTATGATTTGGTCAATCGCTACAGTTGGATTTGGTCTTTGCATGATGTTTTTTAGAAATATTGAAGATGTTTCTCGTGAAATAGTTGAAGGTAAAATGGATTTTTATCTTACTTTTCCGAAAAATCCAATGATACATATAGTTTCTACAAGAACTTCTCCGTCGGCTATTGGTGATTTTATTTTTGGTATTTTACTTTATATAACTTCTACTTATTCAGATTTTAGTATATTAAATTTTATTTTATTTATTTTTGTATCATCGCTTGGTGGCTTTGTATTTTTCTCATTCTTACTTTTGGTTGAGTCTATGAGTTTCTTTATTGGATATTCTAAAAATTTTTCAAAAACAATGCTAAATGCTATTATTATGATTTCAAGTAATCCTGGATCTGTATATGATGGATTGGTTAAGTTTATAGTATTTTTCATAATTCCTGCTGGTTTTTTTACGTTTATTCCTCAAAAAATAGTTTTTGATTTTAATATATATGATTTTTTTGGTCTTATCGTTTTTGCGATATGTATTTTTATTTTAGCTTCATTTGTGTTTTCAAAAGGTCTTAAAAAATATGAAAGTGGAAATATGATAAATTCAAGATCATAGTTTTTTAAATGGTTATATATATATTTTTTGCTAAAATCATTTTGAATTATTTGAATTTATGAAAAAATTATTGATCTGGCTGAATCCTTTTTTACTTAGTTTGCCTTTTTTGTTTTCACTATACATGAAAGGAGGTCATGGATATGGCGTTGTTCTTCCTCTTGTTTTAATAATTTCGATTCTTTGGTTTTATTTTTTGCCGAAGTTTTATTTTGATAGAAAAATTGATTTCCGACCGTTGTTTCTATTTTTAGGATATATATTTTTGTATTTTGTTTCATGGCTATTTTCGCAGGTGTTTTCGTATGGATTTAATGAAATTTTGATCTGGGGAATTTGTTTTATTTATACTTTGATGTTTGTATATTTAGATTTTAATGATTTAAAAAAAACTTATGGATTATTTATTTTTTATACAGTTATATCATGTTTGGTTGGTTTTATAGCTTATGTTTATTTGCCGTTTCCAAGATTTGTTGGAAACTTTTTTTCTATAGAAGTTTTAACTTCTCTTTCTCCAAATGCTTATAGTGATATTTTGGTATTTCTGATACCTGTTTGTGTTTATTTTTTATATGAATCAAAATCGAAGACCGAGATATTTTTGTCTACTTTTAGCACTATTATAATACTTTCGGGACTTTTTCTTACAGGTTCTCGGGGGGGTATAGTTGGATTTTTATTTAGTGGATTTATTTTGGTTTTGTATTTTATTTTAATCAGAAATTGGAAATTTATTTTGCGTTTGATAGGTATTTTTGTAGTTTCTATAATTTTGGTTTTGGGATTTAATAAACTTAAATTTAGTCATCAAAATGTTACATATGTGACTCCAGAATCATCTTTTTCAGACAGGTTGAAACTTGAAGATGTAAGTAAAACACAAACTCTGTCTGAAAGAGAAATTTTTTGGGAAACTTCAGTTTCGATGATAAAAGAAAGTCCATTTGTTGGTCTTGGTCCTAAATCTTTTTATTTTTATTCAACACGTTTTTTGGAGACAAGTTTTCAAAGGACTTATCATCCGCATAATATAGTTATGAAAATATGGGCAGAAAACGGTATATTTACTTTATTAACATTTATATTTTTATTAGGTTTCCTTTCAAAATTTTGTGTAGTACGATTTTTTTTCGAAGAAAAAAAATCTGATCTTTCTTTATTTTTATTCGTTGCAATTTTAGGAGTAGTTACTCATCAGATTATTGATTATACATGGCATTTTAGTACTCAAGTTTTACTTTTTGGAAGTTTTGTAGGTGGAATTATTTCAGTTACAAAAGGTAGTAGAGGATTTGTATTTTCTAAAGTTATAAATGTATTTGTGATTTTAATATTTATTTTAAGTATATCTGAATTTTATGGAGTTTATGCGTATAAGATTGGTGATATGAAAAATACACAATTACTTATTAGAACTGAAGGTAGAGATATTGGTTTGGATTTTTCAAAATATGCAAAGAATAACCCATTGGATCCATTTATAGATCTACAATCTGCAAAAAATTCTTTTTTAAATAAAGATTATAAAACTTCGTATGATTTTTTAATGAGGTTTTTAGAATTGGATCCATATAGTGAAGTTTCCGCATTTAGGTTGCTTTTAGAATTGATTAGAGTTGATGAAGGAAAAGAAGAAGAAGGTCTTTTTGTAATTTATAACTTTTTAAGTAGATATGTGGATTCAATATCAAAAAATGAAAATAATGCAATTCTTGATCCAAAAACTTCTGAAGTGGAAGAACTTATAAATGATCTTCAAAATTACTTTAGTACCACAAAAGATAAAGCAAATTTAGATAAAATTAAGGCTATAAATGAGAATTTTCAATATGGACTTATGAAAGAAAAGAATCGTTTAAATACTATTTTCCCTGAATTTGTGAAAAAGAACCTTCCAAAAAATTACTTTCAGAATTAGAATTATCGAGATAATGCGCCTTTCGCTTTGACGGCTCAAACCCCAGGCTAGCATGTACGCCTGGTATCGCCTAAATCGCTACAGGCGATTATCTCTAAAAATTATCTGCGACATATGAAACCATCAATATTAAATGAAGAAGCATTAAAAGAATTTCTAAAAGAGATTGGGGAGAAGGATTATAGATTTTCTCAGATCATGAAAGAAGTTTATGAAGGTAAAATTTCGGGATTTGATGAGATTACAACTTTATCTTCGGATCTAAAAAATAAGCTTTCAGAAAGATTTATGTTTGAATCTTTAAATGAAAAATTTGTAAGTGAAAGTAAAGAAACCCAGGCGATCAAATTTTTATTTGAAACTCATGATGGGCTTACTATAGAATCTGTTCTTATGTTTCATCTTACTGGGCGAATCACTCTTTGTATTAGCTCTCAAGTAGGTTGTGCTATTGCTTGTGAATTTTGTGCTACAGGGAAACTTGGGTTATCTAGAAATCTGGAATGGTATGAAATCGCAGATCAGGTACTTAAAGTTCAAAGATGGATGACTAGAAATTTTAAATCGGGGAAATTTAAATTAGAAGGTTCTAAAGTTAAAAAACAAGATGAAATTGTTTTTGAAGGAGAAGATTTAGATGATGAAAATGATAATGAAAGCATATCTTTGAATACAGTTCCAAGGATTAGAAATATAGTTTTCATGGGAATGGGTGAGCCACTTGCAAATAAAGAAAATGTTTTTGGGGCTATAGATGTACTTACAAATCAAAAGAAAATAGGCCTTGGGAGTCGTCATGTTACAGTTTCGACAGTTGGTATTATTCCTGCGATAAAAGATCTTTCAGATAAGTTTCCACAAGTGAAACTTGCTATAAGTCTTCATGCTCCAACAAGTGAACTTCGAGATAAGTTTATGCCTATAAATAAAAGGTTTCCACTTGAAAAACTTATGGAAGCTTTAGATGAATTTACTAAAAAAACAGGTAAAAGAGTATTTTATGAATACGTTATGCTTGAAAAATTTAACGATAGACTTGAGGATGCTGAAAATCTTGGAAAACTTTTGAAAGGAAGGAGTGCACATGTAAATTTAATTCCTTGGAATCATGTAGAAGGGACTCCTTTTCATGAATCAAGTATTATGAGACAAAGAAAATTTCAGGAAATTCTTAAAGATTATGGAATTCCTTCTACAGTTCGGGCAAATCTTGGAAGAGATATAGAAGGTGCTTGTGGTCAACTTGCAAGAAAGATAAAAAATTCTGAGAAATTATAAAGAATTAATTTACTATTTTTATTTTGATTTGTCCTGGATCAAAAGGAAGAGATTTTCTCCATGGTGGCCAAGAAGTTATTTCTACTCTTAAATGAGGGAATGTATCTAAAATAAGTTTTCTTGCTACCTCGGTAGTTGTTCCTGAAAGTTTCTTAGCTATAGATGTTTTTTCACTATCTGTAAGTGTAAATGTTCTTTTTATGTAATAAGGTAGCATTATATCTCCTTGAAAATTATCTTTATTATCAGGATAAGGGGTTATTGAATGGATTTCTAAATTTTCAAGACTTATAGAATCAAGTTCTTCAATTGACTCTATGAGGTGTTCTTCTAGGAAATCTTTTATTATGTTTTCGATTTTATCAATTGGAAGAAGAAAAAATGTAACTGTTGCGATAGCTTTTACTTTTGCGGATTTTATTTGATTGTTTTCTTCAGGTAGTCCTTCAAAGTTGATTGTTAAAGGAAAGAAAGGTATAAAATTTTCATTTATCAAAAAATCTGGATAATGAGTAGGTATTTCTTTTTGTACTTTAGACAGTGAAAGTTTAACTAGATCTAATTTTACATATTTAATAAAGTCATCGATGTCTTTTTTTGTAACAATACTTGTAGAACTTGAAGAACCTCCTGTAGTTGGTTTTTTGATTTCAGCCCATACTGTACCTCTATATCTTTCACGAAGACCTGGTAAGAAAAAAGTTCCTTTATCTATATTTCCTCGGCTTCCTATTATATTTCCAAAAGCATCATTTTCTTCTGCTAAAATAGGAATTTCTACTTCTCCAGGAACTAATTTACCATTTTTATAACTCGCACTTGGAATTATAATTTTTTTCTGAGCTCTGAATAATACACCTTCTTCGTTTTGTATACGAGTTCCTCCGGAGAGTTCCCATGTTTCATTTGATAGATTGTAGAAAGTTGCTACTCCTCGGCTAAGTATTCCTGAAAACTTTTGTCCTGTTGATACAAAATCATATTCTTTTTCAACAGTATAATCGAGAGGGGTATAAGTGACTGAAAATGGTAGGTTACATTCTTCTTTACAAAAATTTAGTTTCATTCCCATAATTTTACTCCTTATACTTGGGAGTAGCCTTATATTTGCAAAAGAAAATTGTAGTGAAAGGATTATTATGGCAATAAATATAGAAAAGATTATTTTAAGTTTTTTTCTTTCAGGATCTTCGTTTGGTATTTCAAGAATAGGTTTTTTTGGTAAATCTTTAATAGGAATATTTTTTTTGTTTATAAATTCGCAACGTAATCCATCTCTTATTATTTCTCTATAAAGTTCAAGATCCTGTACTTGGAATAGAATTTCTTTATCAAGTGATTCGGATGCTTTTTTAATAAGTTTTCGTGATTTACTTTGATATAAAAAACTTTCTTTTGATAATACTTTGATTATAAATTTCTTTTTCTTGGATTTTTTAATCTCGCTTATAAGATCCAAAATTGTATGATTTTCTAGTAGTTCAAATTCCATAGATAATTTAGTATGGGTATTATAAAAGAATTTTTGTTAAATTTATAGTTTTAATCTATAAAATAACCCTTAACAGCTTGCAAAAAAAGGCTCTTCTGATATCCTTTGCTGGAACTTTTTATAAAAATATGGCAAAAAATAATACTGTAACTTTTAATATTACTGTAACAAAAGGTTTAAGAGAGGGTTTAAGAAATGAAGTACTAAAGTCACTACAAGTGCACGTTACAAAACCTGGATTTAGAAAAGGACATGTGCCTTTAAATGTTGTGGAAAAAGAATATGACCCTATGTTTATAAGTTATGAGGTTGAAAAGAGATCTTTAGAGAAGGCTTTGGATAAATATTTAAAAGAAAGTGGACTTAGATTTTATCCAGATTCCATACAAGTTACTGACAGGAAAGAAAAAGGTGATGATCTTATTTTCGAGTGTAATGTTGAAGTTGAACCAGAGATAAATATACCTGATATTAAAAAAGTATCTAAGCCTCATAAATATGAAGTAAAAACTGATAAAAAGGAATTTGAGGATTATAAAGATAGTGTAAGAAAGTCTTATGCTACATGGGAAGATCCAAAAGATCTTTTTAAAGTTGAAAATACAAGTTATGTAAGGCTTAAAATTACATGCAGTGTGAAAAAAGAAGAATCAAAAATATATCCAAAATCATGGTTTTCTAAAGAAGAGTTGGATGTTTTTCCAGGTCTTTCTAAAAAACTAAATGATCTTTTAAAAGATAAAAAAATAAAATTTACTTCTAAAGTATCGAAAGAGTTTGAAATAGAAGAAATGAAAGGTAAGGAAGTTGACTTTGAAGTTGAATTTTTGGATCATAAATTACAAATACTGCCAGAATTTGACGAAACTCTTGCAAAAAATCTTGGCTTTAAGTCTATAAAAGAGTGTGAAGATTTGTTTAATAAAGCTATGGAGACAAATAAATTGAATAAAATGAAGCAAGAAAAAGAGGAAGAATTTTTAGAAAAACTTTTGAAAGATGCGAAATTTGAAGTACCAAGTGTTGTTGTACAAAGAGCTCTTCGTGGTAGAAAAGAAGAAGTTTCTACATATCTTAAAAGCAGAGGAGTTAGTTTTTCTGATTATCTTAACTCAAATAAAATGACAGAAGAAGAATTTGAGAAAAAAGAAAGTGAAGTTATGCTTCCTATTTTGAAAAAACAAATGCTTTTAGATAGGCTTGTAGATAAATATGGTACTTTGATTTCTCATGATGAAATTCATAAATATATAGATTTTGTAAAAGCTAATAATCCGAATGTAAAGGATGTATCCCACATGCAGGCAGAATTTGTTCTTAAAAGAAATAAATTCTTCGATGAATACGTGCATGGAGAGGAAAAGTCTGAGGGATAGATTTTCGTTTCTTATATAAAATTTCACAGCTAGTAAGCTTCTCTTTCCATTTATAATATCCATTGAGTCGAACTTAATGCTGAAAATTTCATATAAGAAACTTTTGGCTTGGTTTTAGATTTTTATGATTTTATCTCAAATGATTCAATCATTGTAGATAATTCTTTTTTGTAATCATTGAAATCTTTTTTGAGAGAATGATATTTTATTGTATAGACTCTGTTATTTACCACTGTCCAAATTTGTTTCCATTTGAATTTACCAGTATTATCCTCATATTCTATAGAGTTTGCTTTTACCCCAGAAAGTTTTTCGTTTGTTTCTATGTCACTTGTTATTTTCATGTTTTTTAAAGAATTTTTTAGTGATTTTGAAAAATCATCTAAAGTTATTTTATTTTTTCCTAAATCATTTACAAATACTGAAACATTTTCTTGAAAAGAGTCATTTTTTTCGAGTGGAGATAAAAACATTACTAAAGCTCCATCAATTTCTTCTTGAGGAATCCAATTATTTGGGAATTTTATACTGACTTTTTCTTGTATGTTTACAAATTTTGAAAAAGTTTCTTTGGTATTAGGATCGGTTTTAACATTTACAACTTTTCCTGGGTCTATTTCAGGTGAACTTGAATCTATTTGTATATTTTCATTTGAACATGAAATTACTATAAAAGTTATTCCAAGAATTAGTAAAATGTTTAGGTATTTATTCATATTTTAGGTTAATATCGAAGGTTATTTTATACTAAATTTGAAGTTTTGAAATAATTATTTTCGTATAATATATAAAATGTATGAAAAAACTTTTATTTATATTTTTTGTAATTTTACTCCCAAATCTTGGATTTGCCAAAGATTATGACGAAAGTGTTAAAAATCCTGATTTCGTTATATCAAGAAAAGATTGGGGAGCTGATGAAACACTTAGATTTAAAAAAAGTTATAAATCTAGAGGAAACTCAAATATTAAGGTAACACCAGAAGAAAAAGCTTTTCGTGAAAAATATGGTGATGAAATGAAAGTTTCTAAAGTAGTAACTGAAGATCCGCAAACAGGTGAATCTTTGTATTGGCCGATATCTTATTCACAAAATGTAGAAGCTTTGATTGTTCATCATAGTGCAACGGATTTACCTATTGGTCGTGAGAAAGAAGCTTTGTCGGCTATTTATTATTGGCATTCCGTGGTGCGTGGTTGGGGAGATATTGGATATAATTATATTATAGATCCTCAAGGTAATATTTATGAAGGACGTGCAGGTGGGCCTTTTTCTGTAGGTGGACATGCAAGTCTTTATAATACTGGTTCAGTTGGAATTATGGTGCTTGGGAATTTTGATATAAATGTACCAACAGCTCCAAGTTTGGTTAGTCTTAGAAAACTACTTATATCTCTTTCAACTATGTATGAAATTGATTTAGAGAAAAAAATAAGTTTTAGAGATAAACAAGATGTGTGGCCAGTTATAGGTCATAAAGAAGTATCAAATACTGCTTGTCCGGGTACGAATTTTTTTAATTTTTTATCGTTTTGGAGATATAATGAAGATTTTAAGTATGATTACGTTGCATCTGCCTCTGGGAATATTGCGGATAGAGAATTTTTTCAAGTTCCTGCTGGAAGTGATTTAGGGTTAGATTTTCTTGGAGTTTCTGATCCAAAACGTGTAGTTGTTATACAAGACGGTGAAAGTACGGTAAAAACATATAATTCATCTTTTAAATTACCTGAAAATGAAAGTTTGGTTGTTTTAAGTTATTCAGGTCTTAATGAAAGAGGGAAACAAAAGATTATAGAAGTAAGACCAAACTCTTATGGAATTGATATTATTGATAAAATTCCTTTAAATATTTCTATATCTCCTGGTGGAAAAACAAGAATTACTTTAGATGTTGTAAATAATTTTTATAAACCTATAGAATGGAAGGGATTTTCTGAAGTTTCTAGTAGTAAATTTAGTATTTTCCCATCAATTATTGCAAGTGGAGGTGATGTAAATTGGTTTTCAAATAGAAATTTATCAAGTGGGCAGAAAAAGCCTGTTGTATTTGAGATAAATGCTCCTTCAAAATCTGGTATTTATGAAAGTACATTGGTTTATGATATTGGAGATGGAAATATTTTGGGAGGAAATCCTTTGAAATTTCGTATAAAAGTTGGAGAAGATGCTTTGAGATCAAATTCAATATTTAATATATCGATGGATTCTATAGAAAGAGAGATAATTACCAAAAAAGGTATAGAGATAGTGAATATTGATATTCCGGTAACTTTGAAATTTACTAAATCTGATTTTGACAAGTATATAAAAAAGAAAAAAATTACTCTTTTGGGAGAAAATATTCCAAGAGGTATAAAAGCTTTTGCAAGTTTTAATAATGGAGGTATAAGAATTAAATACACTATTGAAAGAAGTGTTCCTAATGGTGAATATAATTTCTTTTCTATACTTGATGTACAAAGTGGAGTGTTTAATATAAAAAGTGTTAAAACAAAATTTAAGATTCAAAGATCAAATTCTTCCAATAATCAAAAATTAAACAGTATAAAACTTAGTGAGCCAAAAGTAAGTATGGTTCTTCGTGGTATAGATCCTACAAAATTTAAAATAGTTAATATTCCAATCGGTATGAAGTTAGAGGGGTTTTCTCGTAATTATTCTTGGGATAGGTCTAAAATATATCCTGATAATGAATTTAGAGGTAATTTAGTTGCACATACTCTTAAAGATGGTTCAAATATTTTGGTAAATGAGATAATGCTTGAAGATTATTTATTAGGACTTGGAGAAGCGAGTGTGTCAGATCATATTGAGAAGATGAAGGCTATAGCTGTTGCTTCGAGAAGTTATGCTTACTTTTATAGTTTACCTGAAAATAGAAAGTTTACTGGAACTAGAGAATTTATAGATAAAAATGGTAATATTCTTGATATAGATGGAAGTGATGATCCGAATGAATTTCAAAAATATGTTGGATTTGGAATAGAAAAAAGAAATGAAAAATGGGTTAGTGCTGTGAAAAGTACAAAAGGAGAGGTTCTTAGATTTAATAAACAGGTTATAAAACCTCCATATTTTAGTTCTTCTGATGGAAAAACAAGAAGTGCAAAAGAAGTTTGGGGATGGGATTTATCTGTTTATCCGTATTTAGATAGTAAAGATGATCCTTGGTGTAATGGTAATTCTTTAAATGGACATGGCGTCGGTATGAGTGGTTGTGGAGCACAAGGTCAGGCTCTTACAGGAAAAAATTATAAAGAAATATTAAATTATTATTATCCTGGAGTTGAGATAGTTAGGTTATATTAATTGTTTGGTTTATCCAAAAATTTCTAATAAATTTTTTTCACTATCTGTTTGAGATGAGTTTTTAGGTGTGATTGTGCTATTTTCAGTATTTGTGAGTTTTATTTCGACTTTTTTTTCGTAAATTGAATCAAGTTGGGTACTTTTTGCTTTTAGTTTATCAAGTATAAACTCTGAATTGGCAAAAATTGTCACTCTGTCTTCTGTTTCTTCGATTTTTTGCCCCATAAGTAAACCTTTTATAATTGGATCAAGAATTTTTGAATCTGGCTTATTTAAAGATGGTTTTGGTATTTCGGGAATTGTATTTACAGGTCTATTTATATTTTGAACTGGGTTATTTGTTATATTTGTAGTGGTCATGGTTTCAAGAAATGCGATTTTAAGAGTTGTAATAGGGGATATTGAAGTTGCTAAAAGTTGGCTTGTTTTAAGTAGATTTTTAAGTAGTTCAAATAAAGCTTTTCCTTTTGTTGACTTTATTCCCTCTGATTTAATGGTGTTTTCTGTAGCTTTGATAAATTGTTTTAGTATGTTTCTAACTGAGAAATTTGATTTTGAAATTTCATCGAAAATTTTGTGTAATGAAGCTTCATCTTTATTTAATGTAATGTCTAAAATTTCTTGTATTTTTGAAGGTCCGATTATATTTAAAAATTTTGATACAGAATCACTATTAACTGTATCTAAATTGCTGACTTGTTCCAGAAGAGATATAGAATCTCTTAAATGTCCTTCTGCATAATCAGAAAGCATTTCTAATGATTCTTCATCTATTTGAATTTTTTCTTTTTTGGCAATTTCATGAAGGTGATTTTTAACATCTTCTTTTGCTACAGTATGAAGTTGGAGAAGTTGGCATCTTGAAAGAATCGTATCAGGTATTTTCTCACTTTCTGTAGTTGCCATTATAAAGATTACATGACTTGGTGGCTCTTCCAAAGTTTTAAGGAAAGCATTGAATGCTTCTTTTGTAATCATGTGTGCTTCATCGATCAAATAGACTTTTTTCTTACCGAAATGCGGAGTTAATTTAACCATTTGATTGATTTCTCTTATATTATCTATGCCTCTATTACTTGCGGCATCTATTTCTATAAGATCGCTCATTTGGCTTTCTTGTATATGTTTACAACTTTCACATTCAAGACAGGGATTACAATCTTTTGGATTGTTTTTTTGACAATTTATTATGAGTGCAATGATCCTTGCTATAGTAGTTTTACCTGTTCCTTTTGGACCACTTAATATTATAGCATGAGGAAGTTTATCTTTATTTATGCAACTTGTAAGAAAATCTATAACTGATTTTTGGCCTATTACATCTTTGAAGTTTTTGGGTCTGTATTTACGATAGAGTACAGTCATAAAATTATTATCATTTTACGATTAATTAGTAAGACTGAATTAGTATAACTTAGGGACTCTATAGTTCCAAACAACTATTCTTTATTTATTTTAGTTCTAAGGAATGCAGGAATTTCAAATTCTTCAAATCCGCTTGAATCTACTTTTTTGTCCATAGATTCATTTCTATCTCTTGAAATAGAATCTGTTGATTGAGACATCATTTCTTCTTGAGTATCGTCAAATCCTGTTGCTATAACTGTTATTTTAATTTCACCTGTATAGGATTCGTTTATAACGTTACCATAAATAATTGTAGCTTCAGGGTCTGCAGCATTTGTAATTATTTCAGCTGCTTCAGATATTTCAAACATAGAAAGATCAGAACCTCCTGTAATATTGAACAGTATTCCTTTAGCTCCTTGTATAGAAAGATCAAGTAGTGGATTTTCAATAGCTTGATGAGCGGCTTCTGAAGCTCTATTCTCACCTGAAGCATAACCTATACCCATTCTTGCTGTTTTTGAATCTTTCATTACTGCTTTTACGTCAGCAAAGTCTACGTTCACAAGACCATGTACTGTTACAAGATCAGATATACCTTGTACACCTTGTCTTAGTATTTCATCTACTGCGGCAAAAGCTTCTGTTAAAGGAGTTTTTTTATCGATTATATTTAAAATCTTGTCATTTGGTATTGTGATCAGTGTATCAACTTTGCTTTTTAGATTTGAAAGACCTTCTCTTGCATTAAGGCCTCTTTTTCTTCCTTCAAAAGTAAAAGGTTTTGTGACTATGCCAATTGTTAGAGCTCCAAGTTCTTTTGCTATTTCTGCAATTACTGGGGCAGCCCCTGTACCTGTTCCACCTCCCATTCCTGCAGTTATGAATACCATATCTGCTCCTTCAAGTGCATGAACTATTTCATTTCTACTTTCTTCTGCCGCTTGCCTTCCTTTTTCAGGATCAGAACCTGCACCTAGACCTCTTGTTAGAGATTTACCAATATGTATTTTGTTTTCTTGGGGGCAGTCGCTATGATATAGAGCTTGGGCATCTGTATTTACTGCGAAAAATTCAACTCCAGCAAGTTTTGATGCAATCATTCTGTTTATGGCGTTCCCACCAGCACCTCCTGCACCGATAACTTTGATTTTTGCAGTAGGAGAAATGTCTAAAGATATTTCCTGAGGTTTTTTTGCAGTTCTTTTCCCTCCACCAGGAATAGGTGAAAATATATCTCTAAAAAGTTGACTTTCTTGAGTTTGATTCGTTGTTTTGTTTTCCATAAAAATTTTGTTTAGATATAAAAAATTAAGAAATTATTTTTTTAAACATATTTGGGATCTTTTTCATGAATTCTGGCATGTTAAAATTACCAAAACCAATTCCCAAGTTGCCTTTTTTAGGTTCTATAGATACTCCCCACATAAGCAGTCCAATAGATGATGCAAAACTCGGATCGTCTACTTTTTCAAGTACATGGATACTTTCAAGAGGGAAACCTATAGATACAGGTAATTTTAATGTATCTCTTGCAATCTCTATTGTACCTGGAAGTTTTATTGATGATCCTACAAGAACAGCACCAGCGGGAAGCATTCCATCTTTTCCTATTTTTCTAAGATGGGATTTTACTTGCATGAATATCTCTTCCATTCTGGCAGTTATAATATCTGTTACTTGATTGTGTGTGAATCTTCTATGATCTTGAGGTGAAAATTCAGTAAGTTCAATAACTTTATTGTTTTTTTCCTCAAGTCTACAAGAACCATATTCAATTTTGATTTTTTCAGCTATATCTACAGATACTCTAAGTCCTATAGCTAGATCGTTTGTTATCATTTCGCCTCCGATAGGTACTATTTCAGAAGAAATCATACTTCCTTCTTCATAAATAGTTACTCCTGTTGCTCCACATCCTACATCTATAACTATTACCCCAAGTTCTTTTTGTCTTTTTGTAAGAACAGCTTCTGGTGCAGATATTAGTGTTGGGATTATATCTACAATATCTACTCCTGATTCATGTATACATTTTTCTATATTTCTAAGATTTACATTTTGTATGCTTAATATATGAGCTTCGACTTCAAGTTTCTTACCAACCATTCCTACAGGGTATTTAATACCCCCAGAATTATCTATAGTGAAAGATTTAGGGATAACTTTTAGGATTTTTGTATTTTGAGGAAGTGATATAGCTTGTGCAGTTTCAAGTACTCTAGTTACATCTTCTTCAGTTATCTCTTCACCGTTTATCGCAACAACACCTTTTGATATTGTTGTATGCAAATGAGTTCCATTTACTCCAACTATTACTTGGTGAACAGTTTCTCCAGCCATTCTTTCAGCTTTTTCAAGGGCACTTGTTATAGATTGAATTGTTTCACCAACATCTATTACATGACCTCTTCTCATACCATTTGAAGGACTTACTCCAACTCCGATAATTTGGGGAACTTTTTTTTCAGGATCAGCCTGAGCGATAAGGACCCTTATATATGAGTTACCTATATCAATACATGAAACAAGGGGAAGATTAGCCATACGAAAATTATTACGGATAATTTTTACTTACTTAAGCAATACCAATATATGAGTCATACCAAAATAAACAATATCTGTGAACAGTGAAATACTTGAATATCAACATGTGAATAATTATGATATACATATATTTTATGCCTAATTAGTATTTTCAGACTATTTTTGACAATATAAATTTTAGTTTTTTAATCATATAAATATGAAAAAACCGTTTTTGCATAATATCTGTACTCGACATGTTATTATATTTAGTGTCTTTTTAGTATTCTTAACTTTTTTCTTAGATCTTTATTCTAAGTATCTGGTCGAGTCTGGAGGAAATAATGATATAGTTTTTAATACAGGCGTTGCTTTTGGTTTTGGTTCGAATATTTTAATTTTCCAATTTTTATTACCTTTTTTGATTTTTTTAATAGTTTTTGGAATTTTATATAGATTATTTGGATTATTTCGAAATTTTGATAGAAATAAAAATATTGTTTTTCAAATTTTAGAAATCACAGGATATAGTTTGATACTTGGTGGAGCTTTTGGAAATATTTATGATAGGCTTGTTTTTGGACATGTTCGTGATTTTATAGAATTTCCAGATTTTTGGCCAACATACAATATTGCCGATCTGGCAATATCATTTGGGGTTATTTTGATCTTAATATCTTTGCAATTTCAAGATCATGATTACAATTTAAAATAGTTTTATAAAATCAATTTTATGAATACAACAATGAATTCTGCAGATAGGGTTCTTATAACTCTTATTTTTTCTTTAGTTTCAGGATGTGTTAGTGGTCTTGTATATTTTGCTTTAGTTCTTTTATTTAGTACTTTATTTTCAATAGGAATTGATTTTTCAGAAGTTACTATAAATTTAATAGTTTCATATTTATTTATAAACATTGTTGGTATTTTTGTAGCATTAACAGTTAAAATGTTATTTTTACAAATGTTGGGTGCTGGTACTACTGGTAGATCACTGATACATGAGTTGGTTTCTCTTCTTACTTTGCTTGTATTTTTATTTGTATTTGGATTACCTGTTTATTTCTTTATAGAATCTAAATTTGATATCGCTTTTCCTGTACTTGTTCTTGCTTTTTATATTTTCTTTAATTTTCTTTCAAGTCTTTATTTATCAAAATCTAGGGAAGAATTTGTAAGTATATTAATATCATTATTTCTGAGTTTCTTTGTGTTTTTTATAATTTACGATCTTGTTTTAGATAATGCACTTATATTTTTTACTGGAGTTTTTGTTTTTCCTATTATTTTCTTAGGTTTTACAGAGTTATTTTTAGCATTTATTAGATTCTTTGAATTATTTTTCTATAGAACTTACGGTATAGATATATCTAATAATGATTAATCGAAATCTTTTGGAATATTGTAGTAAGTCATTAGGAATGAAGCTATTTCTGAGAAAATAGGCGCAGCTGTTGTATTTCCGAAGATGGCGTTTCTTGGCCTATCTACTTTGGTAATTACTACAAATTTTGGATCGAATGCTGGAATATATCCCGCAAATGATGTAATTGTACTACCTTCACCTTCTTCGTACCCTCCAAATCTTG
>CAZOKC010000003.1:30539-35650 GCA_964580335.1 uncultured Candidatus Peribacteria bacterium
ACCTGTTTTACCAGCAACATAATATCCTGGAACTTTTGCTTGTTCATTTGTCTTTTCATCTATTACACGTACAAGCATACTTGTAATGGTATCGGTTGTTTTTTTACTAAATATTTTACCTATTTTTTGTGCTCTGAATATTTCTTCGTTTCCATCTGGGTGTACTATTTTATCTACAATGTATGGTCTTATCATTATTCCATCATTTGCTATTGCAAGATATGATTGTGCCATTTGTAGCATTGTTACAGTTATACCTTGACCGAAAGCTGTTGTTGCGAGTCTTGCATCTGACCAATATCTAAAGTATTGAAGTAATCCACCTGATTCGTTTGGAAGTTTTATACCTGTTTTTTCATTAAATCCAGCTTGAGTTATATACGTATAAAGCATTCTTGGACCTATTTTATCAGCTATAAATTTAAGTCCTACATTGCATGAAAATATTAGAGCTCTTAGTATATTACTATCTCCGATACATTTTTTATCAACGTTTTTAATCGTGAAATCATCTACTTTAACTTCTCCTTCGTCTCTATATTCGGTAAGTGGTTCGATTACTTCAAGATCTAAACCAATAGCTGTGGTTATTGTTTTAAAAATTGATCCTGGTTCATAACTTTCAGATGTAACTTTATTTTGATATGCCTCTGGACCAAGTCTATTTTCATAAATCTTAAATTTATTTTCTGGAAGTTCTTGAAGGACTTCTGCACGTCTTCCAGGATGTTCATCAACTATAATTGTTTTATAAATATTTCCAAATAGGTTAGGATTGAACCCTGGATAATTTGCCATAGCAATTATTTTACCTGTTTCAACTTCTACAATTATTGCTTGAGCACTATTTGCATCATGTTTTTCTATAGATTCTTTTAATATTTTTTCTAAATTTTTTTGAATTATTCTATCGATTGTTAGGTAAATGTTAGATCCATTTTTTGCTTGTTTAATATTACTTGAATTTGTTGCAATATTTCTTCCAAAAGGATCGTTTTCTGTTGTTATATTTCCAGAAGTGCCTTTAAGCTCATCATCAAAATATTCTTCAATTCCATAATTTCCTTTACCAAGGTGGTCTACGAATCCTATTACTTGAGAAGCTACTTCATTTTCGGGATAATATCTCCAGTATTCAGGGACTAAAACAACTCCATCGAGGTCAAGTTCTGTGATAAGTTTCGATATTTCAGGATCGAGGCGTCTTGCTAATTTTACGTATCTAAGAGGTCTTCTTTGAGCTTTATTTCGTAGTATATCTTCTGAAGTATCTGGAAAATATGGTCTTAATTTTGATACGACATAATCAATATTACGAACAAGTAAAGGATTTATATAAAAAGCATTGCCAAGATTATAGAGACCTTCCACATTTTCTGCTTTTAGAGCGTCTACAAGAGTTGTATCTTCGAGCGATCCTATAAATGATGATGTCACTTCTTTTCTTTCGACTATTTCTCTTAAATAATCACTAATAAGTGATTTTAGACCATCTTCATTATAGATTAATGTTTCATCGAATGGTTTTCTTACAAACTCATGGATAATTTTTGCACATTCTGTTATGTTTTCAGGTTTTAAGAATGATACAAGACTTGAACAATAAGATTGATAAATGATCGGAGTGAGATTTTCTACAAGTTTGGCGGGTTCTTTTACCCAAAAAGGATCAATATAAAGCATGTCTAAAGTTGTATTCGTTGCAAGCTTCGTTTCTTTTTTTGAATGATGATCTGTAACGATTATTTCACCTCTTTGAGCAGGAAGGATTAATGATCTTAAATGTTGTTTATTTGCTTTTTCAATATAGTCTTTATTGTTTATAATTTGGAGTTGTACCAGTCTTAAGATAATTATTCCAAAACATATAAAAATTATAGATAAAACTTTTAATTGATTTGGAGAACTTATTTTTTCCATATTATTTTTTAGCTTTTTGATTATAGTATAAAATAAATGAAAATGAATCTATGTTTAATCTTAAATTACAAACGGGTGAAAATAATCCTATTCTTCGTATGAAAGCTTTGGATATACCCAAGATTGATGATAGCTTATATCTTTTAATTGAAGGAATGGAAAGAATTATGGGTAATTCAGGTATTGGAATTGCTGCTCCTCAGGTAGGAATACTTAAACGAGTTTTTTTATTTACCAAATTTGATGATAAAGGAAACGAGATAGATTTTGTAGCATGTATAGGTCCTGAAATTCTTGATGTTAGTGATGAAGAAGTGGTTATGGAAGAGGGTTGTTTAAGTCTTCCTGGTATTTATGGAGATGTTAAAAGACCAAAAAAAATAAAAGTTAGATATTTGAATATAGATGGAGATAAAATAGAAGAAACTTTATCTGGTCTTTCTGCAAGGGTATTTCAACATGAGTATGACCATATAGAAGGAGTATTATTTATTGACAGAGTTGAAAAAGGTTCTAAACTTAGAAAGATAATTGGATAGTTCTTTAAAAATTCTTTTAAACCTTGAAGTACTCGTTCCAATTTATATTGGAAAGGAAAGTCCGGACACTATAGGTAAATCTAATAGATAACGTCTATTGAAGAAGGTTAATTACCTTCAAAAGGAAAGTGCCACAGAGACGAGGTCGTAAGACCATGTGAAACGTCCATCGAAGTCCCAATGTAAATTGGGGTGAAGAAGGAACATCGATTTATATCGGTGGTGGTAAACCCTAGATAGTGCAAAACCAGTGGATCTTTGTTATTAATACTGTTTATACCTAAACATATAGTAAAGATCTGGTTGCTTGAGGTGTAAGGTGACTTTCATCCCAGATTGATGAGTACATCCAAATTTATTTGGATACAGAATCCGGCTTACAAGGTTTAAAAGAGTTTTTAAGTTCACATAAAAATATAAATCGCTATAATTACCGTGAATTTTTAGAATATGAATTATAGGTATTCAAATCTTAGGAAAATTATAGATTCGTCGAATGTTGTATTTGATTTCGTAGTAGTTGTATTTGCTCTTTTATTATCAAGATTTATAAGAGCCAGAACTGATCTTATTCCTGGAGTACAACTTCCAATAGGTGAAATTCCTTCATTTTATCCGTTTATTTTATTTAGTATATTTTCTGGAATTGTCTTTGTAATCATTGCAGGGGTTTTAGGAATATATTTTGGAAGATATAAAAAACCTTTTTGGCAAGAAGTTGGGGGAATTATTAAAGTACTTATTGTATGGCTTTTTGTACTTTCAACTTATTTTTATTTTACCAGAGATCTTTTCTTTTCAAGACTTGCTTTAATAAATACTTTATTTTTAGCATTTGCTTTTCTTATAATGGTAAGAATTTTATTGAATATATTTGAACAATATTTAAGTAAATATCATCATATGACAAAGCGGGCTTGGATAGTTGGAAATGAGATTGAAATATCTGAAATAAAAAAATTATTTGGTAATAAAGACTTATTTGAATTTATTTCTTCATTTTCTTTGCAAGATTCTTTATGTAAGGATCGGAATATTTTTGAAGAAAGACTCAAAAAAGATCTTCCAGATGTTCTTTTTGTAGGAAGAAGTGTTCGTGATGAACGAGAATATTTTCTCTCAAGTTGCGCTCAGATTTTTGGCTTGGATTATATATTTTTACCCGAATCTTATGCTCAGTATCTTCCGGGTGCAATTTCGATAGGTTATGTAAATAAACAACCTTATATGGTAATATTGCCTACACTTATTTCAGGAATAAATGCATTTTTTAAAAGATGTTTTGATATTTTCTTTGCTTTATTTATTATAATTTGCCTTTCTCCTATTTTTTTAATTATTGTTTTATTAGCAATATTTTTCCAAGGATTTCCGCTTATTTATGTCTCAAAGAGAGTAGGCCAGTATGGAGAAGTTTTTGATTTTTATAAATTCAGATCGATGGTGAATAACGCAGATAGTATGAAAGATAAACTTGAAAGTATGAATGAAAGGTCAGGTAAATTATTTAAAATAAAAAATGATCCTCGTATAACTAAGTGGGGAAGGTTTATAAGAAAATGGTCTATTGATGAACTTCCACAAATATTTAATATTCTCAAAGGAGATATGAGTTTTGTAGGTCCTCGTCCTCATCTTCCAAAAGAAGTTAATGAATATACTCTTGAGGAAAGAAAACTTCTTTCGGTAAAACCTGGCATTACTTCATTTTATGCTGTACATGATAGAAAAATATCTTTTGAAAAAGAGGTGGAACTTGAAATTTATTATCTTGAAAATTGGTCAATCATCCTCGATTTTTATATCATCTGGAGAACTTTTTGGGTCGTGCTTAAAGGGACGGGGGAGTAGTTACCTCGTCATTTGATACAAAAGTTGTACCGCTTCATCTCTTCTTAATTCTTGGTCAGGAGAATATTTGATAAATGGGTTTATTCCAAGTCGGTCGAGTTTATCTTTGTACGGAATATACCAAGGGTTTCCTTCAGTTTCTTTTATTTTATTTCCTGCGATAAGTGCTATTTTTATAGCTTGGGCTTGAGTTACAGGATCGTTTGGTCGTAATGTTCCATCTGAGAATCCTTTAATTATGTTAAGTGATCTTGCAGTATATAGATATTGAGAATGCCAATCACTTAATTTTATATCACTTGGAAGTTCTTTTGCGTTAACACTTTTAAGTTTTATTTTAAGTGATTCCATGATGATTTTTGTAAGTTCTGCACGAGTTATGGTTTTTTCTGGATGAAATTTCCCGTCGGAATATCCTTTTACAAGACCTGACTGTGAAAAATATTTTATTGCTTCGTATGCAAAATCTTCTTGTTTTACATCACTAAATTTTGAAGATCCCTCAGCTGGATATAAATCTACGACACCATTTATAATTCCTGATCCTACAAATACTTTGTAAGGGGCACCTTGGAGTGGTGTTACTTCAAGATTTGCTTTTCCATTATTTATTTTTATTTCTTCAATATTTGATTCAAGAGGTTTTCCATTTAAATCTTTTGCTTCAAGTTCTCCAAATAAAGGTTGAGTAGTTTTATTTCCGTTAGTATCTACTGTTTCAAGTTCTATTTTCACAGGTGTATTTGGGATGAATTTTTCCGTTGTTGCTACAAGTCTTATAGACGCTACTGGCTTTGGATG
>CAZOKC010000004.1:0-15170 GCA_964580335.1 uncultured Candidatus Peribacteria bacterium
ATACTTGTTGCTTCTTCGCGAGAGTAGTTTGGGAGTTCTCCTGTTAGTACAACGGTTTTCCCTGTGAAAAATCCTTCTTTTATTTCTTTTTTATGTACTTTTATTTCAAATCCTAAATTCTTAAATTCATTTATAAGTTCACGATTTTTTTTAAGAGAGAAGAAATTAATAATTGCAGTAGCTGTTTCTGGTCCTATATCAGGAATTTCTTGCAGTTTGTGTAGAAGATCTTCTGAAATATTTTGTTTTTCCGAAAGTTCATTTATGATTTTTTCGATAAGATCAAAATTTATAGCTAGTACTTGAGCCATCTTTTTACCAACATGATGTATACCAAGTGCATGCAAAATTCTCCATGTTTCTGATTTTTTGCTATTTTCAAGGGCTTCCAAGATATTTTTAACTTTTTTTTCTTTGTGTAGAGGTAATGAAAGCCACTCTTCTTTTGAGACTTTATATATATCAAGAGGGGATTTAATCATTTTTCTTTCTAGTAAATCTTCGATAGTTTTTTCGCTAATATTTTCAATATTCAAAGCTTGTTTACTTACAAAGTGTTCCATGTGTCTTTGGATTTGGTCAGGACATGATTCGTTTATACATCTAAGGGCGACTTCCCCTTCTTCTATGAAAACTTTTTCACTGCAACTTGGGCAAATTTCTGGAAGTTTTATTTTTTGTTCGTTGCCTGATCTTTTTTCTATAATTGGTTTAATGAGATGAGGTATTACATCTCCAGCTCTTTCTATAAGAACATGGTCTCCTATTCTAAAGTCTTTATCAATGATTTCATCTTTGTTATGAAGTGTTGCGTGAGATACTGTTACACCACTTAAAAATACCGGTTCGAGAAATGCTCTAGGTGTTAAAACACCTGTTCTTCCAACTTGCCAAACTACATCTTTCAAAACTGTTATAGTTTGTTCTGCAGGAAATTTGTATGCGATGGCATATCTTGGATGATGAGCTGTTTGGCCTAGTTCTTTCCACCATTTAAGTTCGTTTAATTTTATTACAGCTCCATCAATTTCATATTCAAGAATAGATCTTTTTTCATAAATGTTATTTAGTGATTTCCAAACATCATCAAAATCTTTAAATGGACCGTGCATTGGATCGATAGGTAGACCTGTATTTTTGAAAAATTCATATTGTTCTGTAGTTGTTTTAAAATCATCATCACTTGAATATCCAATATGATAAGCAAAGAATATTAAATTTCTTTCTTTTGTTATATTTGCATCAAGTTGACGGATACTTCCTGAAGCTGCATTTCTTGGATTTGCAAAAATAGCTTCTCCGTTTTCTATTCTTTTTTTATTCAATTCTTGAAATGATTTTTTGGGCATTAATATTTCTCCGCGGATTTCTATTTTGTCGGGAATATTTTTACCTTTTAAAGTATGAGGAATACTTTTTATAGTAGTTACTGTGTGTGTCACATCTTCTCCTTCGATACCATTTCCTCGAGTTACGCATTGGATAAGTTTACCTTTTTCATACAGAAGTGATATACCAAGTCCATCGAGTTTTGTTTGTACTACAATTTCAGGAAAATCTCCCGTTTCTTTCATAACTCTTTCAAAAAATTTTTGTAATTCTTCTTTGTTGTATGTGTTATCCAGAGAAATCATTGGAGATAAGTGTTTTCTTTTTATAAATTTATTATCTTCTTCAAGTTGATTTATGAGATTTTGGGTGGGGGAGTTTTTTGAGATAATTTTAGGATTTTAGTTTTCAAAAAATTTTAGTTTATTAAATAAATCATCATATTCTTTGTCTGAAATGATAGGGGATTCTTTTTTATAGTAGAGTTCATTATGATATTCTAAAACCTCACACGCGAGAATATAATCATCTTTTTTCCAAGAATTGTTTTTTAATAAATCGTTGGATAATTTTAATGCGTTTTCATTATTTATCATATATCGCTTCTTCTAAATACACTAATTCCTATAAAAGTTATAAGAAATATACTTGAAGCGATTAATAAAATGAGTGCATCAGGTCCTGTCTCAGGAGTTTTATCTGGTAGGTTGAATTGATTTTCTTCATCATTTAAATTGTTTGAATCAAAAGAATCAGTTTTTAGAACTACAAGATTTGAAAGATCACTAAAAACTGGTTGGCAAGGTACTCCTCCTACATTAACTTTAAATTCTTCAGTTTTGGTACTTTCTTCGTTTCCTTTGAAACTTGATATCATAAAATATTGGGTACTACCAAGTTGTAAGTTTGTGAAAGAATATGCTTTTACTTTTGGGAGAGTTTTTCTATGAAGAAATGTTCCTTGTCTGGGACTGTAGTATATGTAAAACCCTTCAATATCTATTTCAGGAAGATCCCATGTAAAAGTAACATCTGTTCCATCTGAACAAGCAATGATATTTGGAGGAGGGACAAGTCCGTTTGGTGATGCGGTTTCTGGGAGAGTAGTATTTTCAACAAGTGTTTCATTTGTGTTTTCTGGAACATCTATAATATTTACTTTAAATGAATATGGTTTTGGTTTTGTATCTGGAAGAACTCTTATTGGCAGATAGTTATCAACTACGTGAATTACAGCTTTGCTTTCTTTATCACTTGAGAATCCATGAAAATCTAGAGATATAATATCATTTGGAGTCTCAGTATTTATTTGAAGTATAAATGTCGCAAAATCTATATTTTTTGCATTTATTGGAGCGCCTGTTATTCCTCTTCCAAGTTTTATTACTCCGTTTATGCTATCTATTTCATTTTCTCCAGGTGTTTTAAGATCAAATGCTCCTGTGTCTAAGATTTGAGTAACTGTCACTTTGTCTTTTGGAAAATTTAACCAAAGTCTGGCTGCTCTTATTGGGTTTCCTGAAGGATTATCAATTGTGACTTTTATACCTACCAAATCTGCGGTTTGGAACCCCTTTTCTGGTTCGGGAGTCAAACTGTTTAAAGGAGGTTGTATCAAAAATCTTTCAAATTTGAATGAAGAATTTTTTGGATAATCTATAGCTAAAACTGTAGTAGCAGTAGTCATTACAAAAGCTACTATCGATACTATAATTATATTTTTAATTTGTAATAATAACTGGTTCATTTTCATAATAAGGATTTAAAATTTCTACATTTGTACCATTTACTTTTGTGAGAATATTTTCTCTATTATTTCTAGAAACTATTGTTATAGGTGTTGAAATATCTGTAAGCTTTGGAGAATATTCTATAGAACCAAGAATAACTTTGGATTGATTTTCTATTTTTGAATTTAGTGCTGCACCTATTGTTATAAGTCCATTTAAATTATCTATATTTGTTTTTGTTGGTTCCATCATTGCTAATATTTGATTACTTACTTCGGTTGAATCAATATTAAGTTTACTTGGATCAAAAGATAAAGTCATTTGAAATGTTGAATAATATTCTTGAGGTTCTTTTTCTAAAATTATATATATTTTATTATCAAATTTTTTTTCTAAACTAAATTTTGGAAGACTTGCAATTTTTTCATTTCGATTTGAATTTTCGGTAGTAGATTTTGTATTATCTTTGCATGATATTATAAAGAATGCTGATAAGATAATTACTAATGTAATTGTGATTTTTGGGTTTATCATATTCTATATTTCTTTAAGGAGCAGTATTTGGTGTAATTGGAGCAGGTTGTTTTTCACCTGTATATGCACTTGAAAATATTGAGAAATCTAGGAAATCAACTATTCCATCTTTATTTAAATCACCAATCATTCCTTCTTGGAAACCTCTTAAATTTATAGATATATTTATAATTCTTTGTCCGTTGTAAGAGACGATATTTGAACCATTTAATGTATATAGTGAGGAGAAATTAAGATCACTTTCTGTCTCTAAAATTATCCTTGTAGGACTTATAACTCTAAATTTAGTAAGTCTTATTCTTTCATTGGTATTTTCTTGTCTATTTAGACTAAAGTTTAGTAGATTTGTAGCACTTGGTTTAACGGGTATTGTAAAATCCACTTCTATTTGTCTTGGACCTGTTGCGAGTGCTGCAGCAAAATTTGTACTTCTTTTATCTTTTACGAATCCAAAGAAATTTTGTTTGTCACCATTTCCTCGTGATACTTTTACTCCATTTACACTTTCTACGGTAGGCAGAGCTCTAACTGTATATGATGAGTTTACTTCTTGATTTGTTGTTTCAAGGATTACATAAGTCCCGTCAGCACTGACTGTAGATTTTATTATACTTAAGAAGTCTCCAGCATCATTTGTTTTTGTTATTTCAAATTCGCTTCCGGTTCTTGAAAGAGAATCGATATCAAGTGGAGGATTGAAGCCTACTTCCACAGTTGTTTCAGAAGTAGCTATAGCGTATGTTGCTTTTGGGGATTCAAGAGCTTGTCCAACGCCTTCAGAGATTATTTTTATGTCAATTTCTGACAATGTAGCACTTTTAGCACCGCTTAAATCTGTCGCGGTAACTAGAGCTTTATATGGCTCTAAAGAAGGTTGAGTTGTAGATGGAACTGTAAATGAAAAAGAATAATATTGGCCAAGACCTTCTATAGAGTTTGGTACTATTATCATTGAGTTTGTAGGAGGTAGACCTATTTCGCTTAGATTTACTGTTACAGATGCAATATCAGAGATTCCATCAGGATCTCTTACATATGCATATATTGTTGCTTGAGTTACTCCATCATTAGGTATAGAACTTGGTGTTGTGTATGATTTTCCTCTAACTACCTCAGGTCTATTTTGAAATCTACTTATCTCACTTACATTTATTGTTCCTTCAGCATTATCACTTGCGCCACTACTATCTGTAGCTTTGATTTTAATTTTATAGTTTCCCTCAAGTACATTTGTAGGGACTTTATAATTTTGAGATCTGAACCAAGCACCTTGTTTGTTTGTTGATAATTCAGGTTTTAAATCTATTATCCCAATACTTAAAGGAGTAAGATCTGCTGTAACAACAACATCTTCAAGTCCATCTTTATCTATAACAAAAACAGATAAATTAAATTCCATTTCACCGTTGTTTGCGACTGGATTGGGAGTGATATTTATAGTTGTATTAGAATCATTTATGATGTCTGGGGTATTTGAACTAGAAGAGACTTTTAAAGTAAGAGTATCTTTCCCATCTGTTGATAATGACTTTTTATCGCTCGCTATAACTTTGAATACATAATCTTTTTCAAGTGCTCTAGATGGTATTGTAACATCTTTTGAATACCACTGACCTATACCAATCTTTGCTCCAGAACCTGTTTGAAGTGTTATAGTTCCAAGACCAAGTTCAGTATCATCTATAAAAATTACATTTTCTATATCATTTACACCGTCTACATCTGTCACAAAGACAGAAATTTTGGCATTTTCCCCTGGTTTAACTCTGGTAGGGGATATATGAGATAATGTCCCATCAATTATAGGTGCACCAAGCGATCTGGGTCTGTCTTCATTCTTTTTTATATTTAGTGAAGTTGTGATAGCTCCTGTAGCTTGTTTGCCAAATTTATCTAAAGCAACGATTCTGAATGTGTAAGAAGGTTTTGAAGCTATATTGGTGAGATTTGGAAGTGAAAAGTCCGAAAGTACAAATACTTGATCTCTGTCTATTATTTGATCTGGAGTTAATTTTATAAGATTTGTGATTCCAACCTCAGAAAGATCTATTTTTATAGAATCTATATTTTCTACCCCAAGAGGATGTATGGCGGTAACATAAACTGAAAACCTGTTTGGGTCACCTTTATAAATAGTATCAGGGAAAAGTTGAGTTTTTGTTACTGTAAATTCTGTTGTAGAACGTGTTAAAATAGTTACCGCATTTTCTTTTTCTACACGGGTTCCGTTTGTATAGAATATAGAAAGTTTGTAAGATCCTTCGGGAAATTTTGAAAGGTCTAAACTAGCATTTATTGTTTGTTTTCCTGTAGGAGGATTATTTGTGAAAGGATTTGCCGAGACAATAGTTTCATTTCCAAGTTTAATATTTAAAATTGTCGCACCACCTGTTCCAGAAAGTAGATAACCATCTATTTGAAGATTATTCCCATTTAGAGAAACATTTGAAATGAAAGGATCTTTTATATTACCTATTCCTACTACTGTATTAATTGATACACTGCTATTTTGAGTTGGGTAAATAGAATCTAAATTTGAATCAGCAAGTTCCATATCGCTCACTACAAATGTGGCTGTTTGATTTGATTGTGTTTCTGATATAGCCACAAATGATACAACAAAAATTTCTTCACGAGTATTTGGTAAGAACTGTATTGGATTAGTTCCAGCCGTAGCTATCGTTAGTATTCCAGCTTCTCTTTTTTCGGTAACAGTATAACCAGATGCTCTCCATTTACTTCCTGTTAGAACTTGTTTTACTGCAAATATTTGAGGATTGAAACTTAAACTTGTGGTAGCACCAAGAAATGATTTACCTCCTAGTGAACTCATATTTGTAGTTTGTATTTTAACCACTACTTCGTCTCCAACCATTGGTATATTTCCAGGACTTGTTGTATTTTCTATAAATAATTCAATGTCTCTATTGGTAACGAGAGACCCTTGAAGTAGTTGAGTAAGAACCTGTGTTCCTCTAAGAAGAAAAAAAGATATGAGCCAGATAAAAATTATAATACCAGCAATAAGGAGTGTTTTTTTGAAATTTATAGTATTTGTTTGCATATTTATATGGATATTTCTTCAAAAGAATCAAATAAAGTATTAAAAGATTTAATTTCTATTTCATCTGTTTTGCATTCAAAAATTATTACCGGAGCTCCTGATAAAGGCTTGAATGGAGTTACACTAACTACAGAAAAACTGAAGTGACCATTTTCATCAATATTTCTGGAAGAAATTAAAGACGAAAGATTTTGATCTAGAATTATTTCATTACATTCATTTGTGTTTAATTTTCCACTAAATCCATAAATGAAATCATTTGTTTTTAGGGAAAGACCTATTTTATATATATCATTTTCTTTTACTGATTTATTCATTTCGTATGATATAGATTTTGTAGTGTTTATATTTATTGGGGTTGATGAATTTGAATCAAAATTATCTTTATTTGAATTTATTTCTATACATCCGTTTAAAACGAGTGCCAATAAAATTAGAGGGAATATGTATTTAAGTATTTTCATTTGAAATTTTTTTACTCACGATTAACTATATTACAGTTTAATATAAAGTGTAGAAAATAGTAGGAGCTCGTTTCCTAAACGATTGGACAAATATTAGTTTTGTGTCATTTATATATCTATAAAAGTCCTGAAATTTTCTTAAGTACAAATACTGCTTCAGCTAGTCCTACTTTTCTATCGCCATTTACATCTGCAAGAGGATTGAATGGTATACTTGGGGTTCTTCCTACTGATATTTGAAGAGCGAGAACTGCGTCTTTCAATGTAAGTAAACTGTCTCCACTTACGTCTCCAGGTAATATTTTGTCTATAACTATCAGATCAAGTTTAAAATCTTGTGAATTATTTGAAATGTTTTTAGATTTATCGGTTGCTTTGATGTTTATAGAATATACACCTGGTGAAACACTTGTAGGTATTGTTACATCTAAGTTGAACCATGCACCTTTTTCCATAACTTGACCTGGTTTCATTGTCCAAGCTCCATCGACTGGTATTATATTTAGACTAAGAAGATCTGCTCCAGCTATTTCTATATCTTCTTTACCTCTTGCATCTTGTATAAATACAGAAAGTTTTGTAGTTCTTCCTGGAGATATAACATCAGGTATAAATCTACCTCTTTCTATTACAGGTTCTCCTTTTATTTCGATTATAAGTGGTTGAGATGTTGTATTTCTTATTTTTGCAGTAATACTTACAGTACCTTCATCAAGTATATTTGCAACACCTGTGGATTGATCTATTTGAACTATACTTGGGTTAGAAGATGTCCAAGTAGCAGTTTCATATACATTTTGAAGTG
Source organism: uncultured Candidatus Peribacteria bacterium (assembly GCA_964580335.1). Lineage (GTDB taxonomy): Bacteria > Patescibacteriota > Gracilibacteria > CAZOKC01 > CAZOKC01 > CAZOKC01. Next base: position 7,927 of record CAZOKC010000004.1, read on the forward strand.
TTTGTGTGCTTTCAAATGAATCTGTTCCATATAAGCCAAGAGCTATAGATTCTCCAACTTTTGGTTCTATAAATTTTGATCTTGTTGAAGAATCTGGATATTCATTGATTCTTGTTTTAATATCTGATTTTCTTGATACAGTTAAGTTTTGTTTTATAGGAGCTATACCTAAGAAAGCGTAAGATTTTGGAAGAATTGTAAGTGTTGATTTTGCTTCACTATATCCATCACTTACTGTTATTGTAGCAGTTCCTTCTCTTGGTCCTGAGAAGAAATATATGTCTTGTAAAGCTCTTGGATCAGCAACTTCTATGTATGTTCTACATTCAGAAAGTTGTAATGATTGAGTCTGAAGAAGATTCTGGGCATATTCGTTTAAATAATTTTGTGATCCTCTGGTTATATTATTTTGAAGTTGTTCAAGTAAGTTTCCATTTGTATCAAAAGGATTAGTTAAATTTGAATTGAATAATACATTTCCAGAAGATGTATTTTGAAGATAAGCTTGTTTTCCTGCGACACAAGAAGCAATATCAGTTCCAGCTACACTTACTGAAAAAGGATGATCAGGATAAGTAAAGTCATCGCCTCCTATAAATCCACCACCTATAGAAAGTCTTATATAACTATTAGTTGAAACTTGAGCTTCGGTAGGAATTATTGATAATCTATCAAATGCTTGAAGTTCTATATTTCCGTTTAGAGGAGTGAGTCGAGTTCCATTTCCTGTATCAAAGTAAGCTGATATAAATGATTGTCCACCATTTTTTACAAACAGTGTCCCTTGAGAACCTTCTTCGAAGATTCCAGCATCAGCATTGCTACTTATCCATGTTACTTTATCTGTCATATTTACTATCTGACCGTTTTCAAGTAATCCTGAGGCACACATAGGTATTCGATCTTCTACATGTCTTCCATGAAGATTTGGAGGAAGTATTAGTTTGGAATTTTCTATTCTTTCTTGGTGGAAAATAACATCTAAAATATAGTCATTGGAGTTTTGATTATTTGAATTTAAAAATATATTTCCTGTATTTGTAGAATTTGGAATTATATCAAACCAAAATCTCATAAAAGGTATTCCATTGTTAAGAACAATAACGTTATCTCTACCTGTTTCTCCAGGTTTGTGTCCTGGTTTGTATGTTGCGCCTCCAGGTATGAAATTAAGACTTGATCTTGGATCAATATTGGTTATAAAATCAGGATTTTTAAGTTCAGCAGGGAAGTTTATAGCTATGTTTATTACACCACCTGATCCTATAGGTGAATATTTGAAATTTGTTGTTAAACTTTGATCGATTTTTGGATTTAATATTTCATCAAGTCCTAATCTACATCTTGAATCTGACCATAAATTTGTGGCAGTTTGTCCATTTGAAAGTTTGTATGGAAGTGGAGTGTTATGTGATATGTATAAAGCAACAACTGGAGAAGCTTCAAGATTTATGTATGCCGTTGCTATACCTTTTCCTTCACTATTTACAGCTTGTATTATGTCAGTTCCAACTCTTGAACCCGCTTTATAAACTACTTCAGTAACTCCTTTTGTTGGACCAACTAGTGTCCCTCCACCACCGTCAGTTTTTATAGTTCTTGTATTTACAGTAGTAACTACTGAGCCTGAGCCAGAAGTATCAGTAACTACAGTAGAATCTTCTAGTTTAATTTCTTTTCCAGGACTTGCTATTACCCATTCATAAGTTCCATCAAATTTGTCTGCATTTACGACTTTGAATCTAAATGTTTGTGATGTACTTCCAAATTCACTTACATTTAAAGTTAGTTCTGAGACATTTAGTCTTGGCGTTCCTTCAGAGTAAATTCTTAAGGCATTACTTATAATAGGTGAGAAACCTTGTTGAATATAACTTGCTGATATAGTAGTTTCACCTTTTTCTTTTGAGGTTATTCTAAACATACCTTCTTTGAAGATACCAAAATCAGGATTTTGAGGAGCCCAAGTTACAAATGGAGTAACATTTTTTGTACTACCATCGCTATAATTTGCTATGGCACATAATGATATTTGATCTCCATAAACAAGATTATCAATACTATTTGTTGTAGCTTTACATCCATCTTGGGTTTTACCTATGGAAATTGATTCTGGTTTATTATCAACAATTTGGAATGTTGTAGAAGCAGGGGGTACAGATCTATTTAGATCCCTTACTGAAAGAGTTTCTGTTCCTTCTATCGTACTTGGAAGATAATAAATAATAGATGTATTTGTTGAAGTATTTATATTTTTTTCACAAGGATTAAATGAGTTTGATGTAGAAATACATCCATCACCTGATAGACTCCAATTGTAATCAAAATTACCGTTAGGTTGAGATATAGGATTTGCTACAGAGAAAGGATACGAAATACTATTTGAAGCGTCGGAACCTCTTTTTGGATAAGAACTTCTTGTAGGTGAAATACTAAAATTTACAGCACTGACAACAATTGATGTGTTCAGCGCATCAGATTCTCCTATATTAAGTATTGCACTTATTGTTGTAGCACCTTGTGATAAGAATGTGATTCCTTGAGAGTTTTGGTTTATAACACCAACTTGTAGATTAGAAGAGTTTAATTCGACAAAAGGAGTAATATCTTCGTTTTTATCGGTAGTAACTATTATATTAGGAGATTCACCAGTGTAAAATCTTGGATTTAATCCTCCTGTTAAACCTGACACAGTTATATTTATGTTTTGAGGTCTTTCTTTTATTACATTTATTTTAAGGGATATATTTTCTTCTCCTCTTTGTATAGTTAGGGTATCTGTACCTATGTTTGGACCTGCTATATAAAAGATTTTATTTGTATTTGAGCTTACTATCAAACTTTTATTACAAGGAGTTAATTGAGTTGGAGAATTATTTGTAATAGGTTCTTCAATAAGACATCCTTGGCTTGAACCTGTAACATTTAGGATATCTCCCACAAGTAGATTTCCTCTATTTAGAATTACCTCGTACCATATATTAGAATTCCAATCTTGAGTTTGAATATTCGATATATTTGAAGAAGATCTTTTTACTGTTGTGATTTCATTTGATAAGAAGTTTAATCTTCCTGCAACATTTATACTTACCTGATTTATTGAATTAAGAGTACTACCATTCGGAGAAGAGAATGTAGCTAAAATTGTTGTAACTTCACCTTGTGAATTTGAAGCTGCTTTAAATGTGTTGCCGTTCATGGTTCCAGCATTTGCGTTTATTGAAGCAAAGTTTACCTGAGATGTTATGTTTTTATTTAAATTGGTATCAAAAGCACAGAAGCTATATCCGGATAATGGCGGTATATTTAAATTTGAAATAGGATTTGAACAAGTATTGTCACGGATTTGGATACTTCTTGGAAAGTTTTCCGATACAGTTACTGTTATAGTTTCGGAAGTAAATCCATCAGTTACTGTTACACTGTCAGTTCCTAAAGTATTTGCTGTATAACCGAATGATTTTATCCCGTTTAAAGTTATTGAATTTTGTCCTTGAATTGATCCTACACCACCAATTCCATTTCTTGATACAAAAAGTGTGTTTCCACCTCCTTGTATATTGAAAGTAAAATTGTTTCCAGGTTGTAATGTTATATTTCCTGGAAGTATTTTGACTTTTGGAATTGGTTTTATTCTTATTGAATTGGAAATAAATTCTCTTGCATTATCACCTGATCCTTGTGTATATCTTGCTGTCACAAGGACTTCAACGTCGTTTTCGATAACTAGATGCCCTTCTTTAAATTCTCCGATTCTAGGATCTGTTGGGAACCATTCTACGATAGGAGTGAGGTTTATAGCATTTTCATAGGTTGGAGGAGTTCCAGATAGTCCTTGATTATAAGATGTTTGTGTAAATCCTATAGCACAAATTACTAAAGATTCACCAATATGTTTAGTATCAACAAGTCCTATTTCGGTAGTTCTTGATAAACTTGGATCATCACAAGCTTGAGTGGAATTTCCGTTTGGTACAAATATTTCAACTCTTTCAATAGGAGATTCGATAACCTTTATAGTCGTAAGAAGAGCTTCGTAACTTTCATCAGCATATGTACTTGTCAAAATTATTCTATCTTCTCCTATTTGTGAGCCGGCGAAGTAAAATATTCTTTGATTTGATTGTGTCGAAAAATCGATAGTTCCTCTATCTGTACATATTGTACTTGGACTTATTATTAAACATCCACCACTTTCACCTTCGACATGTAATCGATATATTTTTTGAACTGTTCCAGGATTTATAACGACATCAATCATTTGATTCGATAATAGTGAACCTCCTGTAGGGTGAGTATTTTCATCTCTTACTTGAACTACTATATTGTTTGGGGTAGCTCTTACTCTTGCTCCTGTCGATATAGTTATTTGATTTGAAGTAATAACTGGAACTGTTTGATTTGGATTATTTTCAAGTTTTGCATATATAGATGTAGACAAATTATTTGTACTTGCAAGTTTTAGAGAACTTGAATTTTCTTCAAAACTTCCTGCTAAGTTTGAACTTGAAAACCATACCACTTGACTTGTTACGTCTATAGTATCATTTGTTTGAGTTTTACCTAATGCACAGAAAGAGATAGATGTACTTGCTGGTAAGACAGCATTTGCAGTTTGATTACATGCGCCAGGATTTAAAGGATCAACATATTTTATTTCAAGAGACTCTATTGGAGATTCTAAAACTGTAATATTTGATACTCCTTTAGTTAGAGTTCTTTCTAGATTATTTGAATTTATCTGAGTGTTTATAACTTCCACTACATCGTTTCCTGTATCTGTACCAGCTACGTAACTTACATATCTAGTGTCAGAACCTTGTATACTTAAACTATCGTAACATGGGAATGGTGAAGGGATATTTGGTAATGGAGTTTGTGTAAATGTTGAGAATCTTCCTTTAAGTAAACATCCTCCCGACTCATTTTTTGTTATAGACCAAATAAATAAATCACTATCTTCACCTCCTGTTACTATCATTTCTTGAACTGAAAGAGGGGATAAGTCAGTATTGAAATTAGATATTGAAGTAGAATTTCTTGTTCTAAGCATCGATGTTATAGGATTGATTTTTAATCCGTCAGATGAACTTACATTTATAGCATTTACACTTATTATTTCATTTGGGTTGTATACAGTTGTTCCTGAACCTGTTTGTGAATTTGCAGTTTTTATAACACCAGTTATTATATTCGATCCTCCTTTATTTATTTTTAAACTACTTCCAATTATATTTCCAGCCTCAGGATTATGAGATTTGAAATCGGTTGAATTTGTAACATTTTGTATTGTTCCATCAGAAAGAAGCGCATAAGCACAAAGAGGAATTACATCTCCTGTATGAGCATTTGTGATATCTGAAAAATTAAGACTTGGAGCTTGATCCCAAGTTATATTTGTCCAAGTTTGATCAAAATCTTCGGGTCTTATCTCCGTAAATCCAGATGGAGGGTTCCATGTAACCGAACTTATATTTGAATTACATACGCTGTGACTTATCGCAAGACCTATTGGTTCAGCTTTAGATATAAATATACTTCCATAGGCTATTTCTCCGGTGACCTCATCTTCTAAAGTTATACCTATAAGACTTTGATCAATTGGAAGATCTAAATTCGTATCTACTACTATGTTTCTTGTATCGATTACAAATCCAGTTGAAGTTCTGTTAGGGCTTACATTTACGTTTGTAGGAAGAATACTCCATTTATAATTATTTGGATTATCACTACCTCCAACTCCAAACAATGGAACTTCAAATCCTTTCATTATAGTTATTGTAGGTGGATATATTTGAAGAGTTGTTATTTGTGGTTCTACATTTATATTTATACCTGCTATTTGACCAAGTGAATCAATACCTGTAACTATAGCAATTTCTGGCCTTCCATGGAAATTATTTCTTACTTTAAATCTACATAATAAAGCACTATCACTTGCGGATCTTATATAATCACTAGAATTTGTTGTTGTAGTGTTTGGTCGACAAATTGAAGATGGAGTATTTTCACTTCCGTCATATTCATCAGGTTCTTCAGGTACAAACTTTGCATTTTCAAAGAAAACTTTTAAAGATTGTTGTGCTTGAAGAATAATTTCTTCCCAAGTTGCTGCTTTTACATTTGTATCACCTACAAAAAGATTTTTTATAAATAACCAAATATTTTTGAATAAATTTATAATAGGATCAGTAATAGACTTTATATTCAATGAACCACTTTCATTAAAAATATTTGCACCAAGCGGGGAAAGTGAAGATCCTTCCACAACTCTTGCATCCACAACTTCAAGATAAGGACCACCATCAATTGACCATGGACCAAGCCCTCCTGTTATAGCAATTTCTATAAAATCATTTTTTGTTTTGATAGATGCTTCTATAGATGACATTGTTAATGGACCGGTACCTATAGCATTATTAATTTCTCCGTAGTTACTATTTAAAGATATGTCCCATGGATTAAAAATTAGAGAAGATCCGTTCGAAGTATCATTTAAAGGAAGTCTTTTAGTTTCAGTTCTTATTACTTTTCCGTTTGGACTATAAATGTATTCAAGTGGTAAATCTATATAGTCTGTATCTATGTTTGCGAATATATCACAAAGTAATCCTATTTTTGTTTTTTTTGTTGTATCTGGGCTAATAGGTTGGCATTTTCCTATATTATAATTTAAAAATGAAAATTCAGATGTTCCTGCATTACTTCCAAAAGTATCATTTCCTAAAAATTCAAAGAACCCTCTATAAGCACCAAAATCAGTATTTGAAATATTGTTATTATCATAAGCATCTGAACCTTCTCCAAATGTTTGACCTATAGTTATTTTTTTATCATCTATAGGCATTTGAACTTTTACTGGAATAAGGGGGAATTTTCTTCCTTCTCTGTTTGTAGCAAGTGCTTGTCCAAAAATAAGAATATTTTTTTTAACGATATTTTCTGAAAGATCAATACTCGCAGAATATACTGTACTTATTGCATCTGGAATTTCTGGAGCCGGTTTACCTGAAAAAGCGCTTAATATATCCACAAGATTTGTTATAGATGTTTTTGTTATAGGTGCAATAACTTCTTTTTTATAAGTAGAATCAGGTGTTTTATAACGTACTACAAATCGAAGACTTCCCATTCCTGTACTTGTAGGATCATATATATCTGTACGGCTTTCTAAAAATTCATTTATATTTGGAATAAGACATGCAATAAGCGTGTCTGTTGCACTACATAGATCTACCAACCCT
>CAZOKC010000004.1:15201-17937 GCA_964580335.1 uncultured Candidatus Peribacteria bacterium
AAATAACCCTAGAGAATTAAAATTTGTTACTGAGTCAATAAATTTGATATTTCTTGATGTTGTTCCATTTGTTATACCAATTTTAGAAGCTCCTATTTCTTCTACATATATTTCAACATTATCTTTAAAACTTCCGTTTTCTAGAAAATCTCCAGAAAAAGTTATTACTAATGGACCCTTGTCTGGTGTGTCATTATCACAAGCATCACCAATCCCATCTTTATCATAATCTGATTGAGATTGATTTGGAACGCTTATACAATTATCTACTATATCATTTATACCATCGTTGTCTGAATCAAGATCAGTATTTTGATTATTATCATCATCTAAACTCTGGTTAGTTGCAGAAATCAATTTACCGATTTTATCGTATGTATTACCTACTATAGGATTTTGTGGGAAATTTATAAAATTTTCGTAAGCATAAAAAGTATAATCATCCTCAGTTGTAGCTCTATAACTATTTATTCCAGATAATTGTTTTTCAAAAATATAACTTATATTATTCGAATCTTGAATATAAAGATAAATAAAACCATTTTGCACACTAAGATTTTCTACAATTTTAACCACACCTTGTGATCTACAAGCTATACTTGCATTGTCCATTTCTGATTTACAAAGATCTTTACCTGTAGTTATAAGTTGACTTAAAAGCCCTTCATAAAAATCAGTATTTAATGAGTTATTAACTGTTGTTTGTGGTATTTTCAGATCACCTGCACTATCTAACTGTGCAGAATAAATTCTTTTTAAATTCCCTGAAAGAAGTATACTATTTGGGTTTCTTCCTACAAATATTGAATCAAGTTTTGTAAGATCTGGTTGGACAAATAATCCAAAATCACTATAGTTTGAATTTTCATTAAATCCATTAATAACAACATCTCCTCTATTTTGAGTTGCAAGATCAGGTGGGATACCTGGAGATATATAGAGCTTTTGATTTGTACCAAGTGTCCAAGCAAAAGATATTGATGGGATGATCAACAAGGTGATCAGTGGTAAAAATAACCATTTTTGTGTATAAAGGCTCTTTGTGTTTGGTAATTTCATATCTTTAGGTACTCATTTTTAATTAGTAGTATCCTACATTATATGCGATATTTTTACGAGGTTCTAAAATTAAAAAAAAGTTACTTCTTATATGGTTTTATGGTATACTATCATAATAGTTTATAAAATTATCTAAATATGAATTGGATACAAAAATTATTCAAATATAAGGTAGGGATTATTTTTTCACTTATAATAATCTGTGCTCTAAGTATTGATTATAGTGATGTTTATAATAAGTTAAGAACCTATAAATATACACAATTTTTTTTGTACAATAATGTAAACGCTTTTAGTAAAAATCTGAATAATATTAGTGTTCGAGCTGAATTGGAATCTGTACAATTAGGTAATATGATTATGTTTGGGGAAAGTATTGGTACAGAGACTTTACTCGAAGAAAGTATGAAAAAATATTCTGATGCAAAGGCAATATTATCTTTGGATCTTGCATCTGAAATTGAAAATGTAAAAGATAAATTATCTTATGTTAATGAATTTCAAATTACTTTGGAAGAGATTATTTCTGATTTATCGAACCAATCTTTATTTATTCAAAATAGGTTGGATTTTCTTTTAATAAGAGATGGTTTACTTAGAAATTCTTTGAAAGACATTGAAGATCAATTAGTTCTTGATTTTAGAGATCTTAAATATGATGGATTTTCTTCGAGGTTACAAGATGAATATTTTGATCTTAAAAATATATATATGATAAATAAATCTTATTTGAATTTGTATAAAAAATTGTCTTTGGGTTATGAAAATATTTTAAATATTATGACAGAATATAAAACTGAAATTGCTTTAAACAAAGAACCATTGGTTTTGGGTGTTAAAGTTATTAGATTTGATCGTGCAAGACTTAATTTAATTATAGATGAAGATGATTTGTCTATAAGTGAATAAAAAAATATTTTGTATTTATTTACATTAAGTTTTACTAATGGTAGCCTTTATGAGAAAATTAACAAATATGGATAAAAAAGTTGTCAGAAAAGGTCAAAATTTTTATAAAACAGTTACAGCTATATTCGGTCATATAAAGGAAAGAGCTGAAGATTATTTCGATGATGAGATTCCTGAACTTCGTGAACCTAAAATTATTTCCAGACATGATAAACCTAAAGATAGAGTGGTTGTCGAATTTTCTGTTCGGAATATTATTAAAATAACATTTGTAGTATTTTTAATATTACTTGGTATATACGTTGCTTATCTTCTTCGAGATATTATATTTTTGATACTTATATCGGTACTTCTTGCTGTTGCGCTTTTCCCTGCTGTAATATTTTTGGAGCGAAGAGGTATTCCACGAGTGTTGTCTATAATAATGGTATATCTTCTTATATTGTTTGTTTTTAGTTTTGTTCTTTATAGTATTTTACCTACTATTTCGGTTCAACTTATTTCCCTTGCAAAGAGCATTAGATTTATAATAGAAAATTTACTTGCGGATCCTGATTTTAATATTCCGCTTATTGGTGATTCTTTGAATCAAATGGTTAGAGAATCTAGAACAATGCTTACAAATGATATTTTTGTGGGACAAATACAAAAAATTATTGAAAATTTTGGAGGAACTTTGACAAGTTATACAGGTAGTTCGATTGGTGTTGTTACAAATATTATCGGGAGTATATATAATTTTGTGGTTGTTTTAGTTCTTGCATTTTT
>CAZOKC010000004.1:17960-24293 GCA_964580335.1 uncultured Candidatus Peribacteria bacterium
TATGATAGATGCAGAATATGTGGTTAGTTTTTTTGAAAAATTTATTCCAAGTGATTATAGGGAATATGTTATGACAAAACTTACTATAATGAAAACTAAAGTAAACCATTGGGTGAAGGGACAAGTTACCCTTATGTTTGTAATAGGTGTTGGTTTTTATATAGGTCTTTGGCTTATACATATTTTTGTTGGGCCTGTACAATATAAAGAAACTATATCTGTAGTTGCAGGGATACTTGAAGTAGTTCCGTTTATAGGTCCAATTTTGACTGCTTTATTTGCACTTTTGATTGCTGTTAATCAAGGATTTGGAGTTTTTCTTTCAGTTCTTATATTAAGTGTTTTGATTCAGAACCTTGAAAATAACTTTATAGTTCCTGTAGTTATGAAAAAAGCAGTGGGAGTATCTTCACTTGTAATATTTATATGTTTACTTATCGGAGCCACTTTTTATGGTGTACTTGGTATATTTCTCGCAGTTCCTGTTGTTGCGATATTGTCAGTTTTCTTTGAAGACCTTTGGATGGACGGTAAGAAAAAGTAATATTTATAATTTAATACCAGTAATAAATAGAAGCCATTTTTCAGGATAGTTAAAGTTTTCTGAGACTTCTTCTTCGTTTTTCTTGTAAGAACTACCTATCAATGAAGAGAGAGCGTCGGTGTTTGAGTTTTCTTCTTTAATGATTATAACTTTTTCACCTTTAACTATTTGCCCTAAATTTTCTTTTCTTAGAAGTTCTTGAGTCGATGAAATAATATTTTTGATGTATTTTCTTTTTTGATCTTCGATTTCATATCTTAGTTCCTCATTTTTCTTTTCAAAAATTTCAATTTGTTGGTTTATCCTTTGAGAATGATATATTGAAGAAATCAATATATATCCTTGGTAGAAAATTACAAAGATCATAAATGATAACATGATTTTTTGATTTCTTGAAAGTGTATAGAGGGAAAACATTTTATTTTAATCAAGTGTAGATTCTATTTTATGTTTTACTTCGTTATAATCAAATCCTTTTTGAAAAAGATGTTGAAGTAATTTGTTTTTAATATCTTTTAGATCAATTTTTTTTTGATTTAGAGATTTGAGTTTTTTTGATATTAAGTTATTTATAATTTCGTCGTTTGTTTCTGTATTTATATTTTTAAATTCATGATCTATTAGTTCTTTGTTTAAGTTCTTGGCTTATTAAAAGAGGGCTTTTGTTTTTTTTATTTATTTTGTTTTTGAATTTGGAAGATGTGTATCCGTTATCATTTATTAATTTCAATTTGTTTAGTTTTTCAACAAGTAATTTTATTTGATTTTGAGTAAGGGAGCTTCGCTCAGTAAGTTTTTTTTGAAGCTCCCATGATCCGTAATTTCGTCTGCTTAATATGCGTAGTAAATAATCCCATGCTTTTTCTTCGGTGTCGTATTTAAACATAATATTTGTGGTATTAAACTTTGTATTTTGTTTCCTCACTTCTATTCGTATCATACAAATCGTTCGAAAATAAAATACATAGTTGTGTAATTTATATTTAAATAAGTTATTTAGTTGATTTAAAAGTGTCAGTGATTATTTTTTCAATTTCTTTATAAGTCGATGGATTTTCTTTTAAGAAAGTTTTAGCGTTTTCTCTACCTTGTCCAAGTTTTGTTTCTCCATAAGAATAAAATGCTCCCGATTTGTTTATAACTTTCATATTTGTGGCAAGATCTAGAAGATCTCCTTCTTTTGAAATACCTTCATTGTACATTAGGTCAAATTCTATTTCTTTGAATGGTGGTGCAATTTTATTTTTTACTACTTTTACTTTGGTTCTATTTCCTGTGTTCATTTTTTCACCATTCCCATTATCTTCTTCAATTTTTGCAGTTCTTCTTATATCGAGTCTTACTGAAGCATAGAATTTTAGGGCATTCCCTCCTGTTGTTGTTTCAGGATTTCCAAACATTATACCAATTTTCATTCTTATTTGGTTTATAAAAATCACAGTACATTTTGATTTTGAAATAATTGCAGTAAGTTTACGAAGAGCTTGACTCATAAGTCTTGCTTGAAGTCCCATATGTTGGTCTCCCATTTCACCTTCGATTTCTGCTTTTGGGGTAAGTGCGGCAACTGAATCTACTATTATAAGATCCACAGCCCCGCTTCTTACAAGTGTTTCGGTTATTTCAAGGGCTTGTTCACCATTATCTGGTTGAGAGAGTACCAAGTTGTCTATATTTACACCTATTCTTTTTGCATATGAAGGATCAAGTGCGTGTTCTGCATCTATAAATGCAACTTGACCTCCATTTCTTTGGCATTCTGCAAGTACATGAAGAGCTAAAGTTGTTTTCCCTGAAGATTCAGGTCCGAAGATTTCGATAATTCTTCCTTTTGGTATACCACCTCCTAAAGCAATATCTAGAGAGAGACAACTTGTAGATATTGTTTCCACTTGTTGTTTTGCGTCATTGTCACCCAGTTGCATGATAGACCCTTTTCCAAATTGTTTGTTTATCATTTCAAGGGCATTTGAAAGTGCTTGAACACGACCTTTGTTTTCTATCGTGTCTACTTTTTGAGCTGTTTTTGCAGTCATAATGTGTTGGTTAAAATTAAAACTTTCATACTCGATTGTAAGGAGTTTTATTTTCATGGAAAGAGCGGTTTGCTTGCGAAGTGTAAAAATATATTTTGCAATACTAAATTTGCAAAATCAGGTTTGAAGCTATTTTACTGATAGTAAACGAATGTTTACAATTATTTATTGTTATAAATTTTTGATACTTGCAATTCCAAAGAAATATTTTAATAGGTAAGTTTAATAATTTATGTTTTACACTTTTACGGCTCAAACCCCTCGCTAACATGTACGCGAGGTATCGCCTAAGTCGTTTCAAACAAAATTATTAAACTTACTAAATTATTTTGTATTGATTTTTGATTGAAGTTTTTGTTCCGAAGCTCATTCTTTCGGATTTACATTTTGGACAGATGAAGTTGTAAGAACCGGATTTTTTTTCTACAGGTCTTTCTTCGGTAAAATATTTACATTCTCTGCAATAAAAAGCGATTGTAGGATCTCTATTATCATCAGTTTTAAAAGTGTTTGGATCAGTAAAATTCTGTATATCTTTTTCGGTAAGATCTTTTCCCGCATCTTTTGCAACGTGTTCTTTACCTGCTCCGTGCATGTGAGAATTGTCATTTAAAAGAACATTTTTCACAGGAGCTTCACTAGCACCTTCTTTTGAAATAGACGACTCTTCCTCAAAAATCTTTGAAAGGTCAATATCTTTTACATTTTTTGTATTGTTGTTTGTCATGGACTTATTAAATTTCGTTTATTATTATAGGTATAAATTTTATATAAGGAATATTAAATTTATGAAAAGAGTTTTAACAGGAATTCAGGCGAGTGGAAATCTTCATATAGGAAATTATTTTGGAGCGATGAAACCAGTTTTGGATTATCAAGGGAAATCGGATTTATTTGTTTTTGTAGTGGATTTACATTCACTTACTTCTGTGCGAGATCCACAAGTTCTTAGAAATAATACAAATAATGCTTTGTTTGATTTTTTGGCACTTGGACTTGATCCAGATAAGTCTACATTTTGGGTACAATCCGATGTTCCGGAAGTCCTTGAGTTTAATTGGGTTCTTTCTTGTATCACAGGGATGGGTCTTATGGAAAGAATGCATGCCTTCAAGGATAAAACTGCTAAAGGAATTGACGCAAATGTTGGGCTTTTTTCATATCCAATACTTATGGCAGCGGATATTTTATCTATAAAATCTGAGGTTGTACCTGTTGGTAAAGATCAAACTCAACACATAGAAGTAGCTCGTGATATTGCAGAAAAATTTAATAGTACATACGGTGAACTTTTTACTATTCCTGTAGGTGAGATAAAAGATGAAATTGCTGTAATACCTGGGACTGATGGAGAGAAGATGAGTAAATCTTATAAAAATACTATTCCGATATTTGGAAGTGAAGAAGAAGTAAAATCAGCTTGTATGAAAGTAGTTACGGATTCAAGTGGTGTAGACGATAAGAAATCAAAGGATCTTCCTATTTCGAAGCTTCTTAAACTTTTTGATGATGGTAAGTTTTATAAATCTTTCTTGAGTGGGGGAGTAGGTTATGGAGACGCAAAAAAGAAGCTTTTTGAATTTGTGTGGGAATATTTCCGTGAAGCCCGTGTGAAGAGAGAGAAACTTGAAAAGAATTTGGATTATTTAATTGAAGTAAGGGAGAAAGGAGCAAAGAAAGTAAAGAAAGTGATGGTTCCTATGCTAGAAAAAATGAAGGAAATGGTGGGGCTTTAGATGGAAGATACCTGGAAAAGTTGTAGTCAAATTATTTATACCGTTATACTTACTTGGATTTTTGGAGTTGGGGGGAGTAATTGATATTGTACAATAAAAACAAATCTTGACAAATTGGGTATTTAATTTATAATATTTGCGCATTAGTTTTAGAGTAACTACTCTTCGACTAATAAGTATCTTGTATGATCTTTGACAGTTAGCGGAAATTTCTCAGGCTTTATTTTGAATCTTTGCAATTAAGGATTTAGATAGAAGCCTGGGAAAAAACATACCCAGATTCGTTGTAAACTCAAACCGCCCGAAAGGGCAAAACTCACGTGGAGATACACCGTGAAGAAGCTTATTACCCTCATCATGCTGGTCCTCGGACTGGCGACCATGAACACCAATGTGGAGGCCGGTACCCGGGCTCCTTTCCCGTTCCACCACGTGAATGCCTCATACTGTGGAACCATTGGTCAAAACAATCCGGTCAACTTCCTGAACTGGGACTTTCCGTCCTGCTCGTACCAGGAGGTCTATCGCGGTACTGGAACGGACATCTGGGGGGTCACTGATTGGTCGCTTGAGGCTACTCTCTACACCAATCAGAAGTCCTACATCGATGACACCGTGAATTTTGGCAATACCTACACCTATGTGATCGTCGCTTATGACGATTGCAACAATACTGGTGTCAACATTGGGGTTTCGGCTCCGGTGATGATTCCTCAACCTGCAACTCCAACCCCGACGCCTTAACCGACGACTGGGCCACTTCCTCAACTTCGCGTCACGACGAGTGGAAACACTCCGTCAGATTCACTGATCGTTGGCGGAACTTCCGACTTCTCGGTCTTCGAGATTCGACTGTCGGCTCAGGGTGGTCCCGTCAAGGTGACCAAACTTGGGTTTAGGCTCCTCGATCTCAATGTTGGCTATCCGAACCGGATCAACTATCTCTCACTTTACGATAGGGCGGGTACGTTGGTTTCATCCAATAGGTCAGTTTCGGCGGGTAATACCGTTGTGTTCGACCTCGGATCGGATAAGGGCGTGCTTGTTCCCCAAGATGGGACTACCATTTTGACTGTAAAGATCACTACCTTTGCCGTCACCTCGGTCGATAACACGGGACAGACGTTCCGTGTGGCCGTTGACGAAACTCAGTTTACCGAGGGAGTCTCTGCGTACGATGTGGCGACTTCAATCAACCTGTCTGCTACCGACATCACTGTCGATACGGACAATGACCTCAACAATCCAAACGTACGGAGCAACCTCTACCAGATCGTCAAGAGTGTGCCAGTCGTTTCCGTCCTTCCGAAGGCTTCACAGGCATCGGGGGATGTGCTTGTCGGAGGCTGGGGTGAACAACTCCGGTTCTCGGTCTCTGCCGATCAAGCTGGTGATATCGGGCTTACAAGGATTAGTATCGGAATGTCCATCTCCGGAATCGGTATGATTGGAATGCCAGTGATCTATGCCGTTAACAACGGTACATTGGATCTCTCCAATCCTGTTTCAGAGAATGTCACGTCGGTTAATGGCGTGTACATTTTTGACCTTTGTGATGATGAGGTCGTTGCAGCGGGGTCGTCCAAGACCTACGCCATGTTTGCCAACATCGAAAACGATGCAAATACCGGAACTTCCGGGGATACTGCATCGTTCTCTATCGTGGGTGACTTGTTCGATACTGTCCGTGGTGATCAACAGACGATGGAGAGCTTCGGCTACTTCTTCGTTTGGTCGGATCTTTCCGACTTTGATCATTCCGAGTTCAGTCTCGATTATTTCAATGGTGGCCGAGTCCCCGGACTCCCTACTACACCTTTCACCCGCTTCCGTTAACAATTCTCCCTACCCGGCCTTCCCCAAGGCCAGAAGGGATACAACATGATTGTACACGATCAAGGCGCCCGGAGAGATTCGGGTGTCTTTTTTTAATTACTCCAAAATATCCTAAACTCTTTTGTAAAGTCGATATTTTTTAAAAATGTAACCTATTTGTGACTATTTACGTAGTATAAAG
>CAZOKC010000004.1:24305-31534 GCA_964580335.1 uncultured Candidatus Peribacteria bacterium
TGATAAATTAGATTTTAATTGTTTAATAAAATTTTATGAGAAGTTTTGTCAAAATTTTGGTAATTATTTTTTTGTTTTTACTTTATCAAAATGTAAGTGCTAAAAGTTTATTTATTGATACAGGAAGTGAATTGTCACTTTTGTCTAAAGCAACTTTAGAACTTGTAAATAGGGGAGTTTTAAATGTTCCAAAAAATAAATTATTTAAAAAAGATAGTTATATATCAAGAGCTGAAGTTTCTAAGATTTTGATTCTTTCAAGGTATCCTGAGTTTGATATTACTAAATTTTCTTCGAATAAAAGATTTTCAGATGTTTCAAGAAATGATTGGTTTTATCCTTATGTAATAAGAGCTTATGAACTTGGAATCATAAATGGTTATGGTGATGGGACATTTAAACCGAGTGAAAATATAAATACTGCAGAATTTCTTAAAATGATGACAAAAACTTTTGGTGATACTGAGAATAAAATAGTAAATTATAAAGATGTGAAAAGAACTATATGGTATGCAAAATATACTGGATTTGCAAAGAAGTATAAAATTTTTCCAAGTAGAATAAATCAATTATTTCCTGAAAAATATTTAACTAGAAGTGATGTCGCTATAGCTATTTATCAATATTTGAAGGCTACCAATAATCTTACGGATGAAAAAAATATTAATCAATCTACAAATGATGATACCAAAATTTCAAATACAAAGATTTCTAAGAATGAATCTATAACACTTACAAATAGTGATATAAAAACTGATGGTTATACAGATGTACTTATGGGATTTTCTATTTCATCAAAAGGACCGAATGATATAACTATTACTAAAATGTCTTTTGATGCGGTAGGAGATAATAATAATTTTGTTGGAGTTTCGAATACTGAAGATATGTTTATCACAGATGTGGCTTTGTATATGAATGATATAAGAAAAAGTGATTTTAAAACTCTTTCAAATGCGAATTTTGGGGGACTTAGTATAAGACTTCCAAAAAGAGATTCAATATGGCTTCAAGTCAAAGGGAGGGTTGGTAGTAATGTGACAAAAGATTATTTGAAACTTGCTATGGTTAGTATGGATGCATATGACTCGAATGGGAATATTGTAAAGTTTCCTGGAATTATAGAAGGTGAAGAAATAGATTTATCGAGGCTTGAGGAATTTTCTACAAAGACAAGTCCAAATACTCCAGATAGCAGTATAGTAAGTGGAGATGAACAAGACATTTTTAATATAAAATTTCAAGCAGGAATTGATAATATAAGAATAAGTGAATTAACTTTGATTGTTTTAGATGAAAATGGAAACCCATATATTGGTACAAATTCAAATTCTTTTGTTTCTTTGGTAAAACATATTTCAGTTTATGATACAAATGGTCTTTTACTTGATCGAGAAGTACCTCGTTTAGATAATTCTTCAGGTAGTCCTTATGTACATTTTGATATGGGGGCAAAAGGTATAGTTATTCCTAAAAGATCTCAAAATACTTTGAAAGTTTCTATTGCTCTTAATCCTATTTCAAGGATATCAAATTCAAATTTATCTTTTAAATTGGCTGTGGATAGAGAAAATATTATACAAAAATCATCTTTACCGGATGGAGGTATTGAAGCTTACAGTTTATCTACCAGTAATTCTATTTCAAGTTCTGGAATATTATCTTCTGAAAGTATTGAAAGTGAAGTTTTTTCAACTTCAAAAACCACATTATCTGTGAATGTTTTACCTTCTTCTGAACAACCTTCTGGAAGAATCTTGGTTGGAGGAAGTAATTCTGAAGCACTTAGATTTACCATAAATGCAGGAAGTGGAGATATAGAAATTAAAAAAATGACATTTGGAATAAATGTTTCTGGAATAAATGTTTCTGGAACAGGAAGTATTTATGAAGTTATAAATGGTAGTATAAATATGAGTAGACCTCTTGCTCGAAATGTGATTTCAAATCTTATTGATCAGTCAAATCCTGGAAAATTGTCATTTATTTTTGGAGAAACATCTGGTCCTCTTTCAATATCAAATGGAAAATCTAAAAGTTTTTCTTTGATACTTGGAGATATTGTAGATGATGGAAATGGTACGAGTGGGGATACAATGACTATATCCATTTTGGGAGATAGTGATAAAAATCCTATTGGTCCTGCAAGATGGGATAGTAGTAGTTTATCCAATGCGAATTTTATTTGGTCAGATTATTCTGATCCATTACATTCAAGTGAATCATCAGATTTCAGAAGTGGTTGGCAAGTTCCTGGTCTTGATTCAAATCCTTATACAAGATTTAGATAATTTATCTTTAAAATAATTATTTATGAAAGACTTATTGAAAATATTTTTTCTAACTTTGTTTTTTGTTTTACCTCAATTTGTATTTGCGAGTGGTGATTTACAAGTTTCAAAAATTTGGGATAATCAAGTGAGAATTGTTCCAAAAAATACGAGTCAATTTTCTGCAGCAAAATATGCTATCCTAGCAAATGGTGAAGATGTTAAAATCGAAAACTTGAAAGTGTACGTTACCGGTCTTATACGTAGACAGGATATAAATAAAGTTTGGATTATAGAAAATGATTATAAAAAAATAGGAAGATCTGCAAATCTTAATTCTGATTATATATCTAATATCAATTTGAAATTTTCACCTCTTGTTATAAAAAAAGGAGAAACAAAATTTATTACGATAAATATAAGTTTGAATAGTGAAACTGTACAAAGTGGATCTACTTTGTTTGTAGAATTTAAAGAAGATTCTTTTGCAGGTGATTTTAAAAATATAGTTATTGATCAAAATTCAAATGTTGAAAAACAAATACAAACATCAGGATTTTCGAGCGGGATTTTAAGTTTTGATCCGATTCCTGTAAGTTATAGTACAAGAATTGGAAATATTTCTGAGATTGGAAGATTTAAACTTAAATCGATTGATTCTTCGAAAGATATTATTTTGAAAGCAGTTACTTTTAAAAATGAGGGAACTGCGAAACTTCCATTTAGCTTAGGAGATTCATATATAGATTTGAATGGTAAGAAGATTACAAAAAATTATTCTATAGATGGTGATAATATAAGTTTTGAATTTATTGAAAATCTAAAATTGAAATCAGGAGATACTAAATTATTTAGAGTTATGTCTAAAATAGTTGCTACAAAATATGCAAATAATTTATTGCGTTTGAAACTAGATAATGAGGGAGATTTCTTTGCAAAAATAGAAGGATCTGATTTTGGACCTAAAATTGAAATAGAGAGTCCTTTGGGTACGAGTATGAGGAAAGGGAAAATGGCTACAGTGATATTGGACTATTAGTGTTGGATTTATATAATAGTCCTATTGATGGATACAATGAATAAAGAATATTTCAATAGTTAAAATTATAATAAAAAAATCTAGTGGGAGGTAAATCATTCTTTATATTTGATTTACACCACAACTAATTTTCTTTACTAGATACTGAATCTTTGTATTTTCTAAAATTATTCTATTATGAGATTAGATTAATTTTTTAAATACTTTATGTCATTAAGTACAATAAAAAAATATGTTAGATTTGCAAATTATTTATCTGCTGCACAGATATATTTGAAAGATAATTTTTTACTCGAAAAACCACTTAGTGTGGAACATATAAAACCTCGTTTACTGGGTCATTGGGGTACAGTTCCAGGCCAAAATTTTATATATGCGAATCTGAATTATTTGATCAAAAAACATGATTTGGATATGCTTTATATTTCAGGTCCTGGTCATGGTTTTCCTGCTGTTCAATCAAATCTTTTTTTGGAAGGAACATTATCAAAATTTTATAAAGAAATACCTAGGAACAAGAAAGGAATGGAAATAGTAATAGAGAAATTTAGTTGGCCTTATGGTTTCCCAAGTCATGCCCATCCTGGAGCTCCAGGGACTATTTTGGAAGGAGGTGAACTTGGTTATAGTCTTTCTACGGCTTATGGTGCCGTGATGGATAATCCTAATTTGATATTGGCTTGTTGTATTGGTGATGGTGAAGCTGAAACAGGACCTTTAGCAACTGCTTGGCAATCTAATAAATTTATAAATCCAAATCGTGATGGTACAGTTCTTCCTATACTTCATTTGAATGGTTATAAAATTGCAGGCCCTACAATTTTTAATGTAATGAGTGATGGAGAGCTTCAAAATTATTTTGAAGGACTTGGATATGATCCTGAATTTGTTGAGTTTGGGAAGCGAGGATTTTTATTTAAGAAAGATATTTATAAACAAATGCAAAGTGCTTTAGAAATTGCAATTAAGAAAATTAAAAATATCAAACAAAAATATAAAGATGGTAAACCTTCTCGTATAAAATGGCCTATGATTATTTTAAAAACTCCGAAAGGTTGGACTGGAGTAGATCATGTAAGAGGAAATAAAATAGAAGGAACATGGAGATCTCATCAAGTAGAAGTTCCAAATTGTAAAGAAGACCCTTATGAATTAAAACTTTTATCTGATTGGCTTAAAAGTTATAAAATAGAAAAACTTCTTGATGAAAAAGGAAATCCTATTAGGGAATTGGATAAAATTATTCCAAGACAAGGAAGAAGAATGGGTGATAATATTCATAGTATGTGTTCGGTGTCAAATCTTACTTCCAGACAAGAATTGAAATTTCCAGATATTAAAAAAATATCTGTTGATTTTAAATTGAGAGGGAATACTGAAAATAGTTCTATGAGAAAAGCCGGAGAATATTTGAAAGAAGTGTTTAGGCTTAATTCTAGAAAACATAATTTTAGATTATTCTGTCCTGATGAAACTGATTCAAATAAACTTGGTGCAGTATTTCAAGAAACTGAAAGAATGATGATGTGGCCTTTTGATAAAAGTATAAACCCTAAAATGTCCACTACTGGAAGAGTACTTGAAATGCTTTCTGAACATACACAAGTTGGTTGGTTGCAAGGCTATCTTCTTACAGGGCGTCATGGTGTTTTTGTTTCTTATGAATCGTTTACTCCGATAGTTTCAAGTATGGTTGATCAGTTTGCAAAATTTTTAAAACAATCGCGTGAATATAAATGGAGGAAGCCTATTTCTTCTATGACTTTTATATTATCTAGTCTTGGGTGGAGGCAAGATCATAATGGATTTTCTCATCAGAATCCTGGATTTATAAGTAGTCTTCTTGAAAAATTTGGAGATATGGTAAGTGTTTATATGCCTGCTGATGCTAATTCTATGTTGGTTACACTTGAGGATTGTTTGAAAAGAACAAATTCTATAAATATAATTGTCGCAGGTAAAACTCCTGAGAGGCAATGGCTTTCTTTAGATGAGGCGTATATACAACATAAAGAAGGTATAAAAATATGGAACTTTTTGAGTGATAAAAATCCTGATATAGTACTTGCTTCAGCGGGGGATTATCCAACTCAAGAAATGATAAGTTCTATAGGTTATTTGAAGAGAAAAATTCCTGAAATTAAGATAAGATATGTAAATGTTTCTGAACTTACTGCTCTTGGGCTTGGTGATGAAAGAATAGAGATGGATCAAAAAAAATTTGATGATATTTTTACAAAAAATAAACCAATTATATTTAATTTTCATGGATATCCTGGAGCTATTAAAAAATTGTTTTTTGATAGAATTTATGATCCAGCAAGACTTATTGTAAATGGTTACGAAGAAGAAGGGTCTACAACTACACCTTTTGATATGCTTGTGAGAAATGGTATTTCAAGGTATCAGATATCAAGTCAGGTTGCTTATGAGATTATGAAAACGAAACCAAAACTTAAGAAAAAATGTTTGGATCTTATGAAAAGAAATAGTGAAAAGTTGGAAGATCATAAAAAATATATTATAAAACATGGAGATGATCCTGAATTTATTAAAAAGATAGATTTTATGCAACTTGTGTGTGATAGGACTAAGTGTAAGTTATGAAATTAATAAAGTTTCTTCAAATTAAATTTGATATACCTCGTAGAAATGCTTTTGATTTGATAATAAAAGGTAAGGTTTATGTAAATAGAAAAGTAGAGGTAAGTGTTTCTCGTATTTTAATTCCTGGAGATAAAGTGAATTTTGAAGGAAATGAACTTAGTTTAAATGATATTCAAGACGAAAAATTTGTATTTAAATTTGATAAACCAAAAGGAATACTTTCATCAAGGCGTGATCCTTTTCATGATAAAACTCTTTATAATATTCTTCCAGAGCATATTAAAAAAATAAAGCCACTTTATATGATAGGCAGGCTTGATAAAGAAAGTCATGGACTTATTTTGCTTACAAACGATGGAGACTTTGCAAATAAGATGTCACATCCAAGTACTCATGTGGAAAAAGAGTATGAAGTTATGGTGGATAGAGAATTTTCTCATGTGGAAATTCAACAAATTGAACAAGGTTTGATCATTCCTGATCAGGAAAATTTAGGTAAGACTAAACCTATAAAAATTAAAATATTGTCTCAGAATAAATATTCTTGGATTTTAACCGAAGGTAGGAATAGACAAATAAGAAGAATATGTAAAATGTTTGGGAAAAAAGTTATTGATCTTAAGAGAATTCGGATAGGGGATTATAAACTTGATTAATTTTCTAAGAAGTGAATTGTTAGGTTTTGATGTTCTTTAAGTTTTGATATTGGAAATTTGTGATAGTCAATATTTTCGTTTACAAATTTATCTAAAGCTTCTTTTTTTGATTTATTTGCGATAAGGAGAATCTTTTTTGCATTTAAGATTAATGGATAGGTGATTGTTAATCTATCTTTTATTTCGAACATATTTGTTGTTGTATGAATTACTGATTCATTTGAATCAAGTTCTTTTGTATTTGGAAAAAGTGAAACTATATGTCCGTCTGGACCAAGTCCAAGAATTATTAAGTCAAATTGTTTTGGTAATTGTTTTGCGTATTCTTGTAAAGACTTTTCAATATTTAAAGTTGTATTAAAGTGAATTATATTTTTAAGATCTGATTTTTTTATCATTCCGTAGTTTGAGCTTTCATGATTTTTATCGATATATCTTTCATCGAGAGTATAGAATGTGGAATTTCTCAAATTATGTTTTGCAAGTTCGGTGTAAATAGGTTCGGGAGTTTTACCACCAGAAAGTCCTATATTGGCGTCAGGATTGTGTTTGATTAGGTTGAGAATAAATTTGACACTTTCATTTACGAATTCTTTTTTGGATGTGAAATTAATGATTTTCATATTATTTGATGTGTATGTTTGAAATTATTTTATC
>CAZOKC010000005.1:0-5918 GCA_964580335.1 uncultured Candidatus Peribacteria bacterium
TGCTAAAAAACAAAAAATATATAAATCCTGCATTATGTATCTTATGAAAAAAAATATAGAAAACTGTAAATGGCGAATTGATCTAATAGGCGTTTTGATCTATGAAAATCAAATTTTAAATATTGAATGGTTCAAAAATATTTGTGTTTAGTATCGGATAATCTTTAGGATTTTACAAAAATGTCATATTTTATGGTACAATTATATGATTATTTATTTAAATCATGCCAGAAGTAGTATCATCATTTTTTGATAAGGGGGCAAGTTGGATTGTGGGACTTGCTATAGTTGTATTAGCTTATTTGTTTTCTCAGTTTTTGTCGATGAAGGTAAAATCTTATGTTGAATCTCACACAGGAGATGAAGATGTAAGAAAACAAGAAACAATCGTTACAGTCTCAAGAGTTACTACTGTAACAATTATGTCATTGGCTATACTTGTGGCTTTGGATATAGTTGGAATACTTGGAAACCTTGGATGGCTTCTTGGATCGATAGGTCTGGGACTTGGATTTGGTTTTAAGAATGTGCTTTCAAATTTTGTGGCAGGAATTGGTATTTTGCTTCAAGACAAAACAAATATTGGAGATATTGTTGAAATAGGTGGATTTTTAGGGAAGATTGAGGAAATAGGTATGAGAACTACTGTTTTGCGCCAACTTGATGGGATAGAAATTATTATACCAAATGCTGATTTTTATCAAAAACCTGTATCTGTTTATACTGCAAATCCTTTTAGAAGATTGAAAGTTACAATGGGAGTAGGTTATAACACAGATTTTACTTTAGCTGAAAGTATTGCAAGAGATCTTTTAGATAAAAGACCAGATGTTGAAAAGAAGCCGGAACCTTTATTTTTGATATCCAGTATAGATACTTCGACAGTTAGAATAGATCTTAAATTTTGGGTAAAATCAGATTTGCCTTGGTGGAATATTGAATCTGAAGTTCTTAAAGATTGGTTTACAAAAAGTATGGAAGCTGGGATAGATATAACTCATCCTATAACCACGTTACGTGTTGATGAAAAATCTTCAGCTTTGCTTAGTGATTTTGTGAAAACAAAAGTTAAAGATATGTCTGCTTAATTTTAAAATAAGTTTATGGAACCAAGTACATATTTGATTTTCAGACAAACTTTAGAACTTTTTGTTTTTTATACTTTGGTATATTTATTTTTATTATGGTTTGTGAAACGAGTAATTTCAAAGACTTTTACCAATGGGTTATCAATAGATCGTATTTTCACATTATCAAAATGGGTAATATTTATGTTGGTTCTTGTAAATTTAGTATATTCATTATCAATAGTTTGGAGCGCAAAAGATACCCTAGTAAGTACTATTGAAATCTTTTCAGTAGGTATTGGTATGGGGATATTGATTTTGATGTACAATTTATTTAGTAGTATTGGTCTTTATTTTCAAAGACCATATAAAAATTTTGAAATAGTTAAAATAGAAAATAATGCAGGTACAATACAAAAGATTGGGAATTTTTTTACAGAATTTAAAACTTTTGATGGGGTTTGTACTCTTATAGCAAGTTCTAAATTGTTTGATTTTTCAGTGACTTCTATAAAGGAAGAACCAATTAGAAGGATGAATTTGGAAATTTTTGTTCCAAGAAGTGTTAATCTTCCTGAACTTTTTACAAATATTCATAAAATTATAAAAGATACGGAATCGTTTTTAAACGATCCTCCGGTGGAAATTTTATTTAGTTCGGCTTCAGATGGAGAATATAAAATAACAATTTTTGCTTGGTTTGAACAAACACAGAATTGGATAAAAGCTAGATCTAATATACAAAAAAGTATATCTGAATATTTGAAAAAGAATGATCTTGGTCCAAGATTTATTTTAAATCTAAGGGTTGATTCCAAAGAATCCTTGTTACTCTCTTCCGTTATTTAATTTTGGTGGGTCAGCCGGGGATCGAACCCGGGACCTTCGCCTTAAAAGGGCGCTGCTCTACCAGCTGAGCTACTAACCCACGATCGTCGAAGTTTTACTTCGACGATCGTGATTTCTTTTCTGAAATCACTTAATGTCTCCGTAAACTTCTCCTCTTCAATTTTATAAACAGCCTATGGCTTGGTTTATAAAATTGTAAAAAACAAAGCTTGCATAAATTACCACCTGAATTTTATATGTGCAAGTTTATTTTAATCATTTTCTAAAAACGAAAGACCAAGTAAAACCATTCCGGGAATTGCAAAAAGTAGTGTGAAATAATCGGTTATATATTTGATAAATACTGAAGAATTTTTGATTGAAATTATTGATTCTCCATTAAAAACATTTAATCCTGAAAAGATACTCCCGTCATTTGCATAAAGTAAAATAGTTCCAACCAATATACTTGAACAAAAAAATCCAAAGATTGGAACAAATGCAAATTCGAAGCTATAAAATCTTTCAGATTGAAAATCTGGTTCAAATCTACCTTTTGTTGTAAGTAATACCACACAAGTTATAAATAAACCTACTTTTAGAAGAACTATTCCAGAAGATCCATCAAAGAAATTTAGATTCGAAATGAGTGTGTCTTTAGATATTAAATTCAATACAAAACTATATATTCCTTCGACCATGAATATACTTAAGTAAGTTGAAAGTAGTACTTTCAATGTTCCGTTTATTCCTACAATAAAACTATATGCTATTACAACCAGTGTAAATATACCTATAAACAAATCCCATGTTGGTGTGACTGCCATATTATATATATCTTAAATTTATTATACTCTATTAAAATTGAGTCACAATATATTGTATTGCACTGTGTTGCACAGTTTGAGTTTACACTTATTTATAGCCATCCAGTCTTGATTTGAGGCGTTATACTTATTTTTTTATCTTTTGCCATTTGCATGAAAGTTTCATAATCTTTTTTTGAAAGTTTATTTGGCATATTTATATTTACTTCTATATAAAAATCTCCTTTTTCATAACTTCCTGGTCTTACAAGTCCTTCATTTTTAAGTTTTATAAGTTGACCTTCTTTTGTACCTCCGGGGATAACTACTTTTTTCTTTTCATAAGGTGTTTCAATTTCTACAATATCTCCCAATATAGCTTGTAATAAATCTATTTCTTTTTTGTAGTATAAATCTTGTTTTTTTCTAGTATATTTAGAACTTATTTCTACATTTACTCTTACATAAAGATCACCGGAAGGAGCGCCCTGTGTTCCTGCTTCTCCCTTTCCTGTAAGTCGTAAAACGGTTTTATCCTCTATACCTGCAGGAATTTGTACTTTTAGTGTTACTTTTTCCATTTTTCTCCCTTCTCCGTGACATTTATTACATTTATTTTTTATAGTTTTTCCGCTTCCTTTACAATTTGGACAAGTTCTTGCTTGTTGCATTCTTCCAAAAAATGTTTCAGCTATTTCAACTATCTGACCTCTTCCTTGGCATTTGGAACAAGTTTCGACATCACTGGCATTTTTATATCCTTTACCTTCACAATCTGTACATTTGGTATTTATTTCAAAGCTTATATCTTTAGTTGTTCCTTTCACCATTTCATCAAAACTTAAATTAACATTTGCTTCTACATCTCTTCCGTTTTGTCCTCCAGTTCTGGTTTTCCCACTTTGCCTTCTTCCCCCACCGAAGAAATTTTCAAATAAATCTCCAAGGTCTTCAAAATCGAAATTTACACCGCTTGCATTACCAAATCCTGAAAAATCAAATCCTCCAAATCCCTGTCCTCCATTCCCTCCACCGCTACCGAATCCAGTACTTCCATAAGTATCGTATTGTTTTCTTTTCGAAGGATCAGAAAGGATTTCGTAGGCAAAAGTAATTTCTTTAAATTTTTTCTCATCACCTGTTTTTTTATCAGGATGATATTTCATTGCAAGTTTTCTATAAGCCTTTTTAATTTCAGCTTCAGTTGCTCCTTTACTTATTCCGAGTGTTTCGTATAAATCTTGAGACATAAAATGAGTTTAACACAAAATTTACACTATTTTAGCAGTCTTTAAGTATGTTTGCTATGAAATTTATAATTACTTTGCTTGTAATACTTTATTTTTGTTTAGACCGTACTTTTCAAGTCTTTTTTCAGCCATCTTTAATGCATTAGTCTTCCATTTACTATCTGGAAGAGAAACTAATTTTTTAACATGTTTTACAAGATTTTCATTCTTTTTTCTACTAGGTCTTTTCTTTTTGTTTGGGTTAAAAAGAAAATGTGGTTTACCTGTTCTCATTGCCATAAATTTTTGATTATTGATTTTGCTTGCCGATATTACAAGGTTAAATAACTTTTGGCAAGTCTATTTACCTATCTTTTTATACTCTTTTTCTACTAAGTCGCAAAAGTTTACCGGAAAATCTGATGAATTTTGATTTATTTTATTTCGGAGCATTTCGAAAATTATATCAATCTTTTGTAGATTGTATGACATTTTGAAGTTATAAATCTGCATTGCTATGACACTTGGATTTTTTTCTCCTCTCAATGTAAATTCGATATTTTTAAATATATCCAAATATTCTTTGGGGTAGTTTGACGGTGTGTTTGTAGTGTTATTTGAATTTTCGTTTAGGTTTAAATCAAAAACATTTTTATTTAGATTTCCTAAATCTTTAATCAGATTAATTATAAAATCCTGTGAATTAACTTTATTCCCTTTTAATATAAAAAATAAAATTAAACCAATCACTAGTAATTTTATAAAACTATCAGCAAACGGTACTCGTAATCCCATGAATAAAGACATGAATATATATAAACCAATTATTAGATATATCCATGTCTTATTTGTCTCGTAAATAATTTTTAATCTATTAAAAGCTATTTTTATTTTTTCCTCATCAATTTGATTTACCATAATTATTTATTTTTTGTAAATTGACTTGGATCAATTCCTATTCTCTCAAAAGCTCTAAGAACTTCAAGAGGGACTGCAAATATTACAGTATTTGATTGATCTGAAGAAAGATCGTTTATTGTACTAAGAGTTCTAAGGTGTAAAGCTCCTGGTGCTTGTGAAAGCATATTAGCAGCTTCAGCAATTTTACTTGCAGCTATTACTTCACCTTCTGATTTTATGATTACAGATCTTTTTTCTCTTTCAGCCTCAGCTTGTTTACCAATTACTCTTTGCATATCATCTGGAAGAATTACATCTTTAAGTTCTACACTTGAAACTATAATTCCCCATGGATCAGTTGCTTTATCCACGATTTCTCTGATCTTTCTTGCAGCTTCTTCTCTATTTGCAAGAAGTTCATCAAGTTCCATTTCTCCAACTACATTTCTCATCGTAGTCTGGGCAAGTTGACTAACTGCATAGTAGAAATTTTCTACTTCCAAAACAGCTTTTGAAGCATCAGAAACTTTATAATAAATTACCGCATTTATTTTTGCAGATACATTATCCTTTGTGATAGCTTCTTGAAAAGGAACATCCACAGCTTTTACACGAATATCCACTTTTTGCATGCTTTGGAAAATTGGTATTACAAGTCTCCATCCTGGTTCCATCATCTTACTGTATTTACCAAGTGTAAATTTGATACCTCTTTCATACTGATTTATTTGTCTTATACTTATAAGAAGTATAAATAACACAAAAATTACTAATGCTGGCATAAGTGCAAAAGTTAAAAGTAAAATTTCTGGGGACATATAAAAATGGTTAAGTATATATTAGTCGTTAAGAGGTTACACCAAAAAGTGGTTTTAGGAAAAAATTAAGACCTCCCGTTGTTACAAGTACTACAAGTATTATTATAAAGAGTCCTACAAATTGGATACCTGTTTTAGTATTTCCAAAGTATTTTTCTAAAAAATCTATAGTTCCAACAAAATTGTAAATGTGGTGAGCATACATTATTAGAGCTACCCCGAAAAGAATTGCTAAAATAGAATAAAAAATCATAAATTAATATTTTACTA
>CAZOKC010000005.1:5933-10372 GCA_964580335.1 uncultured Candidatus Peribacteria bacterium
TATATATTAACTTATAAAAATATCGAATTCTAGATATTGTTCTAATTTTAATTATTCTTTATATTGGGTTTCTTGAATTAAATCTCTTATTTTATTATTATAATTTGATCTCTGTCAAATGGCCAATAATCTATTGTGTCATTTTCTCCACGCTCTATAGATCCTAATTTATCCATAAAAAATTAAGGTATATCCTTATAATCAAATATTTTAATCTGTCAATTTTTGATTATCATTAATATGGTCATTGTGGTTGGATATATAACTGTATTTCGATATAATCGAAAGGCTTTTAGAAAATATGAAAAATAATATATCTTCAAAAAAATTATTTTTACCAGGTATTTTAACAGCGGTAATAATTCTACTTATATTTGCTTTTATTTTTTTATTAGGAACTAAAGCATCAAGTTTTTCTTATGTTGAGGATTTTGGGTTATCACCTGAAATAAATTTTAATTTAGATGATAAAACTTTTTGGGATATTGATGAAGAAAGTTTAAAAATTAAAATAAATCCTGAACCTATAAATATAAAATCTATAACTTCTGGCCATGATAGTAAATCATTTGACTTAGATACATCTCCTTTAGATGGAAATATCTTATTCGTTTATCAAGAAACTTTATCTGGACAGAGTGATATATATAAAAAAATATTTTCAAGTACGGGCGCTGTTTTACTCGATGAAACTCAAGTAGAATCAGATAATGGAATTCAAATTGGTGTTAAAACCAAATTTGATCAAAACGGGAATTATCTGATAGCATGGGTTGATGGAAATGATAATAATCTTATAAAAGCCAACAAATATGACTATTTAAATCAGTCTATTTTTACGGGCAAAATATTGGGGCAATCAGGCAGTATAAATTATGAATTTGATATTACTTTTGATGAGTATGGTAATATAGTCATTGCTTATTCCGAAGGAGGTGATACTCAGATAAATAGGTTCGATTCGAATGGAGATCAAGATATGTCGTGGAATTCAGGGGATTATTCGGTTTTTACGAATCAAATTGATATAGGTTCAAATACAGTATTTGTTGAAAATCTTTCAAATGGTAAGTTTGCAGTGGTTTCAGGATTTAATTCTGATATAGGGCTCGAAATATTTAATTCTGATGGATCTTCAGATAGTGGTACTTTGATAGTTGGCGATGAATTAGATGAAGGAAGAGTTATTGGTATAGAATCTGATGCAGATAATAATATGTTTATTTTGATGTCTACAAGTACTGATGTAGGGCAAAATGCATTTTATAGGATAATTGATGCGGATTATAATTTAGGGGACTTCATTGTACTTTCTACATCATGTATTGCTTATTCTCTTATTTATGATGGTCTATTTATTCCTTTATGTATAAATTTGACATCGACAACAACTTATAAATACCAAATGATAGATTCGCAAGGGACTGAATCGTTCGATTCACTTCAAGAGATTGAGGGGGCGACCGGAATAATAGGTCGTTTTGTTAATTCTGATTTTACTCAAGATAGGCATTTATTTGGATTTAATTTAGCTAATTCAAGTTTTCTGTATCAGAAATTTAATGACGAATTTATTCCTCAAAATGGAGAATTTTTTAGTGAATCTCAAGTTTTTTCTCAAAATATAAATATTTCTGATACAAATGTAGTAAGTGCTACATTGGAATCAACAAATGATATTCCTGAAGGTTCTTCGATTACATATCAACTTACAAATCAAAATTCATCAATTGAAGATAAGATAAATCAAGTTTCTGGAAACGAATTTTTAACATCAAATAATTTATCTTCAGGAGGATCTTTTTATAGTCAATCATTCACATCAACTTTTACAGGGCAAATTAAGGGAATTAAATTATTTTTGAAGAATGTTTCATCGAATCCCTTTTTACAAATGAATTTGTATTATAATGAATCTGATTTTCGCAGTCCTGTCGGTGTAAATATTGAAGATAAATTAGCTGAAACTTTAAATTATGAAGTAGGTGAAATTCAAGGTGAATTTACTGAATATATATTTTCTTTTGAAGGAGATGTAGAAGTAGAGCAAGGACAAGTTTATTATTTTGATATATTAGAGATAGGTGGATTTGTAAGTACGGGGGATGGTTATTTTGATGTAAGATATAATTCACAAAGTAATTATAATGACGGATACATGATATCCAATAATGTTAATGATAATCTTGGAACAGAAGTTGATGGAAGTGATTTAGATTTTGTTATCATAGGATTGGATAATAATTTAGATTGGTACACTGTAAATTTGGGAGATGAATTTGTTTTTCCTCTGGAGGGTCAAAACTTACATTGGAGAGTTATATTTTCTACGTCGGATGGCATTTTTACTCCAAGAGTTTATGACTTGAGTATAAATTATGAAACTCAGGAAGATTCTTATAGTTCAGTGTCTTCACAACTTTCTATGCGTAGAAGAGAAGAAAGTCAATCTTTATTATTTAACCAGTCTGTTATGACTGGGTCTGGTTTTGATTCCATGATTCAAGAATCTTATAGTTATGAGGTTGATAAAGATGAATCGATTGTTTTTAGTGAAACTTTATTTAAACTTGTTGAAATCAATAGATTATATACTAAAAATATAGATATTTCTGATTTATCTTATGGTATTTATCTTTTTGAGATAAATATAAATAAAATTCCTGAGAGATCTTTAAACGACATTATAGACATCTCAATCGATGGTGTTTTATTTGAGAATCAGAAGGGTACAAATAAATATATATTGCCGTATACTATAAGTAGTGAGGGTAGAAAAGATGTGAATATAAAAATATTAAATAATATAACTTCAAATATCCAAATAGAATCAGTTTTGTTGAGATCTCTTGATCAAGATGATGCCAGAATTACAAATTCAAGGATCTGGGAATTTTTCTTAATATCTGATGATAAAAGATATATTTATCCTGTGGCATTTATTCCTGATATCTTAGACAGATCCAATCTGAAGATAATGGTTTATCCAGGGAATCAAACTCTAAATGGAGTTGTTTTTGGTGATGGTTATATTCACATACCAAAATCAGAAATAGATAAATACAAGGGAAGTAAGTTCTATTTTGTGACGAAATAATGTTAGTGATATGTGGTGGACTCGGGAGGACTTGAACCTCCGACCTCGTCATTATCAGTGACGCGCTCTAACCAACTGAGCTACGAGTCCGTGCTCGACGTTTTATTACGACTTACATCATGACTTATTGTCACGATTCCAGTCTTCATAACGTCTGCGCTTCGTTTTTGTGAACACTCGTTTCACTCCTTGGTTCACAAAAACGTGAAATCATTCAATTACAAAGCCACGATAAATTATCAACTAATCTTTATTTTTGCAAGAAAAATGTGTATTTTATGTTTATATATTGTAAAAAAATTTTATGACAAAATACATTTTATCATATCTTATAACTTTTTTGACGTTTATATTTATTGATGGGGTGTGGCTTGGATTTGTTGCAAGAAATTTTTATGCTAAACATTTAGGGTATTTAATGACAGATAATATAAATTGGTATGCTGCTATAATTTTTTATATGATTTTTGTTTTAGGGCTACTTGTTTTTGTTGTTTATCCTGCTTTTTCTCATCAAAATATATATAAAATTCTTTTATATGGTGCTTTTTTTGGTCTTGTAACTTATGCTACATATGATCTTACAAATCTTGCTACGATCAAAAATTGGCCTCTTGTTGTGACAATTATAGATATGATATGGGGTTCTTTATTAAGTCTTCTTGTTAGTGTTATATCTTATCTTCTTATAAGATATTTTAATCTAGTTTAATAATATTATTTATAGAGTTTCTGTCATTTGATAGTTGGCAAATGTTATTGAATGGATCAAATATTGATCTTTTAAGTTTTTTACCATTTATCAATTTGGAAATCCTTTTACCTCCTGCTATACATGGCATTATACCAATTCCGTTACATCCAAGATTGTAAAGAAGGGTGTTGTTACATGGTTCAAATCCTACACATCTTACCAAATTTGGTGTATATCCCATAAGTCCATGCCATTTGTATTTCCATGATATTTTCTTTGGAGTGTATCTGTATGTTTTATTTAAAAATGTTTCAACCTCTGAGATAGCTTTTTGTTTATAAGGACTTTTTCTTGAATAAGTAGTAGTATCTTCGATATCAAGTTCTGGACCTCCGATACAAACTAAATTATAAGGGTTTGAGCTTTTAAGTTCATGTTTTCTTCTTGTCATATAATAATATGGTTCTATATAATTGGCTTTTTTTGATGTTTTGCCCATATAGATAAGACTTGCAGGGTTTCTTTCGGGTTTTTCTAGATATCCCGCCATATAACCTATCACGCCATTTACCATGTGGTGAAATTTAGTATTTATATCTGTACCAATACAGTTTTTGATATCTATTTTTTCAAATCCATTTGTACATA
>CAZOKC010000005.1:10401-27903 GCA_964580335.1 uncultured Candidatus Peribacteria bacterium
TTTGATTTTATTTTATATTTTTTTATTGAGGTAGCTATTGCATGATCTTTATATAAATCAATTGATTTGATATGGGATTCCTCATAAATTTTGAATCTTTTAGGGTAAGTATTGATTAAATATTGAGCTAATTTATTTGTGAACAATGCACTATTTAGACAACCTCTTTTTGTTGATACAAATGCAAAATATTTTTTGTCTTTACATTCAAGCATGCTCCAAACTTGGTCTTTTGGAATAATTTTATAAAACCCATTATATTTTTTAGGAATTTTTTCTAAAATTCTTTTATCATCTCCAATATAAATATGAGAATCTAAAATTTTATTTTTTTGTAAAAGATATATATTTTCAAGATCTTCTAAAAAAGTTTCGAGAGATTTATATCCTTTAAAGCCTCTAAATATAGATAATGGAATATCTAATCTTGCTTCTTTATAGATACTTATGAGAGAACTCCATGCATTTGATATTTCTTTGTAACCCGACATTGCAATATCTTCACCAAATTCTTTAATTAAATCTTGAATACTTTTTTCTATTTCCGTAGTTAGGTATCCTGCATTATGACCTGTTGCTCCATGAGCAATTTTACCCCCTTCAACCAAAACAACATTTTTCGAAGTTTCTTTAAGTAAATAATAACTTGTTATAATTCCAGAAATTCCGCCTCCTACAATCAAAATATCAGTTCTCATATCTTTTGTGAGACTTGCGAATTTAGTAGTTTTAAAATTATTCAGTTGGTCTATCCAAGGAGATAAGTTTGAAGACATAGAAAATAAAATAGAAAAAATTAATCTTTAAATTGTACATTATTTTCTAAGATATTTCCACTAAAAACTTATTAAACTTGCACAAAAGCAATTTTTTGATATTATCGTCGAGCTTATCTTATTTTGGGGCTGTAGCTCATTTGGCTAGAGCGCCTCGTTTGCACCGAGGAGGTAAAGGGTTCGACTCCCTTCAGCTCCACCAAATTAAGATAAAACTTTTTAGTGGAAAAAATAATCCAAATGTGTTAAAATATTAGGATTATTTATAAATATGTCATTTGAGATAAAACCAGTTGATTCACAAGAAGTGAGACCAGATATAGTTACAGATTCTGTAGAAGCTATTGGAAATGAATCGAAACAAGAGAGAGATTTTTTATCTAAAGAAATTATATCTAAAGCAAATTCTTCAGAGCTCATCTCAAAAACTCTGGATGATCCCAGAAAGTTAGGAGGTATTTTTCTACATGAAATTGATGCAAATGGTCAGAAATACGAATATCCTATTGGCAGTGACTTAGAAAAAATTGATAATTTAGGTGGTAGGTTTGAAGTGAATTTTCAAAATAGTGATGATTTTGAATATAATATTGGAGCGGGTAATCTCCTCCCAAGTAGTATTTTAGAAATAAATGTTACTCAAAATTCACAAAAACATGATGGAAATTCTGGAGAAGTTGTAAGATGTATAAGAAGGAATAATCCAAGGCCTGGATATTATGATATAAATGGTAATTATGTTCCAATATTTACTGGAGATATTATAAATATTACTGCTAAGATGGAGGTTAAAGATGGTGTGAACACGGTATCTTATGTTGATCAAAATTCATATTTTTCTGAAACAAATCCTTATTATAAAGATAACGAAGAAGCAAAAAATACTGTTTTTTATTTTAGAGATCAAATTATTAAAAATGATTCATGGGATGAATTTAAAAGAGAAGAATTACGAATTAATTCTGAATATGTCGCTCAGCTTAAATTAACTAATAATTTTCGTAATGTTATAGAAGGGTTATTTAAAGAATCTAGTGATAAATATGTTAATGAAATTCAACAAAGATTAAGAGATCAAATTGAAAAAGATAGAATAGATATTACAAGTCTTAGAAGAGAAGAGCAGTTTATTTATTCTGGAACAATAATTGCTAAATATATTGAAGAAAAATCTACTATTCCATGGCAGGTTACACTTGGACAAGCAAGCCTTGAATCAGGTTTTGGAAGGCATGCTCCGGGTAATAATTTATTTGGAATTAAGGCAAGCAGAAGATGGCGAGGTGAATCAAATAATTTAGGTACAACGGAAGTTGTTAATGGCCAATTAGTAAAACAAAGGGCTAGTTTTAGAGGATATGGTAATCAAATAGAATCATATTTAGATTATGCAAGATTTTTAAATGAAAATAAAAGGTATCAGGTAGCGTTTCAATATATTGATAATCCAAAAGAATTTTTAAGATCAGTCATTGGTGCAGGGTATGCAACTTTAGATAAAAATGAGTATGTAAGAAGAGTTGATTCATGTTTGAATAGATTTGGTGCTGGATTTGATCAAGTAAGAGATACAGATACTTTAATTGCAAGACTTTCAGATAAAGCTCAAAAAATAGAAGAGGTCGCTTAGTAACTTTACTATAATTATTTTTTAAAATCTTTACTCTATCGGTACTCCAAGTCTTGCAAGGATTTCTTTGTCTACAAATTTCTTTTCTCGACCATATGTAAGTCTTGATATTTGTTTAAATGCATCAGCTGCTTCTTTATCTCTTTTTTCAGGTATAAGCCAAGTCTTTTGAGTTTGTACGCTAAATGGTTGAGAAATTTTATTATCTATATTTAGTTTAAGGCAGGCGTTGAACCCAGGAAGATTTATAAGATCTTGTTCTGAAAATATAGGAGCCATTTCTTTGACAAGGTATTCAGCATCTTTTGCACCAATTTTTAAGTTCATCATAGTTCCCACGTTACCAAACACTGCATTTTTTACTTTTTCTTGAGCTCCTCCTTTCGAACCTAATCCTGTATCTAGAAGTTGGTCTATATATTGATGAGCCACGATAAGTCCAAGTCTATATTTTCTGGCTTCAGAAAGAATACTTTCAAAAGCATCTGTTACGAAGTTTTGAAACTCATCTACATAAAGGAAAAATGGAGTTCTTTTTTCTTTAGGCATGTTTTGCCTTTTCATGGCTGCGACTTGTATTTTATTTACTATTATCATACCAAGCAAGTTTGCATTGATATCTCCGATAAGACCTTTTGAAAGTTTTACAAGCAGTATTTTTCCTTCATCCATTATTTTTGCTATATCAAATGAGGATTTTTTCTGACCCATAATATTTCGGATCATTGTGTTTGTAATAAATTGACCAAATTTTGCTGCAAAATAAGGTATCATTTCTTTTTTCTCTCTATCTCCTGTCATTGCCATTTGTTGTGTCCAAAAGCTTTTTACGATAGGATTTTTTACTTTTTCTACAAGTACTTTTTGATAAGCTTCATCTGTAAATAGTTTTACTATATCTGTAATACATCCTCCTTCAGGATTATCCATAAGAGTAAGACAACCATTTCTGAAGTAATCTTGTATACGTGGACCAAATATTTCGTTACCAAACATCTTTACCATCATGTTCATTGCCTCAAGAGCGATAAAGTCTTTTTCTTCAGGTGTGTCAGCTTCAAGTAGATTAAGTCCCATGGGTCTTTCTATGTCAGAAGGATCAAAAAATACTATATCATCAGCTCTTTCTCTTGGTATCCATCCGAGTAGATCTTCAGCTTCATCTCCGTGAGGATCTATAAAACACATTCCTACTTTTTTATTTTTGAGATCTTGTCTTGCCATATAAGAGAGCATCTGAGATTTACCTGTACCTGTTTGTCCTATTAGATAAAAATGCCTGAATCTATCTTCAAATCTCATATAAACAGGAGTTTTAACACCTCTATAAACGTTATGACCAAGGTGAAGATCTCCATCAGATTCTCTTGTTTTAGGAACATTTGATGGAGCTGGTGCTATTTTAAAATTTTGCCAGTTAAGAGCTGATGATTTATTAAATCTTATATTTGGAAAATGATAAAATGATGCAAGTTCTTCTGCCCCTAGAATCATTTTGGAAGGATTTATTTTTCTTGGAGTAGAAAACGATCTTTTTATATATTTTATAACCGAATTTTTAGAATTTTTTGGTGTAAAGTCTACAAAAGAGTTTAAATCAGGTTCACCAAATTGTATAAAACTTGAAAGTATATTTGTAAGGTGTGCTTCAGCACTAAATTCATCTTTGCTAGATGTAATTATTCTTATAACTGTTTCAAATCCAATTTTTCTGGATTTATTTTCAAGGCTTTTATGAAGTTCGTCTGAAAGTGGTGTTCGAACTTCAGGGGTTTGTGATTCATTATCTTTATCCGATCCTGTAAGTATAGTATTTATAAATCCAAACATTTTAGAAAGAAGATTACCTCCACTTTCTTCTCCTTTAGCTAGTTTTTTTACAAGTTCTTTAACTTCTTTTTGCCATCCATTTTTTCTTGGTCTTATAAGGGTTTGAATACATGCTCCTTCATCTTCACCAACTTTTGAAATAGCATTTATTATACTATTCATAGGATCAGATTCAGCATTTTGATATGTTTTTAAACTATATTCAAATCCTTTCTCAAGTTTAAGATAAGCACTTTTTTGAATGCTGTTTTCTGCAAATATTGGTGCATCTTCATTTTCTTCTAAAATTATATCAGGGAAAAAAGCTGTTACTTGTTTTTCTATGAGCGGGTAAAGTTTTTTAGGGATTACAAGATAATAATAAATTTCGTTTCCGTAAGCTGTTAATTCTAAACTTATATGATCCTGTCCAAATAATTTATTTACCCATTTGTTTTTATATGTGCTGTGTAAACCTGTATAGAGTTGCTCAGCTATAGCTACTGCATCTTGAAATTTTTGTATTCCAGATGAGTTTTCTTTCTGATCATCTTTGTCGGATTCTTTTTTTGGTATTAAAATTTTTAATATAACCATGTCTAGGGCGTATTCATCTTCTTTTTTTCTTTTTATTGATGAATATACAATAAAAACCAAAAGTACTAGTAGTGCGATTAAAATAAGAGTCCCTAAAAACATATATTTCATTACAACACTATATTATACCTGATCTTGATTATATTGAAGCAAATAAACTTTTTGTGGACGTGTACTTAGGTATTTATAGGTTAAGTTGAATTGACTTCGTTCTAACTTGTTTTATGAAATATTTTTATGATAAATACCATTTTTTAAAATTGTTTTTTAAGTATATTGGTTTTCGACAAAATAATTTTTTATAAAATGCAGAAGTCGTTGCTCGGATATATATGGAAACCATTATTAGAAGATCATTTAACTAATGAGTTTAAAGATTCTTTAGAATTTATAAAAAGTAGAGTTTTAAATGATGAAGTAAATCATGATGCACATCTTTTTAAAGATGCGGGTAAAATCTTTAAAAGAATTAAAAGTGCTATACAAAATAGTGAAAGAATAATGCTTGTTGGAGATTATGATGTGGATGGTATATCTGGAGTTTCTATATTGTTTTTGACTCTTCAAAAATTGGGAGCAAATGTTTCTTATAGGATTCCTCATAGAGAGCGTGATGGATACGGTCTTAAATCTCATCAAGTTGAAGAATGTAAGAATCTTGAGGTATCGCTTATTATAACTGTCGATAATGGAATTAGTGCAAATGAAGCTTGTAAGCTTGCAAAAGATTATTGTATAGATGTTATAATAACTGACCATCATTCATTTGATGAAAACAGTCTACCGGAAGTTTTTGCGTACATGCATCCTGGACTTTCAGATAGTGGTTACCCATATAAATTTCTTTCTGGGGCAGGTGTAGCTTTGAAACTTGCTCAAATATTAATTTCCGGGGATATTGATTTTATAGATTCTCTTTATCAGCTAGCGACACTTGGAACAATTTGCGATATAGTCCCTTTAAATGGTGAAAATAGATTTATAGTTAAAAAAGGACTTTTAGGAATAAAAAAAACTCCCATACAAGGTATCAAAGAGCTTTTACTGGTATCAGATATTTTAGGGAAAGATATAACAAGTTTTGATATAGGTTTCAAAATAGGCCCTCGTATAAATGCTGCAGGACGTATGGATCATGGAATACATGCTCTTCATGTTCTGACAAATCATATGAATGCTAAAGATAAAGCGGTACTTATAAATGATCTTAATATAAAACGTCAGGATATTATGAAAGAAGCTATAGATGAGGCAATGAAACAAGTTTCCAATATGCAGAAAAATAAAATTTTGTTTGTTAAAAATTCTTCTTGGAATCCTGGAATAATAGGGCTTATAGCTTCCAAGCTTAAAGATCATTTTTCCAAACCAGTTTTTGTATTTGGGCAGTTTGAAAATTCTAATATATGGACTTGTTCAGGAAGAAGTATAAAAGGTTTTGATATCACAAATTTCTTAAAAAAGGGTAAAGAATATTTGATACATTTTGGGGGTCATGAAATGGCTTGTGGGTGTAGTTTGAGCGATGTAAATATCGAAAAATTTATAAATTATATGTTGGAGCTTTCAAATGATTTTGAGATTTCAGATGAAAAGATTTTTAACTTTGATTTTGATATAAGTCCTTTAGATATAACTTTGGATAATTTTAGACTAATAAAAGATTTTGAACCTTTTGGTGAAGGTAATCCTGTTCCACGATTTGAGATTAAGAATATATTTCCAAAAAGTATTTTTAGGATGGGAAGTGATGATGCTCACCTAAAAATTGTTTTAGAAAATGATATTGAATGTGTGGCTTTTTCTTTTGGTAAATTCTTTGAAGAAATAAATAATTCAAAAACTTTTTCTCTTTTAGGAAGTATAGATATAAATTATTGGAACGATAAAGAAAGAGTGCAATTTAAGGTAAATGATATTAGAATAGATAAAAAATAAATATGTATACAGTTTATTATAATCACCAAGCCAGAATTACTCAGTATATTATAGGTATCTGTGTAGTTCTTTTTATATTTACACAGTTTAATCCGGTTCTTTTTTATTCAATGTTTTCTTTGCGTCCTTCTGTGCCAACTTTCAATGGGTTTATAATGCACGCTTTTATGCATGGTGGAATTTTACACCTTTTTTTTAATATGATGGCTTTATGGCAGATAGGAACAATTTTAGAACTTTCTCTTGGGGAAAGAAGATATAGCTTACTTTATGTTATTTTACTTATTGGTACTGGGATTTTAACAATTCTTTTTGGTGGAGACGCATATTATTTAGGCGCTTCAGGAGTTATTATGGGACTTTTTGCATATTTTTATGCAGTACTTCCAAGTACTCATGAATTTTTAAAAAGTCAGCTTATGTATGTTCTTGTTATAAATATTCTAGTTGGGTTTTTACCTGGGGTTTCTTTCATAGGTCATTTTGGAGGAGCTGTACTTGGATTTTTGATTGGGAAAATTGGTTTATTTCAAGGTTGGAGATTTAGATAAATAT
Source organism: uncultured Candidatus Peribacteria bacterium (assembly GCA_964580335.1). Taxonomy (GTDB): domain Bacteria; phylum Patescibacteriota; class Gracilibacteria; order CAZOKC01; family CAZOKC01; genus CAZOKC01. The sequence goes on from CAZOKC010000005.1 coordinate 17,707, forward strand.
TTTATGAAAAAATTTCTTTTAATATTACTTTTGTTTTCATGCTTCGTTTTTACGGCATGTACTAAAGATTTTTATGATGTTCCATCTGGAACTATTTCTCTATATTTACCTAGTGAAAATATTTTTTTAGCGTATCCAAAAAATTGGCAATCAGTTGGTAATATAGACTCAGACACTGGTTTTCAAGTTGTTTTGGGATATTTTAATCCAACTCCGTCTTCTGAAGGATATTTCTCTAATTTCACAATTTTGAAAACTCAAATGGAAAATCAAATCTTAAGTGAAAAATATGCTGAAATCGCTTCAAAAAATCTTTTAGAAAAAATAATAGGGTACAAAAAAGAAATTTATGAATCTTATGAGTATATCGACTATCAAGATGTTAAAACAGGATATATTCATGTATATACAGGAAAAGAAAGTTTTAGATCACCTGAATTTAGATATGTGCAAGTTTATCTTACAAAGTCAAATTTTCTTTATGTGGCCACTTTCACACTTCCTTTGGATGAGCCTTATGACGACTATTTAGATATTTTAAAGTTTATCGGATTTTCTTCCAAAGACCCTTTTAATGAGTAAAAATAAATTAAGAATAATACTTACTATAAAAAGAGGCAGGAAAAATATTGTGACAGAATCATCAAACCAAAAAAGTCCTGCAACTATTCCGATAAAGGATAAATTTAAAATTATAAATGATATATCATGAAATTTCATAAACTCTAATTTATAGATAAATCTTATCAAACTAAGCTACTTTTGGAAAGACAGCATTGTGTAGACCCTTAACTATTTCGTTGATTCGGTGTTTGTATGTTTCGTGGTCTAGTAATAACGTAAGGTTTATGTCTTCTTGATTTTTTGATATACCTTCAATTTTTACTTTTTCAGACGCTAGATGTGTAAATACGCTACCAAATAGGTTTGGAATTTCACTTAATTTAGTTCCCACTATACTTATTTTATAAACAATAGATTTTCTACAGCTCTCACCATTTGAATTAAATCTTTTCAAGATTTGATCAATCAATCTAGGATCTGTAGATGATTGAACAGAATAAGTTACCGTGCTTTCCGATGTTGAAACAACTTCTATAGGGACTCCGAATTCTCTAAATACTTGACTTTCATGTTCTATTACACCAATTCCGCCTTGAAGGTTAGCATCACTTATATGAAAAGTGATATGTTTTTGAAGTGAAATACCTTTTGCACCAGAGTTGGTTTTTTCTGATACGATAGTTTGTTTACTATTTGGATCAATTGAACTTCTTATATGTACTGGAATATTTTTTGCTGCAGCAGGTTCAAGTGCTTTTTTAAATAAAACTTTTGCACCACTTGCAGAAAGTTCAAACATTTCTTGAAAACTTAATGTGTAAACTTCGTATACATTATCTTCACCTACTATTCTAGGGTCAGTAGTTAGTACACAAGGTACTTCATCTTTACATATATAAACTCTACTTGCGTCTATAATGTTTGCAATAGCAGTTGCACTATAATCACTTCCTCCACGCCCAAGGAGTACAGTTTCCCCATTGTTGTTGCTTGCGATATATCCTGTCACAACAGGTATAATATCATCTTTAAGTAAATTTTGTATTTTTTGTCTCAAAAGATTTCGTGTTTCTTCAAGGTCGATTTCTCCATCGAGATATTCTCCTTTGTTTTCCTTTACTTTTATATATTCTTTTGAATTTATTATTTCTGCTTTTTTTACCAATTTTTCTTATCCCATAGGCTACTAAAATAGCCGCAAGCCTCTCTCCGAAAGATTGAATTATAGCATTTATTTCATCAGGCAACGTACCTAAAATACTTATAGCATTAATTTTTTCAAATAAACTATCTTTATTGGGAATATTTGTTCCAAATAATGGTTCTACCTCTTTGACCCAAATTTCTTGAGATTTATTTTCATCATCTATGATTTTATTAAAAATTGTTCTGTGTCGATTATTTATTTCATTAATTTTTTCAAAAATATCTTTATCGGATATTTTTCTTTCGGCGGCATCATTTGCTATAGATTTAAGTTCATCTGTCATTCCTCTTACTGCTGATACTACAACTATTATTTGTTCTTTTTCACTTTCTGGAAGTATTATGTTTTTACAATATTCTAAAATATTTCTATCTTTTGACGGATCTGTAAGATGGCCATTTGATGCTCCTCCAAATTTTTTTACCACAATAGGTTTAGTTTCAAGTGTGTTCATAAAAAATGCCTTTTAATTAGAAAGGTACACATTTATAACACAAGAAAATTATATCTCAAGATTTCTCTAAATTTTAAGTAAACTTTCGATAATAGGATCAATGTGACCATCGAATATTTTATCTATATCTTTTTCTTCGTATTCACTTCTAAGATCTTTTACAAGCGTATATGGATGCATTACATAGTTTCTTATCTGACTTCCAAAATTTGCTGATTTATTTACACCACTAAGTTTATTTTCTTCTTCTTCTCTCTTTTTTTCTTCGATAAGTTCAAGTTTTGAAATAAGTATATTCATAGCCCGTTCTTTGTTTTGATGTTGAGATCTCTCATTTTGACATGCTACAGCTATACCAGTTGGAATATGAGTTATACGTACGGCACTCTCAGTCTTATTTACTTTTTGACCACCGGCGCCACTTGATCTGAATGTATCTATTCGAAGATCTTTTTCATCTATTTTTATATTTTCAGTATTTAGTATGATAGGAACAACTTCAACAAGTGCAAAAGATGTTTGTCTAGAATCATTTGATTTGAAAGGACTAAGCCTTACAAGCCTATGAGTTCCCGTTTCTCTTTTTAGATGGCCATAAACTGTATCTCCAGTGATTTCTAGTGTTATATCTCTTATACCTCCTTCCCCTTGCGATTCGTTTATAATATTTGTTTGCCAACCTTTTATTTCCGCATATCTTAAATACATACGAAGTAATATTTTACAAAAATCTTCTGCATCATTTCCTCCTGCACCTGCTTTTATCGATAAGAAAGCATTATTTTTATCATATTTACCGCTAAAGAATTTTTTATTTTCTTCAGTATTTAATATTTGTTCCATTTCATTTACTATTTCTTCCATTGATGATCTATCTTCTGGAGTGAGATCTTCTATTTTTTTATCTTCTGAAATGAGTAAATTATATTCATAAAGATCTGACCATTTTTTCAAAAGTCGTTTTTTATTTTCAAATTCGATACTTAATTTCTTTGCTCTTTCTGGATCAGTAGACCATAAATCTCCTGAAAGCCCGTATTCTATGCCTTCAATTTCTTTTTTAAGTTCTCCCAAGTCAAACTAAATCCTTTACTTCCTCATATCTTTCTATAAGTTCAGCTATTTTCATTTTTAGCTCTTCATGTGTCATAGATCTATGGAAATAAAGGATTAAATCAAATTAATTGTATCACAACTAATTCTAAATTACACCTTTGACAAAATGTATATTTCAGTATACATTACCAAACAACTTTATGGTATAATGTGAGGTCTTAGAAAAATATGAAAATATATCTAAATGAAAAACCAAAGGTTTCGTCTTATTTTGGAACTAAATCTCAAAGATCTGGTAATCCATATGTATTTGGAGGAATTACATTTGTTGTTTTATATACGTTACTTAATTTTGGAGCAGTGAGTGTTATGGGTGAGTATTATATATCTTCGCTTTTTGGGGCAGATGTTACTTTAGCAAATGAAATTAAAGAAGAGACAAAAAATCTACCTACCAAGCTTCCTGTAGCAGGAGTTTCAAATGTTTTGGGATTTTCTGAAATAGCTTCAAGTCTTAAAATACATCCATCTACAGATAGAGTTGTATTAGAAAGACTTGGTGTGAATGCACCGATTCAATCTTTGGATGATGCATCAAAATTTAGTGATTTCGATGAACTTGAAGAAGCTATACAAAAAGAACTTGAAGAAGGTGTGGTTCATTATCCAGGCACTGCTCTTCCAAGTGATAATGAAGGAAATGTATTTTTGACAGGTCATAGTTCGTATTATCCATGGGCACCAGGTAGGTATAAAGATGTTTTTGCTATTTTGCATGCTGCAAAAGTTGGAGACGAAGTTAAAATTTATTATAACGAAAAGTCGTATATGTATATTATAAGAGAAAAAGTTGTTGTAACTCCTGATAATGTTGAAGTTTTGAGACAAACTCAAGATAGAACATTAACTCTTATGACTTGTACGCCTATTGGTACTAATGCAAAAAGACTTATCATAAAAGCAGATCTTGTAGAAGAATTTGAAGAATCAACTCTTCTCACATCAAAAATGTAATTGATATTGATTAATCCATACTTACAAGTCTTGCAAGTTGGAAAAAATAATCGCTAAGTCTATTTAAATATTTTCCTGGAAGTTTATCAATTTCGGTATGTATACTTAAGAAATTCCAATAAGATCTTTCGACTTTCCTACAAACTGTTCTTGCATGATGTATTTCGGCTCCACCATTTTTTCCTCCTGGATGAATAAATACGCTAAGTGGAGGAAGTTTTGCTTCTACTTCTTCGAGGATTTTTTCAACTATATCGAGTTTTTCTTTTTTGAATTCAAAAGGTTTTTCCGTATGTAAAGACCCAATGTAAGAGCCAAGATCAATTAAATCTTGTTGGATATTTTCAAGAGTTTCTTTATAAAAAATATCTCTTTTTATAAACCTTTCTTTAGCTATACCTATACTTGAATTAAGTTCATCTATATCTCCAAGAAGACTATATATTATATCTGTTTTCGGATATCTTCCTCCTCCAAAAAGAGAACTTAACCCATCATCACCTGTCTTTGTGGAAATTTTTGCCATATTTAATTAAAGATTTGTTATATTTTATATGAAATATCGGGTAAAACAATTATTTTAAAGATAGCTTGAACTTATCTTAAAAAACAATAAAATCAAAAAAGATCAATTTTGCTCGGGTGGTGAAATGGTAGACACGAGGGACTTAAAATCCCTTGGCCTCTGGCTGTGCGGGTTCGATTCCCGCCCCGAGCACCAATGATCTGTAATTCATAACAGGGGGAATATGAAACATTTTGATGAATGGAACAGGAAGAAAAAAGAATTGGATGAATTGATAGGTCCTGGTTTTTTTAAAGAACGTGAAATATGGATAACATATTGTGGGATTAATGTAGGTGTGGAACAGGATGGGAATTATTACAATTTTGTCCGACCGGTTCTTGTTTATAAGAAATTTAATAATAATCAATTTTTAGGTATTCCATTAACTACGAAGGGTAAGTCGAGTGAATATTGTTTAAATTTAAAAAATGTGACTTTTCTAAAAAAAGAAAGTTTTGTAATAATAAGTCAAATGAGGGTTTTTGATTCAAAAAGACTTTATAGAAAATTAGGTAGATTGGGCTTTGATCGTTTTCTGTTAATTATTAAATCGGCAGAGCTTTTGACTCTGCCTCAGGGGCCATTTGGCCATAGTGATAGATTGATGTTAATTCATTTATATTTTTGTGTCAAATATTATTTGGTTTTAAATTTATATATGAAGTAAGCTTTCCGCTAAGTGTAGTATATAAACTACTGGCCGAAAGCCTACATTGATAATGTATTATAATTGTATAAAATTAAGGAGAATTTAAATTTATGAAATTCTTATTTACCCGAAACGAACTTTTTTTCATGACTGTGTACTTTGTACAGGCGACTGTTGGGATTTCGTCTATTGCACAGTTTATGTTTACAAGAAATGAACTTGGGCTTTCGTTTATCGAGCTTGGGCTACTTGGAGCTATACCGACCATTGCATGGTGTATGAAGCCGATTTATGGATTTCTCACAGATCTTGTCCCGATAAATGGATTTAGACGAAAATATTATCTTCGAATTGCACCAATTATCACAATTTTATCATGGCTTTATATCTGGAAATTTGGATTTAGTTTTTCTACTTTTGCCATACCTCTTCTTATTGCAAATATCGGTCTTGGAATTACTGACGTCATCTGTGATGCTTTAGTTGTTCAAAATTCTACAAAAGAGACAGCTGGAAGATTTCAGGCTATTTGTTGGGGGAGTTTGTCTATCGGGGCAATAGTTTCAAGTTTTTTCTCAGGATTTCTTATAACGCGAGAAATTCTTACTATCCGTGAAATGTTTCTTCTCACCGCAATGATTCCTTCTATCACGTTTATATTCTCATTTTTCATAAACGAAAGGAGAGTTGAAGATCGTACCGAAAAGAAAATCCATGAAATTATAAATCCTTGGTATATTATTTCGGCTTTTGTAGCATTGGTTCTTACAGTAGTTGCGGTGCTTCCTCAAACTGGACTTAGTCCATCTGTCATGAGTCTTTCTATTTTAGGTATTTGGTTTCTTTGGATTGGTGCATATTTTTCACATTTACTCGATCGTAAATTTACTACAAAAACTATCATCTATGTGGCGTTATTTTTATTTCTTTGGAGATTTACCCCAAGATTTGGAGCTCCATGGGAAGATTATTATCTAAACACTTTGAAGATTTCTCCTGAAATTTTGGGATTCTCAGGGATTATCACTTACACAGGTTGGTTTATAGGAAGTATATTGTTTGCTCAAATTTTTGATAAATACAATCTCAAAAAACTTCTTTTTTGGACTGTTTTACTTGCTGCAATTTTCGAACTTTCATCACTTCTTATCGCCTATCCGCAAGTTGGTGAGAAAATCGGATCATATCAATTTATAAAAATATTTTCAGGTATTATTACCTCTCCTATCTACCTTATCGCTTATGGAAAAGATTTTTGGACTACTTCTATGAATCAATACCCTCTTATCAATCTTCAGTATTCTCTCGATATTTTTACAGGTATTCTTTATATGGTTTCGTTCTTGCCACTTCAAAAACTTGCTGCACTCTCCACTCCAAAAAATATTGAAGGTACAAACTTTGCGGTGATAGCCTCAATTATGAATATGGGGCTTGTATTTGGATCAGTTTCTGGAGGATTTATCTACGAAAATATCCAAACAGGAATCACTTTTGGATCACTTCATCTTTCAGGTCTTGCTATCACAGTTATCATCGGCGCAATCTCTACATTGGTTTGTTTGCCTGTTCTTCTAAAGATAAAGATGTTTGCAAATAATGAGGAGTGATAACTTCATGATATAGTTTTAATAATACATAACCATCTTTAAATATTTCTACGGGATCTGTTCCTGTATTACATATTTCTAAGTGAGTGTTTGAAGGATTATGACCATTTTGAGTTTGTGTTTGGTCTTTCCCTGTTCTATTTGCATGCAAAAGAGTTGCACTTGTATGTATAATTTGTCCTGGGATGTCTGTAAATTGTGTACTTACTACGTCAGCGTGTACATTATTTAAGGATAAAATTTGAACACTCGTTATTAAAAAATCTTTATTTTGCATTACTAAATTGGGATCCTTTCTTTCATCTAATCTTATTCCTTTTTTAAATAATTCTTTTCTTCCTATTTGTAGTATTTTTAGAAAATTATCATTTCTACTAATTTCTCCCCAATCAAAATCATAAACTATTCCAGTTAAAGGTAACTTTATACAATATCCCGATTCATCAGGCGAATCTACGATTTGATAATTATTATGTCCAACTACTATAGAGTTATTAGATATGGCTTTTTCAATATCTTTTTTGGATTTTAATGGTTTGGATGGTAAAAATGCACTCCCAATCGGGATTTTTTCTTGCAAAAGACGATTTAAACATAATCTTAGATTCCGGTTCAAACAGCTTATCTCTACATCATACTCTATGATTGTTTCCCCGTTATTTGTATCACCTATTATAGGTTGAGACTCTATATTTGTTGGTTTTATACATAGTCCAAGGTGTCCCGCTACACTTCTAACTCTTAAGTATATTTCACGACATTCCTCATAGGCTCTTAATTGAACCTCGTTTAATGGAATTATAATCTTTCCAGAAATTGAATCAAATTCTTCATCTAAACCAATTTGCTGAGAATGACCTGTTAGTATTGGAAAATCTTCTAATATTGTTAAACAATTTGACATCTTTAATTTAAAGTGCATGATTATATCTATAAAAAATAGATTGTCAATATTTATATATAAAACATTTTCACAAACCAAGGAACGAAGTGAGTGTTTGTGAAAATGAATAGTGTAATCTTATTTGGAGGTGCGGAGCGGATTTGAACCGCTGTACAAAGCTTTGCAGGCTCCTGCCTAACCCCTCGGCCACCGCACCAGATTTTGTGACTAGAAAGAAAATAAATTACAAATACATGATTGTAAATCTTTTTACTCAAGATCTTTTATTTCTAGATTTTGTATAAACTCAAGAACATTAGATCTTTCAAGGTCATATTTGGTGAAGTCGTAGTTTATGGTTATAAGATAAACTTCATCATTTTTATTTTTGAATGGGATAATGAAAGTATAATTTTGACCATTTGAATAAAGCAGAACTTCTTCACCTTCTACATTTATAAGAACTTCACTTACAGGATTTCCAAGTCTTTGTTTACGTTTATTTATATATTCATCAGTACTTATACCTTCTTCCAATTTTTCTATTGATCCTCGAAGTACAGGATCAGTTCTTTCTCTCTCACCTTCTATGAAAGGGACAGTTCCTCCTGTATATATTTCAAATGTATCTGGTGAAAAAAAGATAATCCAGTTCGGTGGTCTTTTTACTTTTACTTCAAAGTTTTCCATTATTAAACTTTCTTCAAATAATTTTATTTTTGGCAAAGTATTTGTTGATATCGAGTTATTTACATCTTGAGATACTGGTAAATACAGTCTTTTTTCTAGGAATGAAATCAAAGAATTTGCAAAAGGCAAACTATCGACATAATTGTATCTTTCAAGCCAAATTCCACTTATCATTGAGATAAGAACTAGAAATATTCCAAGTATAATCCTTGGTATCATAAAATTTATTATTTAACCTTATTAATTAGGTCAGTAAAAACTTTTGGGTGATTTTGAGCAAGAAGAGAAAGTACTTTTCTATCTAAAATTATATTAGTTTGTTTTAATTTATTTATAAAAGTACTGTATTTTAGTCCACTAGATCTAAGTATTGCATTTATCCTAACTATAAATAAACCTCTAAGAGTTCTTTTCTTTTGTCTTCTGTGTCTGTATGCGTGTTGTCCTGCTTTTATCCAAGCTTGTTTGGCTTTTTTGAAATGGCTACTTAATGTTCCGACATAACCTTTTACGGCCTTAAGCATTTTATTGTGTCTTTTTCTTGTAGCTACACCTGCTTTTACTCTAGTCATATAAAATTAGTTAATAAATTTTTTAATAAATTAAGCACCGTATGGAAGAAGTTTTTTCATTCTTTTCATATCACTTTTTGACATAATAGTATCTTGAGCACCTCTTTTTTGAACACTCGCTTTTCTAAGAAGTAAGTGTCTTCTGGCAGCTGCTTTAAGTTTTAACTTTCCTGTTCCAGTCATTCTTACTCTTTTTTTTGTACCGCTATGGGTCTTCATCTTTGGCATAAAATATAGGTTAGTGTTAATTTATTATCTTTTGATTGGTTGGAGTATCATATATACAGAGTATCCTTTAAGCTCTTTTTTTGGTTCCATTTCGACGTATGAGATATCTCCTAGTGTTTCTGCTATTTCTTTGTATTTTTCTATCACTTGGCCCATGAATTGAGTTTCTCTTCCATGAAGTACCATATTGAATTTGATTGGATGACCTTTTTCTATAAACTTCCTTGCTTGATTAAGTTTTACTTCAAGGTCATGTTTATCTGTTCTGAAACTCATTCTTATAACTTTTGTTTCAATGGTTTTTGTTTTTTTTCTACTTTCTTGCATCTGCTTCTTTCTCATGTATTGGTGTTTACCAAAATCCATTGCTTTGCAGACAGGTGGAGTTTGATCAGGAGATACTTCAACAAGATCCATTCCCAATTCCTGAGCTTCATTTATAGCCTCTTCCAAGGAGCAAACTCTTGGTTCTTTTCCAGGCAACACGAACATTACTGTTTTTGCCGTGATTTCGTTATTAACTCTAAGTTTGTCTTTACCCGCTATAAAGTGAGTTTAAGGATAAGCCAATGAAATATAATCAGGTTTATCCTTTAAGTCAAGAAAAATAATGGTAAAATGTAAAAAAATAGTATAAATTGAAATTAAATTTAGTAATAAAATATAAAATATAGATTTATTTTTGTGTGATGTAATTTTATA
>CAZOKC010000006.1:0-16277 GCA_964580335.1 uncultured Candidatus Peribacteria bacterium
TCATCTCTCCAAGCTTTGTATCTACTATCTTCCGATTTTTTCAAATTTCGCAAACCTATGTGATAAGCGAGTCTTACACCCCAAATAGTAACCAAAATATTTACCAAAATAAATTTGATATCAAAATTTCCACCTAGATAAAAAGAACTCCATGCAAGCAAAACAAATCCAAGTCCCCAAGCTATGTCTGCTATATCATTTCGCTTTATAAGAACCGACAAAACAAACCAAAGATTCATGTAGGCAAAAAGTATCAAAGCAAGATAAATATAATTCATAAGATAATTTGATTTAAAATAATGATAACCCAATATTGACAGTAAATCAAAGATATGAGAACCTCAAGTCACATATACCCCAAATGTCGATACATAGCATTTTTAAATTAGGAAAAGATTATTCAAAATTATCTGATACTGAACTTGTGGAAGATTGTATAAGAGGCAGTAAAAGAGCTCAAGAACATTTGACCAATACTTTACTTGATCCTATTTATAGATTTTTTTTGATGAAATCAGGAGACAGTATAGAATCTGAAGATCTTACCCAAGAAACATTTATAAAAATTTTTAAATCACTCCCAAATTTTGGAGGGAAAAGCGCACTAAAAACTTGGGCGACAGCAATAGCAAAATACACATGGCTTGATTATTTAAGAGAAAAATATGGATCTATTGAAGTGACTACTTTAGATGAAACATTTATTGAGAAATACGAACCTCAAGACCCACATGAATTTTTAGAAATAAAAGATGAAGATGATATTGATGAATTTTTATTTAATTTAAATGAAGAAGTTAATGATATTTTTAAAAATATAAAACCTGAATATGAACAAATACTAAGATTAAGATATCTGGAATCAATGACTTTTGGAGAAATATCAAAACAAATCGGAATAACCGAAAACAATGCTAAAGTCCGTCACAAAAGAGCCTTAGAGTATGTCAAAACTCATTTTGAAAAAAGACAAAAAAAGTGTAACCTAGATACGACTAAATTATCGAACCCTTATTATCTCATTTTATGAAAATATCTCTACATAAAATACTACAAAATGCATATAAAGAACCTCGAAATGATCTTAGGATGAATATACTAAATTCATTCAAACAAGAGTATAACCACAACCTAAATCTAATTAGTTTTTTTAATGCTTTTAAAATACAAACTATATCTGTAGTAGCAATGCTTCTTGTAGTAAGTGTACCTTTCATTTATGAAGTAAATAAAAACAATTTTGCAGATCCTGAACTTGCACAAATAGACCAAATGTTAAATGATCTTTCAAATCTTCAAAATACATCTGACATATCTGCTTTAACGCAATTAAATCAAGAACTATCAAATCTAAATATTGATCCAAGTTTATGAAAAAATACATAATCCTAAGTTTAGTTTTCATATATTCACTCATGATAAATGGAGCAAATCATGTAAATGCAAATGATGAATTAGTATTTTTTGAAGAACCTAGTTATGAAACAAAAATAAACCAACTTGAAGAATTATATAATAAAGCAGGAGATATAATCAGTTCTATGAGTGTGCAAGACTTACTTTCTCCAAACTTTAGAATTGAATACGAAAACCAAATATTTATATATAGAAACCTTCAAAATGCCATAAATGACGCCAAATCTAGTACAAATAACTACTACCTAGCAAAAGAAGGGCTTTTAAATGTAATATCAAAACTTAAATCCATAATTCAAGCAAACAATTTATATAAAATAATAATACGGATAGATGCTATAATCGATTCTATGGACTCGGAATATTTAGATGAAACAAAGAAAAATGCACTATTTGAATCAATATCATTTTCAAGTGCTGCAAAAGCAAATTTGGATAGTTTCATAAATGGTCAAAATATAGATTTATACAACGAATCAATAAATAATATTCAAAAATCTATAAATAGCCTGCGAACAGTAAAATCAATGAGTTATTAAACTCTTTGAAACTATATAAGTGTAACCAATATCCGACTAAATTATTGAAGCTTCTTTAATTTTTTAATTTTAACAATACTATATGAAGTTATCACAAAAGCTCATAGCTTTCTTACTTCTTGCAGGAATGATTATATCTTACATTCCAAATACCGTTTTTGCGGAAGATCTTCCTGATTTTTACATAAAATCGTTCAGATATGATGCAAACAATGAAAAAACATCTGCCGAAATCTGTAATAGAGGTGGCTTAGATGGAAACAGTGCAGGGTTTTATACTTATGATGTTAGATATAGAATTGATAGATCAAGGACTGTTTCTTACACAGAAAGACAACCTTCAGGAAATTGTTGGTATCATATATTACCTGCATTTTCTGATGTGAATGGAGTAAGAGGTCTTGGACTTACAAAATCATCTAATCACGAAATAAGTGTATATGTTGACGCCAGAAGTGATTATCCAGAATCAGATGAACTTAATAACGAAATTATACAAAATATAAGTACACAAACTACACAAAGACCTGATATTTGGATAAAAGATGGACGCTATGGATCAAGAGATGGAAATACACTATTTACTGTCTGTAGCGAAAATGTACCTGATCCCGATAGAGACGGATTTGCTATTCAAACAGTTACATATAGCGTATATAGAAATGTATCACTTGTTCAAAGTCAATCTTTTCCTGGAAGACAACCAATAAATAAATGCTGGGATAGTATAATAGGTATGAATAGATCTGGTTCAAACTCTCTTAATTTGACAACGACTGGAGATCATAGAGTAGAAGTAAAAGTAGAAATCGATGGAGTAGATATGTATTCCGAAACAAGATCTACAAACAATTTATATAATCTTAATTTTACAATACCAACATCATCAAACAATAATCAAGTTACATCAAATGCCGAACTTTCTTCCGCAGGTCAAGGAAATGAACCATACAGAGATGCTATGTGGGTAAAAGTAAAAGATAATAAAGCATCTGAAATAAAACAAATTCAATTACTTAGAAATAGTGGAAGTATTTATGCTACACAATCAGATCTACAGTACTATGCTGATGGAAGTGCTTTCACCTTTGGTGTACCAAATGCTGTACAAGTATCAACACTCATTAGATCAGAAGGTATGAAACTTCGAGGAGTTTATGCAAATGGATCGTTTACAAATACAATTAACGCTCCTTATTTTTATTATGTAGAAACGATAAGGCCCCAACCTACACCAACTCCTATAGTATCAACAAAGCCAGATATGACGGTAACTGGATTTAATGTCGAAAAAAAGAAAGATGGACATTATTATATCGAAGCAAAAGTAAGAAATATAGGAACTGCAAATTCTCAAGGAATGAATATCAAATGGTTTTATGATAATAAGCTAAGTGGTTATGGAGGATATGGTCCACATAACATCGGAGCAAACTATGCTACAAGAGATGATAATGTAAGACTTGACTATATAATAGGACAAAAAGTCCCTGGTAATATTCTAAACGAAATACTTACAGAAGGATATCATACAATAAAATATTGTGTGGATGCAGATAACCAAATCGATGAACTAAACGAAAGTAACAATTGTTATACACAAAGTATAAATTTTGAATATAATAATGAATTAAATTTATCACCAATATCGACTAGACCTATATCAAATCCAGTAGTTAGACCAATTCAAAATACCTCCCCTTCTACTCCAAAAGCCGGGTTTGAAGACGAAGTAAAAACAATAACAAACATAACAACAAATCCTTTTACTGATACAAATATAACAAGCCTTGAAGGACAAGCTGCGGGAAATTTATATAACCAAGGTATACTTGGTGGATATCCTGATGGTGAATTCAAAGGAAACAGAAATGTAAATAGAGCCGAGGCCTTGAAATTTCTACTTCTTGCAAAATACGGAAGTGTGGATGACATGAAAAACAATGGTACATTTGCTGATGTACTTGAAGGTCAATGGTATGTTAAATATGTAATCAGAGGATACAAACTTGGTATAGTAAATGGTTATTCAAACGGTACTTTCGGGCCTGAAAGAAATGTAACAACGGCAGAATTCTTAAAAATGTTAGCTACTACATTTGGTATGAATCCAACAAGTACAACTACAGAATATACCGATGTGGAACAAGGAACTTGGTATGCAAACTATGCAACAATTGCAAAAACATATAATTTATTCCCAGATAGAACAAGATTACTAAAACCGAACGAACCTCTTACAAGAAAAGATGTTGCTATAGCGATATATCAATACCTAAAAAATAGATAATTTAGAATATAACTTTTACTAAATAGGGTGAGTTTATCAGAAATGATTTACCACCCTATTTTTATGTAATTTTATCAAGCTTAAAGCATATTTTTTTATTTCATTTTATTTCGATTTAAACTACATTCTAGCTACTTAAACAATTTTATGAAAAAAATATTTTATCTTTCTTTTTTTATATTGCTTGTAATAGTTCCCAAAAATATTTTTGCTATTAATGAAGATATTTTTATAAAAGAAATCAAGTACAACGAAAGTGATAACACTTTGACTTCAGAAATATGTTCAAACGGAATTTTTTCTAAAACAACAGATAGTTTCAATCTCACATACACTTTAGATAACAATCAAAAAAAGATTTTTAACAAACAAGAAAAAACAGGAAGTTGTTTTTTTCATAAATTGAATGTATCAAAAAAAATGGGAGGTGAAAATTTAGGAATAGAAAAAGGAGGAACGTATAAAATAAAACTTGATATAAGATTTCCAAATACTGTAAATGAAATATTGATTGATAACAATTCAAAAGAAGTTATTATCAAAGTTCCTTTTGCACCTAATATATATGTAGAAAGAACAACTTATGGCGAAATTTCAAGTAAACTTGTATCAACTATTTGTACAAATGATATTCCTGATAGAAATAATGGGTTTGATGATTTTTTAATAAGATATAGGGTTACAGGGAAAAATACCGACAAAACAATAGATTTTCGTGAAAAAAGACAAATCAACAGATGTTTTCCTCATACAGTAATTCTGTCAAATGATATAGGAAAAGAAAATGGGCTTGGTATAAAAATTCCTGGAGAATATCAAACAGAAGTAACCATTGGTATAGATAGTAAAAACAATAAGGTAAGTGTTCCAAATTCAAATAAAACAAAGACCATAGTAAAAGACCTCCAAGAAAAAGAAGGAATACGATTAACAGGATCAAGACAAGGTAGCGGAACTAATGCAAATAAAATTTTTATAACTGTTTCAAATAATGGGGCTAAAAATTTAAGTGAAATAGAATTTATATCAAAAGACCTTAAAACTGTTTTCGGGAAATCAGCAAACCCTGTGATTTCAGATGGAGCTTTTGAAACAAGATTTGAAGTAAAAGATCCAATCAAAATGTCTGAAATCATAATATCCGAAGGTGCAAAAATAAGAGGTATATTTAAAAATGGAGAATATACAAATATTATTGATGCGCCATTTTTTCTATATCCATTGATTGCAAAATCAAATTTGATAGATGTTAGCGTAAATGATATATGGTTTTCAAGGATCGAAAACAGTGTAATAACTAAAGTATGCGAAATTACAGGAATTGATTATAGCAAATACACAAAATTTGAAATAATTTACGATATAGCAAAATTATATTCAAACGAAAAAAGAACAATAAAAGATTATGTCGACGTAAAAAAAGGTGAATGTATTTTTCATTCTATTTTTTCAGGTAAAAGTAATGGAGAAAAGCCAGGGCTCGATCTTTCTGACGAATCATATTATAAAATAACTGCAACAGTCACTCCTGAAAGAAGTGATTTTGAATCAAATATAGTAAATAATTCCAAAGCAGTAAGTTTACTTATAGAAAGAAAAGCCAATGTAAAATTAGCCGATGGAGAAATAACAGGTATTATCTATCTTCAAAAACCAAGACATAAATCTAGAGGTAAGACTATATTTGAAACTCTTATAAAAAATATAGGTAGTGCGGATCTTCCAAGAACAACTGATTTCAAGGTATTCCTAAACGGGAAAAAAATTACTCATGAACAAATAGATATAAACCCCATAAAGCCCGGAGGAACACTTAGACGAAAACAGGTAGAATTTGAACTCGAATATGGAGTAAGTACTTTAAGAATAGAAATTGGAAATCTTGGAAGTACAGGAGAAATAAGTGAATCAAACAATGTATATGAGGAAAGAATAATTATAGAAAGAGATACTACAGGTAAGGCAGTGTATGATGATTATATGAAAGAAGAAAATGACAATGCTTTTATAATGACAAATGATATCTGGGGATCTTACGAAGTAAATGATAACTTTATTGTTACAAAAGATCATGAAAAAATATTTCTAACAATCTATGATCTTGCAAATAGATCTATAGAATCAATGAACCTTCCTTTAGAATTAAAAGAATACAAATTGATTGATATAGATAAAAATCTTCCTCTTATTTTACTTGAAAAAAAATCTACAGATAATTTATCGATCGATTATGCAATTTACAATTTCAGTAAACAAGATTTTGCGAAATATAACACTGGAAATTTTCATTCAATGAAAGGACAATATTTTGAAGATGGATATTTAATAACAAATTTTATAAGATCAAAAGATAATACTAATGAAGACATAATAATATATGACATCAAGACAAGATCTGAAAGAAAAGTGGCATTCCCAAGTGAATGTATAAAAATTGAAACAATTGGACAAACTTCAAATTTTCTAAGTGCTATCGATAGGAACTTTATGTACGTTTATATAAACTGCTTCAAACCAGAATCTTCGAATGATAATAAATATATCAATTTACCAAGTTTATCTGGAATATATAAAATTGACTTAAGAGATGGTAAAAGTGAAATTCGTATGCCTAAACTTAGAATAAGTTATGAAAAAGATAATTACCTTTATAATTTATCAAGTTTCAATTTCAAAAATGATGTATCTTTTTATATAACACATGTAGCAAAAAATGATGGCAAAGAATACCAAACTCATGAAATTAAAGCTCACCTAACCCCAGGTACACAAGTTCAATTTTTAGAAGATATAGTACTTAGAGACAATAAAATATTTAATCAAAGTACAGGTGGAAGTACACTTCATTTTTTATATTATCCTTTTATTATAATTACTGACCAAAGTTTTAACGATCAAGGAAATAAGCAAAATGAAAAAATAAGAATATATGATTTAGATAAAAATATAGTGTATATACTTGGAAAAGAAGGATTTACTGATTTTTCATTTAATAATTCATACGTATTTTTTAAACATCCTGATAACAAAGGAATTTTATATGCTTTAAATTATAGAAATACAATTAATAAATCCCTTAAATTCAACAGTTTTGCTGCTCCTGGAAGTTTAGATGATAAACTTAGAGATCAAGGAATTATACAACCGTTTAATAGTAATTTTGATATAAATCCAACTCAAAATACAAATACCACTGAATCTAAAGATCCTTCTATAAAAAGTCCATTTCCTGATTTATCTGAAACAACAATTGTAGGAAAAGCAGCAACATATTTATATGAAAAAGGTATATTAAGTGGTTATCCTGATGGTACATTTAGAGGAGAAAATCCTGTAAATAGAGCTGAAGCTGCTAAATTTTTACTTATAGCAAAACTTGGAGAGATTCCTGAAATTTTAAATAAAGAAAGTAAATTTAAAGACGTAAAAATGAGTGAATGGTATGGCAAATTTATTTCAAATGCAAATGAACTTGGAATCATAAATGGTTATGGTGATAATACTTTCAAACCTGAACAAACCGTAACAACGGCAGAATTTTTAAAAATGATGGCAAAAACTTTTAATATAGAAGAAAATATTTATTATAATTTTGGTGATGTCAAAAAAGATGATTGGTTTTCAAAGTATGCAGGCATAGCTACTAGATTTGAACTTTTTCCAGATAGACAAAATTCACTAAGACCAAACAAAGCTCTTACGAGAAGTGAAGTAGCTACTGCTCTGTACAATTATCTTTCTAAAAGATATGATTTTGAATATTTAAGGAATAGGAGATAACTCATTATTAATACCATATTTATGAATTTGGATTTTAATTTCGAACGATTTGGGCGATACGGGTCGTACATGCTAGACCGGGGTTTGAGCCCACTAGTGAGAAATTAAAATCCAAATAAAAATTAATTTAAAATCTATGCATCTTATCGTTGGACTCGGAAATCCAGGTAAAGAATATGAAAAAACAAGGCATAACGCAGGATTTATAGTTTTGGACAAACTTAAAGAAAAATGGAAATTCCCAGAGTTTAGTGAAAACAAAAATTTCAAATCTGAAATTTCAGAGAGTAAATTGAAAGATAAAAGAATCATTCTCGCAAAACCTACTACATTTATGAATCTCTCAGGTGAAGCTGTACAGAAGATTTCAAGTTTTTATAAAATCCCTATAGAAAATATAATAGTGATCCATGACGAGCTTGACCTTATGATCGGTGAATATAAATGGAGACACTCCAAAGATACAGGATCAGGTGGTCACAATGGCATAAAAGACATAATAGATAAATTTGCTTCAATGAATTTCCCAAGACTCAAAATTGGTGTGAATTCAGAAAACAGACCACTTCAAATGGAAGGGAAAGACTTTGTATTAAACAAATTCAAAACTGAAGAATTAATAATATTGAACAATTCAATAAATAATATAGAAACAAAAATAAACAACTATCTAAAGATATAATTTACCTCGCCACCTTAAATGTTCTAAATTCTCTTATAACATTTACTTTTATTTCTCCAGGATATTGCATGTCTGATTCTATTTTCTGTGCAATATTGGAAGCAAGTTCTATAGATTGGGAATCTGTGGTTTTTTCAGGTTCTACAAATACTCTCACTTCTCTTCCTGCTGAAATAGCGTAAGCTCTTTTAACCCCTTCAAATGAAGTGGCAAGATTTTCAAGTTTTTGAAGTCTTTGTATATATTCTTCTATGTTACCACTTCTAGCTCCAACCCTGGCTCCAGAAATAGCATCAGCTGATTGAACAAGTGGAGCATAAAGGGTTTCTTGAGGAACTTCTTCATGGTGAGATTCTACGGCATTTATAACTTCAGGATCTACTTTATATTTTCTAAGGATATTAGCACCAATTATTGCATGACTTCCTTCTACTTCATGAGTTACGGCTTTACCAAGATCATGGAGTAATCCTACAAGTTTTGCTTTTGAGGCATCAAGACCAAGTTCTGCTGCCATGATTCCACACAAATGACCAACCTCGATAGAATGCTTTAATATATTTTGACCGTAACTTGTTCTAAATCTAAGTCTTCCAATAAGCCTCACAAGATCTGGATGAAGCGGAGTTATACCAAGTTCTACAAATGCCTTTTCCCCAAGTTCTTTTGTAAGGGTTATAACTTCTTGTTTAACTTGATTTACTATCTCTTCGATACGAGCTGGTTGTATACGCCCATCTTCAAGAAGTCTTTCCAATGCAACTTTAGCGATATATCTTCTAAGTAAATCAAAACCAGACAGAAGAACTGTATTTGGGGTATCATCTATTATCACATCGACACCAGTAATTTTTTCAAATGTTTGAATATTCCTACCTTCTTTTCCAATTATACGTCCTTTCATTTCATCATTTGCAAGTTCTACAACTGTAGCCGTAGATTCAGATGAAACTTCTGATGCATACCTTTGAATTGCCTGAGTTAATATTTTTTGAGAAATTTCTTTTTCTTCCTCTTTTATTTTTTCTTCATACTTTCGAAGATGCGCGTTCATATCTTTTTCATAAATTTCTTCCACTTGCTTAAATAACTCTTTTTTAGCTTGATCTTTAGAAAGGCCTGAGATCTTTTCAAGAGCACCTTTTACTTCTTCTTCTTTCTTTAAAATATCTTTTTCTTTTTTATCAAACTCTTCTTGTCTTTTATCAAGTTTATCACGAAGTTCTTCTACTTTAGCTTCTTTTTTATCAAGATTAGCTTCTTTCTCTCTTAAAAGTTTTTCATCTTCTTTTACTTTATTTCGAACTTCTTCCTCTAAACTTCTTGCTTTATCTTTAGCCTCTATAAGCTTATTTTTGGCTTCCAATTCCAACTTCTCAGCTTCACGTCTTGCATCATCAACTATTTTTTTAGACCTCGCCTTAGGATCACTACCACTACTTTTTAAATATAGATGATAACTTACAACCCCTAATATCAAACCTATTATTGCATATAAAAATGTACTCATATTTCAAATTACGTAACGAGTAAAAAGAACCCTTAAAATCAATCAACGATTGATTCTCAGATAAAATCGAATTCAAACACAATCTATGGACTGCATTTATAAATTTAAACAAACTATTTTTAATTAATTTAGTAATAAACATGATTAATTTATAAGGATCGAAATTTAATTTACATTGGAACAAGGTAAAAAACAAGTATGTTAAATAGTAGATAAGAAAGAAAAGCCTTATTTAATGAGAAAATAGATGTATTGACATATATATATTTATATTGTATT
The DNA here is from genome assembly GCA_964580335.1 of uncultured Candidatus Peribacteria bacterium. GTDB lineage: Bacteria > Patescibacteriota > Gracilibacteria > CAZOKC01 > CAZOKC01 > CAZOKC01. Next base: position 10,497 of record CAZOKC010000006.1, read on the forward strand.
ATGGTATGTTATAAACTTGATTCAATTAAATCTTGTATTATAATAACAAACTTTGTCTAATAAACTTTTTATGACATTTGAACAAATCACACCTGAAACCATGGCAATTAGAGATATCATAGATAATTCACAAAAAATACTTATAACTTATTTCAGTGCGACCGATGGAGACAGTCTTGGATCAATGCTTGCTTTGTCATCTATTCTTAAAAAACTTGGTAAAGATGTAACTTGTTTTGTTCACGATAATGTACCCGAAAATTTTGGTTTTCTACCAAACCTAAATGAAATCACACAAACTCTAGATAAAAAAGGGTCTCTTATTATCAGTCTAAAATGTATTGATGGACAAATTGAAAGCATTAAATATATGATAGAAGGTGATAAAGTTAATATACATGTAACACCAAAAGACAATATTTCAGTCATTCCTGAAAACATATCATTTGGAACATCTCACAATGATAATTTTGACCTAATAATAGCTGTGGATAGTAGTGATAAGAAACAAATGGGAGAAACTCTTATAAAATATAAAGAAGTTTTTGAAAATACACCTATTATAAATATCGATCATCATGAATCGAACGAAATGTATGGAACAATGAACTTGGTTGAAAAAACTTCAGCTTCAACTACGCAAGTTTTATACAAATTCTTAAAATTATGGGAAAAGACAAAATCACTTATTGATCCAGATACTGCGACATTTTTACTTATGGGACTTATATCAGATACAGGAAGTTTTCAACATGCAAACACTACACCACAATCACTTGATACTGCCGCCGAGCTTGTCGAACTGGGAGCACGCCAGCAAGACATTATTAAAAATCTCTTCAAAATGAAGAAGATGAGCCAACTTAAGCTTTGGGGAGAAATTCTCTCAAGAGTCACTCACGACAAAGAAAATAGAGTTCTTTGGTCATATGTGAAACTTACAGATTATGATTCTACAGGCAGTAACTCCGATGAAATAGCAGGAATTATAGATGATTTACTTGGAAACGCCCCTGATACAGATTTTGTAATACTTTTCAAAGAAACAGAAGATCGTGGAATAAGAGTAAGTATAAGATCAACTAGCGACGAACATGATTGTACAAAGATAGCTCTAGCATTTGGGGGAGGTGGACACAAAAGAGCCGCGGGTTGCGGAATACAAGGAACACTTGAAGAAGCTATGCAAAAAGTTCTTACAAAACTCAAAGAAATTAAATAATTTTATTAATGAGCTTCCAACCAATTATTTCCAACCCCTATTTCAACCACAATCGGAACATCTAAAACGATAACTTTTTCCATAATCTCTTTGAAATTTTTCAAATAATCTTCTTCTTCAGGAGGAAATTCGAAAACAAGTTCATCATGAACTTGGAGAATCATTCGTGTTTTTAGATTCTTTTCTTCTATAAATCTATCTATTTTAACCATAGCTAATTTAATAATATCTGCATTAGTACCTTGAAAAACAAAATTAATAGCTTCTCTTTTTGAAGCTTCCTCCATCATTTTATTTTCGCTTCTTATATTTGGAAAATACCTTTTTCTACCAAAAAATGTTTTGGCAAAACCAGTCTCATAGACATTTTGTATATACTCTTCTTTCCATGTTTTTATATTTGGTAGAGCTTTAAAATATTTATCTATAAATTCACGAGCTTCACTTCTAGGTATTCCAAGTTCTCCTGCAAGTTTAAACGGTCCCATACCATACATAAGTCCAAAATTTATAGTTTTTGCTATAGACCTTTCATCACGAGAAATAGAATCCGATTCTTTTTCAAAAATGATAGAAGCAGTTGCACTATGAATATCTTTCCCATTTTTAAAAGCATCAAGAAGACCTTTTTCTTTAGTTTCATGAGCAAGTATTCGAAGCTCTATTTGAGAGTAATCTAAACTTGCCAATTTATAATCTTTTTTGGCAATAAAACACTCTCTTATCTTTTCTCCAAATTCAGAACGAATCGGTATATTTTGTAAATTTGGATCAGTAGAACTAAAACGACCTGTTGCAGCACCAGTTTGATTAAATGTAGTATGAACACGTCCAGTATATTTATTTACACTTTCGGGCAGTTTTAAAATATATGTGGAAAGTAATTTAGATAAATGTCTATATTGCAAAATAAGTTTAGGAACATGATGCTCAGAAGAAAGATCTCGAAGAACTCTCTCATCTGTGGAGAAACCCGTTTTCGTTTTCTTACCAGGATTTAACTTGAGTTTACTAAATAATACTTCTTGAAGTTGCGCTGGAGAAGATATATTAAATTCAGATCCAGTTTCTTTAAAAATCTCTATTTCAAGTTTTTTTATTTCTTCTGTAAATAATTTTTCCAAAGAAGAAAGCTTTTTAGTATCAACCAAAATTCCTTCTTCTTCAACTTTTGTAAGAACTCTTATAAGTGGCATTTCAATAAGGTTTGCCATTTCCAAAAGTTCTTCTTTTTTAAGTTTCAATTCAAGGATTTTCTTAAGTTCAAAAACACCTCTTGCATCTTCACCAGCATATTTTGAAAGAACATCGATAGATACTTCTTTAATTGGTTTGTCCCCTATTACATCTATATAGTTCCCCACATTGTGTTTACCTTCCATGTATTTATCACAAACTTCACTCAACTTGTATCTTCTTCCCTCAGGATCTAAAAGAAATGCTGCAATAGATGTATCAAATACTTTAAGATCAAAATTTATAAATTCTGGATAAATATTTTCGATAACATGAAAATCAAATTTCGCATTATGAGCAATTAATATCTTTTTTGATAAAATTTTAAATAATTCGTCCCATAATTTTTTAGAAATTTCTGAAGGATAAGGCAAATACCATGTTTTATAACCGCAAGATAAAGCAATTCCAACAAGCCCCGCATCTAGTGAATTAACAGAATCTGTTTCAGTATCAAAAGCTATTTCATTTACATTTTTTAATTCTTCAATTAAATCCTGGATTTTCAAATCATCATCTACAACAATCACTTTCTCTGACTTGAATATATTTTCTTTAAACTCACTTTCACCAATATTCTGATCTGACTTTATATTTTGAGGATTTTTTGTTTCTCCAATTATATTTTTAAATTCAAGATCATCAAAAGTTTTAAAAAGAGCTTCATAATTTGGAAGAGGTAAAAGAATCTCGTTTAATGCAGAATGTGGAAGTTCTATGGTAGGAATAACTGTCGCAAGAAGTTTTGAAAGATAAGCATTATCCTTTCCTTCTTCCATTTTTTCTTTAGTTTTTCCTTTTGCAACTTCATCAAGGTGTTCATAAATAAGCTCAATATGTGGATATTTCTCAAGCATTTCCGAAGCTGTTTTTGGCCCTATACCTTTGACACCAGGAATATTATCACTTGTATCGCCCATAAGACCCAAAAGATCAGGAATACTTTCTGGAAAAACTCCCATTTTCTTTTTTACTTCCTTCCTATCATAAACAACATCTTTCATAGTATCCCACATAGAAATCCCCGATTCATCATCTACAAGTTGCATAAGATCTTTATCTCCAGTTATTATAACTGTTTTCAATTTTTCTTTTTTTGCAAATGAACAATAACTTGCAATAAGATCATCTGCTTCTATTCCTTCCTTCATACAAATAGGGATATTGAAATCCTCAACAATTTTTAAAATAAAAGGAATTTGAATACTAAGATCTTCAGGCATTGGTTGTCTATTTGCTTTATAATCCAAAAGTTCCTCAACTCGTTTAGACGGTCCAGGAGAATCAAAACATGCAACAAAATATTTTGGTTTCTTTTTTTCTATTATTTTAAGGAGCATTTTAGTAAATCCATAAATAGCGTTTGTAGGTAACCCTTTACTATTTTTCAGATCTTTTACAGCATAAAAAGCCCTGTAAATATAAGAATGTCCATCTAAAATATATAAAGTATCCTGCATAACTTACTTAATTTAAAGCAAGTATCCAACTTAAATTATCAAAAATCAACTATTTATAAAAAAGATCTACTTCCATTGATATAAATAATCGGTATTCTTTAACTATAATTTCATTTATGTTCATCGTAAAAAGAATATTTCTAAATATACTTTCATATGCAGTGGTACTTTATCTGATTACTCAAATATCTTTTATCTCACTAGATATTTCAGGAGGAATAATTACATATGCAATACTTGGTACAGTTCTCGGCTTTCTTTCAAGTTTCATAAAGCCTCTTTTGAAATTATTAGTTTTACCATTTTCACTTTTATTTGGAGGCATAGTTACATTTGTAATAAACGTAATTTTTCTATATGGACTTGTGTATATAATGGATAATTTCATTGCTATAGAAACGTACAGTATTTCATTTGGTCATTTTTATGACTATCTTACGAGTGCAATAATTTTAAGCATTCTTTCAAGCCTTATAACATGGCTTCTTGATAACTAAATTTATTTAACTTTAAATTTAATATTTTTAGGCTATACTGCTTTTGATTTTTAAAAATAAAAAACTTATGGAAACATTAAAAAACTTATTCCCTTATGTACAATCGGTGATCGCAATATTGCTTATGTTATTTATACTTCTTCAAAGTTCTTCAGCAGGACTATCATCATCTTTTGGTGGTACAGATATGCCTGAATCCACAAGAAGAGGTCCTGAGAAGTTCTTATATTATGGGACAATAGTTCTAGGACTTATACTTGTTCTACACAGTATAATGTTTATCATAATATCTTAACTTAAAAATATAATTAAATATGAATCATAAAGGGATTTTTGCTTTCTCTTTATTTCTATTGTTTCTAGGTTTTATTAGCCTGTTTTTTGTATTTTACTACGAAAATAGCGATCTTGTACCTAAAAATGGAGGAATTATAAGAGATGTACGAATTGGACAACCAGAAACATTTAATCCTCTTTTTGCAAATTTAAATGAATCTGATAGAGATATAACAAGTCTTATTTATAGTGGATTAACGAGATTTGATAGCTCAAAAGGAGAATATATACCAGACCTTGCAACATACACAATAGAACCAAGTGGAAGATCTTACACTTTTTCTATTTTAAGTAATGCTAAATGGCATGACGGAAAACCTGTCACAGCAGACGACATAATATTCACATACGGATTTATTCAAGATCCAAGATTCAACAACTATACATTAAGAAAAAGTTTTGATGGCGTCAAAATAGAAAAGATCGATGAAGGAGTAGTGAGATTCTTACTACCAGAAGCATACATATTTTTCCCAAGTTTACTTGATATTGGCATTCTTCCTAGGCACATATGGCAAAATGTAGCAGTTGATAAAATAGCAAATTCAGAAATAAATTTTAAACCCATAGGAAGTGGCCCATTCAAAATTTCAAGACCTATTCAAATAAATGTTAATAGAAGTATTGTTGAAGTATCTTTAGAAAGGTTTGAAAATTTTCATAGAAATCCAGCCATACTAGATAGTTTATATCTTACATTTGTACCTGATACAGAATCACTTTCTGGGTTTACAGATAAAGCAGATAATGTTCTTTTAAAAGATAATTCAACAAATTTAAATGGTTATAAAAAAAATTCATCAATATTACCAAGATTTGTTGGAATATTTCTAAACACAAACAGTCAAATTTTTAATTCACCAAAAATAAGACAAGCATTTTTTAGTTCTTTACCTAAAAAAGAAATTGAAAAACTTTTTGAAAATGATGATTTCACTGAAACAAATTTTGGGCCAAACTTTATATTTGATAAACAAACAGATAAAGAAGATACGAAGGCATTTGTTTCTGCTTTAAATGAATTACAAAA
>CAZOKC010000006.1:16317-27782 GCA_964580335.1 uncultured Candidatus Peribacteria bacterium
CAACAACAGGAGAATTTAAAATTGTAGAACCAACTGATTTACCAATATTTAAAACAAATAAAACATCTATTGTCATAAAAGGTACAACACCTCAAGATACAGAAAAAATTTATGTGAACGATTATGTCCTTACAAAGTATGTTGCAGGATCAAAAGATTGGTCATTTATAGCAAGTACGTCTTTTGAAACAATCAAAAAGGGAGACAATATTTTCAATGTATATTTTCAAAAGAAAGACTCTAAAGACAAAATACTACTTGATTCAATAACAATTAATTACGATCCAAACATACAAAAAGATGAAGCTTCAATGGGATCATCCAGCAAAATAGATACTTCCTCAGGATCAGGTAGTAATATTCCTTTACAATTACTTATTCCTGACTCATCACCAAATATATACAATCTAGCAAGTATTCTTGAAAAACACTTCAAAGAATCAGGGGTGAATATTGAAATAATAAGTGCAGACCCAGTTGGCTTTCAAACAGTTGTTGAAAAAAATGAATACGACTTTGTAATCGTAGGCCAGTCACTTGATAGAACTTTAGATTTTTTCCCATATTTCCATTCTTCACAAACTGATGGAAAAGGTCTAAATCTAAATAATATAGCTTCGTTTAAAATAGATACAATTTTAACAGATATGAGAAATCCGACTAAAGCAATAAAATCCCTATCCCCAATATCAATAAATGAGTTTCTTGCTTCAAAAACTGAAGAACTAAAAAATATAATCAATGAATCACATATAGTTTATCCTTTATATCAACCTAGAATAACTTATCTGACAAAACCAGATGCAAAAATCGATCTCCCAATCGACTTTGTACCTCATGAAAGATTTTTCTATTCAACGTCTTGGCATTTAAACAACAAAAGAGTTCTTCGAATACATCCTGAAATAAATATATTTAATCAATTTAGGAATTTTATCTGGAAAAACCTTTTCTTTCTTTAGATTTATGGTATTAATCTAAGGCTTAAAATTAAAATATAGACGTTATGATAAATGTTATTTTACTTTCAGATATTAAAAAATTAGCACCAAAAGGAACTATAGTACCTGTAGCTGATGGATATGCATTCAACTTTTTGTTCCCACAAAAACTTGCAAGAAGTGCTACAAAAAAGGATTTTAGTACTGCAAAAACTTTGGAAGATGTTAGAAATAACGAAAGAGAAGCAAGAAAAGAACTTGTTAGATCTATAAAGAAATTAGTAAAAGAAGAAGATGGTGCTTTACTTGTACTTCAAGGAAAGGCAAAAGGTGAAAACCTATTTGCAAGTCTTCACGAAACAGACGTTGCCAATGCGTTCAAAGAAAAATTTAATATTGAATTAAATCCTAAAAAAGAAGTTAAGTTGAAAGACCCTCTTAAAACTGTAGGAAACCATACAGTAACTGTTGTAATCGAAGGAGAAAATATTGATTTCCGTATTGCTATAGAAGCAATCTAATCTTATGAAAATAGGATCATTAGATATTGGAAAGAAGAAAACCGGTATTTCATGGGGATATCTTGAAAATGAAATGATTTTCCCTGGTACTCTTGTAATATACAAAACACCTTCTGAAGCACTAGAAAAAATTGAGAAAATTTTGAAACAAGAAAATATCAAAAAAGTAGTTGTTGGCATACCACATTCTGAAAGATCCGACCCGAAAAAGAGTTTTCAATATGATATAGGAACAAAACTGAGCAATGAATTTGAAGTGGAATTTATAGACGAATCATTTTCAAGTTTAGAAGGCAGAGAAATGCTTTCTGAATTTGGTATTAAAAATAGAAATGAAGACATAGAAGCATCTATGATAATCCTTAAAAGATATTTATATAATCAAAAAGAAAGTCATCAATAGTTTTTACAAAAAATCAACTTGTACATATTACAAAATAAAATACACTCTCTTTCGCAGAGAAGTAGATATAGTGGTTTGACTACATCCACTCCTTATCTCTTTCTCTGCTTTTTTGTATTTCCTTTTTATTTTACTAAAGTTAAACTGAAATTAATTAATAATCAACTATGCTTAAAATAGACCAAATAGCCCCAGATTTTACATTACAAGACCAGAATGGTACCTCTCATACATTGAGTGGTTATAAAGGTAAATTAGTATTAATTTACTTCTATCCGAAAGATGACACACCAGGATGTACAAAAGAAGCTTGTGGAATTAGAGATTATTACAAAGAATTTGAGAAAAATGGAATCAAAGTATTTGGAATAAGCACAGATTCAGTCAAAAGTCATAAAAAATTTGAAGAAAAATATGGACTTCCTTTCACCTTACTTTCAGATGAAACAAAAGAAGTTGTCCAAAAATATGAAGTTTGGGGAGAAAAGACATTTATGGGTAAAAAATATATGGGAACTTTTAGAAATTCATTCCTCATAAATCCAAATGGGAAAATCGTAAAAATTTACGAAAATGTAAAGCCTGAGGAACATGCAAAAGAGATATTGGAAGATGTGAAAGGATTGATTTAATATTTGATATTAAATCAATCCCAAAACTCCACAATAGTCTCGCCGGCTATATGGTGAAGAGAATCCGATTCTTTCCATTTTAAACGAATTTTACGTTCATTTTTTAAGGTATCTAGCATGTCTCTTATAGCCATTTGCAAAATACCGTTCCCTTTACCATGAATGATTTTTATAGTTTTCGCATTTTTATAATAATTATCCAATACAAAATCTTCTGCAACCTGTAATGCTTCTTCTAATCTAAAACCATGTAAATCAATTTCGTGAATCATAAATACCTAACCGATATATATATCGATGATACTATAAGTAGTAAAATCATTATTGGAAAGGCAACTTTCATATACTGAAAAAAACCTATTTTATTTCCTGCTCTTTCACTAATACTTGATACTACAACATTTGAAGAAGCCCCAATCAACGTTCCACAACCTCCAAAACAAGCTCCCATTGAAAGAGCCCACCAAAGAACACTTAAATGTGAGGGATTCACTTCACCCATAGATTGTATTATAGGTATCATTGTTACAACGAAAGGTACATTATCAAGAAATGATGATAAAATAGCTGATACCCACAAAACAAGCATAGATTCCATAACTAAATTCCCATTTGAAATAGAACTAAGTTCATTTGCGATAAGCTTTATGATACCTATTTCACGAAGAGCACCAACCATCACAAAAAGTCCTATAAAGAAAAATATCATCGTCCATTCAACTTTTTCAAGCGATTCTTCAAGCTCAACATCATCATCATGATGAGTAAGAAGAAGCAGTATACTTGCCCCAAGCAAAGCTATCGTCGCAAGATCAATATGTGTAATATTGTGAGTTACAAATCCAAGAATTACAAAAAACAAAACTCCAAGTGATTGATATAAAAGTTTTTTATTCTTTATAATCTCATCTGTTTTTCTGGATAATATTTTTTCCTTAAGTTCACACGAAACTGCATTAAAATCTTTTCTATAAATAAATATAAGCAATGAAACCATTACAAAATAATTTATAATACTAATAAGTGCCATATTATATATAAAATCATTGAAAGTGAGACTATGTAAATTACCCAAACTATCTGTAACCTGTCCTACACTTCCTATAAGGATATTTGTAGGGTCACCGATCAAAGTTGCTGCTCCACCAATATTTGCCGCAAATATTTGAGAAATAAGAAAAGGCAAAGGACTTATTTTAAGATCCAAACATATTGCTATAGTTATTGGAACTATTAAAACAATAGTTGACACATTATCTAGAAATGCCGATGCAACCGCAGTTATCAAAGATAAAGAAAAAAGAAGTTTCACTGGACATCCACCTGTAAATTTAAGAGCCTTTAATGCTATAAATTGAAATATTTTTGTTTGTTTTAAAATAAAAATATTTATCATCATACCTATTAAAAGTCCCAATGTATTAAAATCAACATAACTTAAAGCAGTTTCCTGAGGTGATAAACTGGAATTTGAAAACGCACCTATTATAATCATGATAAGTGCCCCAAACATCGCAAGTATTGTACGATGATATCTCTCTGAAACTATAAAAAAATAAACAAGAAGGAAAACTCCTATAACTAAATAATAGATAGTATTAGTTGAAAATAAATGTATCATTTCGTATCTTTAGGTAATTTTAAATGTTCTATTCCAAGGTAATGAGCAATAAGTCTTTTAAGCTCAGTTCTTGTTATAAGTCCTATTGGCTTTCCAGCTTTTACAACAGGAATCCTTTGTTGCCCCTGCCCCAATATTTTTACAGCTACTTCCATAATATTATCGTCTTCATCTACAGGTATTACATCTTTTTTTATAAAATCAGATATTTTTTTATCTCTCGCCTTCAAACATGCTTCTTTAAAAACATCCTCATCTGAAAACAATGAAGCTATTACATCGTCTCCTAAAAGAAAATCAGGAACTACTTGTTTTATAAGTCTATAAGAATCTATAACGCCAACCAAATTTTCTTTTTTATCTACTACAACTACAGAATTTGTTTTATTCTCAACCATAACTTTAAGTACATCAGAAAAAGTTGCATTTTCATGAATAGTTACAAATTCTTTTCTCATTATATGACATGCTTTCATATTTTTATTTAAAAGATTTTTCACCTTCCTTCAAGGTACCTTTTTTCTCTATATACGCTATCTTCTTCATAAGTGCAATCATTTCTTCTTCAAGGTGTTCATATTGCAAAGAATTTAACGAAGAACTCGATCTTTCAATACGGCCTTTGACCTCTTCAAGTTTTTCTTTTGTATCAAAATATACTGATTCGAATCTTTTTTGTTTCGTTGAACAAACGATAGTTGCTTTATTTTTATTATGATCAAAATGAAGAATTCCATTTCTTATTAATATTTCTTTATCACCACTTTCTTGTCTTATAATAGTTGGACTAAACATGATTGAAGTAATAAGAGAAGCATGTTTATTAAGAATCGTTATTTGACCATCTTCCGTATTCACAGTAAGTGAATATAATTCTTCGTCCAACATCACCCCATAAGGTGTCCTAATTTCTAGTTTGAAGTTTTTCATAATTTATATGTTACGATATTTTACCCTTCACTTTTACGCTCGTAACCCTCGGGTAAAATGTCATAAAATAATTAAAGTTAATTAAAATACAAAGTATTATCTAAGTTTCTTAGCATTTTCAAGAACATGTTCAATAGTACCTGTAGAGAAGAATGCTTGTTCAGGAACATTATCATGTTTACCTTCAAGTATTTCTTTAAATCCTTTTACAGTGTCTTTTACTTTACAATATACTCCAGGCTGACCTGTAAATTGTTCAGCAACGTGTACACATTGAGAAAGGAATTTTTGAATTTTTCTTGCTCTATACACAAGAAGTTTGTCTTCTTCTGAAAGCTCATCCATACCAAGGATTGCAATAACATCTTGAAGTTCCTTATATCTTTGAAGAATTCTTTTCACCCCCATTGCAGTTTCATAATGTTCTTTACCAACTATACTTTCATGAAGAGCCTGAGATGATGAATCAAGTGGATCTACCGCAGGGTAAAGACCCATAGAAGCCTGTTTTCTTGAAAGTACAATCGTAGCATCAAGATGCGAGAATGTAGTAGCAGGAGCTGGATCAGTAAGATCATCGGCCGGTACGTACACAGCTTGCACAGAAGTAATAGAACCTTTTTTGGTAGATGTAATCCTTTCTTGAAGCGCTCCCATATCTGTAGCAAGTGTTGGTTGGTATCCTACTGAAGAAGGCATTCTTCCAAGAAGAGCTGATACTTCAGATCCCGCTTGAGTAAACCTAAAGATATTGTCGATGAACATGAGGATATCTTTTCCTTCATCACGGAATTTTTCAGCAATAGTAAGACCTGTAAATCCAACTCTCATTCTTGCTCCAGGTGGTTCATTCATCTGACCAAACACCATGGCAAGCTTATCGATAACACCACTATCTTTCATTTCATGATAAAGATCATTTCCTTCTCTTGTTCGCTCACCCACTCCGGCAAATACAGAGTATCCTCCGTGCTCCATAGCAATATTATGGATAAGTTCCTGCATAAGTACTGTTTTACCTACTCCGGCACCTCCAAATAAAGCAATTTTCCCTCCTTTAATAAAAGGACAAAGTAAATCCACAACTTTAATACCAGTTTCAAGTATTTCTACAGTAGGATTTTGTTCAGTAAATGTTGGAGCTTTTGCATGAATAGGTCTTCTTTCTATTTTATCAGAAAATTCTTTCCCTCCATCAATAGGATTTCCTGTAACATCCAAAATTCTTCCAAGTACTTCTTTACCAACAGGTGTTTGTATGGGACTTCCTGTATCCACAACTTCTTGACCAGTATAAAGACCATCTGTAGAACTCATAGCAATCGTTCTAACTATTCCATTTCCAAGATGAGATTGTACTTCCAAAGTAAGAACTTCATCTTTTGCGGTCTTTATATGCAAAGCATTGTAGATTTCAGGTATCTTTGCAGGAAAGTATACGTCCACAACCACACCTATGACTCTCGCTATACTTCCTTTTGTATCAACCTTTGTCATAATAAAATTAATAATAAATAAAATTAAGAATTACTTTCAAGACTTGCTGCACCAGAAACAAGTTCTGCTATCTCCTGCGTAATTTTAGCCTGACGAGCTTTATTTAAATCGAGTGATAAATTATCAACAATCTTTTGTGCCGCATCAGTAGCATTTTGCATCGCTATCATACGACTAGAATATTCTGAAGCCTTAAGTTCATTGAATGCTGATATAAACATAACTTCCAAAAGATGTTCTATAACTCTTTTAAAAATCCTTGTTTTTGTAGGTTCATAGATCATTGTCTCTTCTATATTTTTCTGAAGATCTTCAAATTCTTTTCTCAAATTTTCATCGACAATAATGTGACTTTTAAGCATGTCTTTTGAGAAAGGGAGATAAGTTTTAAAAACAGGGTAATTTACAAGAGCATTTTTGTAATGAGGAACAATCATAACAACTTCTTTACATTTAAATATATTCCAATATTCAAGAACTATCCCAACAAAGTGCAGAGCTTCTAATGCACCAAAATTTTCATCTATACTTGGGAAATGAGCATCCACTTTTATATTATTATAATAACAATAATTATAACCTCTTTTACCAATGACAAGAAGTTTCCTGTCTTTAGAATCAAGAGAATTCCATCTTTCTGAGTTAAATAATGTTCTTATAAGTTGTGTATTCAAACTTCCACAAAGACCCCTATCCGAAGTATACAAAATAAATAATGTAGATCCTTCATTTCTTTTTTCAAAATATTTATGTGAAGGCATATCATACATAATCTTTTCAGCCATCGAAAGAAGGTTTAATGCATACTTACGAGTATACATAGCTTTATCTTGAAATTTTTTCATTTTACTTGTAGCCACAAGCTTCATAGCACTTGTGATTTTTTGAGTATTTTTCACAGATTTTATTTGATCTCGTATTTTCCTAAGCGCTCCAGACATAAGTTATTAAATATTTAAATTTTTATAAATCTTCATTTGATTCATCAGATGCATTAAGTGTATTAAATTCCTTCATAAGCTTTCCAAGTCCTTCCTTTACTTCATCTGTCATCTTCTTATCTTTTTCAATCATTTCGATAAGTTTTTTATGTTTTGAAGTTGCATAATTGAAAAGAGATGTAATTTTTTCTTGCACCATACTAGAAGGATAAATATCCATAAATCCTCCTGTGGAAGCGAAAATTACAAGAACTTCTTGCCATAAACTATATGGACTTCCTGCTTTTTGTTTTAGTGCTTCAACTATTCTCTTACCTCTTTTAAGTACTTTTTTAGTAGTATCATCAAGATCACTTGAAAATTGAAGGAATGATTCAAGTTCTCTAAACTGAGCAAGCTCAAGTTTAATAGATCCTGAAACTTTTTTCATAACATTTGTTTGAGCGGAACCACCAACTCTCGATACAGATATACCTACATCAATAGCAGGAAGAACTCCTTTATTATAAAGTTCAGATGCAAGGAAAATCTGTCCATCAGTAATAGAAATAACATTTGTTGGAATATAAGCAGACACATCACCAGCCTGAGTTTCTATAATAGGAAGAGCAGTTATACTTCCGCCTCCGAAATCTTCATTCAACTTACAAGCTCTTTCAAGAAGTCTTGAGTGTAGATAAAACACATCTCCAGGATAAGCTTCTCTTCCTGGTGGTCTTTTTAGAAGAAGAGATATTTCTCTATATGCCACAGCGTGTTTAGATAAATCATCATAAACTATAAGTACATCTTTTCCTTTTGAAAGAAAATATTCTGCTATAGCTATTCCTGCATAAGGTGCCAAAAACTGCATTGCAGCGCTATCCGAAGACCCAGCTGAAACGACTATAGAATATTTCATCGCGCCTTTCTCTTCCAAAGTTCTTACTACTTGAGCTACTTTTGATTCTTTCTGAGCAACAGCAACATATATACAAACCATGTTTTGATCATGTTGATTTAAAATTGTATCGATAGCAATCGTTGTCTTACCAGTCTGTCTATCTCCGATAATAAGTTCTCTTTGACCTCTTCCAATAGGTATAAGTGAATCAATCGCAACTATACCTGTTTGTACAGGTTCAGAAACAGACTTCCTTGTAATAACACCTGGTGCAATTCTCTCATGTGGAAAATTTGCTTCCACTTTAAAATCTCCTTTCCCATCAATAGGACTTCCAAGAGAGTCAACAACTCTCCCTACTATACCTTCACCTACAGGAACTGATAAAATCTCTCCTGTAGATTCTACAAACAGTCCTTCTTTTAAATTTCTATCTGGTCTTAAAACCAGAGCATAACTTCTATCTTTTTCCAAATTTTGTACAAGAGCTTTTGAAGAAGTACCTTTTATAGATACTACTTCTCCCATCTTAAGACCAGAAAGTCCTTCTATCTCAATAACTCCATCTTTATATGAAGTTATAAGACCAACACCTTCTGTCTTATTAGAAAGTTTTTCACTCGCAAGAGCATCCATAACTTTATCCAGAAAAGATGATAAACTACCTTTAGACATATCAATATAAAATAAAATAAAATTTACATTTTCACTAAATTTTGAAGATTATTTATCTTCCCAATCCAAGATTCATCAACCAATATTCCATTTACAAAAACTTGAATCCCTCCAAGTATTTCCTGATTAATTTTGAAATTGACAAGGTTAAATCCACTTTCCATACCTGAATAATAATCTCTAATTTCTTTTTTAAGTTTTGATTCAAATTTAAAAGAAGATACAACAAGTATCTTTTTAACATCATCTAAAATTCTTCTGTAGAAATCAAAAATCATACCAAAAACCTCTTCTAAATATGCTCCTCCGAGAAAAAGTTTTTTCAAATATTCATCCAAATTAGTTTTATCTTTAAAAACCTCTTTAGGATCTAAATTTCCTTCAAAAAGATCATCCATATTTGGAATTACTTTTGTTTGCAAATAAATATGAAGTTCTTTCAAGATACTATCTTCTATATTTTTAAAAGGTCTTTTTGAAATATTTTTCTCTGAATAACAAATAGATATAACCCACTCAATTTCAGAAAGAATTTCATCTTCTTTTTTTGACTTAAATTTTGTACTACCATCGCGCAAACCTATTAGTAGATCTTTTGTATAAGCCAAAATTAAATCTTGTGAATTCATATACTATTTTTTAGAAAATTTCTCCCATGCGTTTTCCACACTTTTACCTAAAACGTCTGAGGGTATATCATGTGAAACAACATACTTTACAACTTCTTTCATTGTAGAAATAAGTTTCTCTTCGATTTCAGAAATAAGTTTTTTTTCTTTTTCTTCAATCCTTTTATTTGCATTTAAAAGAATTTTATCGGCCTCATCATGAGCTTCTTTTAAAAGAAATTCTTTTTCTTTAGAAATTTCAAGCTTCGCTTTTGCAATATCAGCATCCAATTCTTTACGTACTTTTTGGGCTTCTTTTTTTGCTTTTTCTCTTATACCCTCTATCTCTTCACGAAGAGTTTCAGCTTCAGTTAGATTTTTTCTAATCGTATCTCTTCTATGTTCTATCATCTTTATGATAGGACCATAAGCATAATACCATAGAAGAAAAGCAAGAAGACCAAAATTAACCACGTAATAAACCACATTGAGTGGATCTATTCCTAGTTTTAGCAATATATCAAGCATAATTAACTATTAAAATTTGTACTTAAATACTAAGCAACGAAAAGAAGAATAAGACCTGTAACAAGTCCATAAATAGCAGTAGACTCAGTAATGGCACAACCTACTACCATCGAAGTAAAAGCTCTATCAGCAACTTCAGGATTTCTTCCCATAGTTTCAATAGCTGTTTGAACAATTTTACCTTCCCCATAAGCTGGAGATATACCACTTATTCCTACTACAATTGCAGCAGCAAGATATTTCATAGCAATTGGATCCATAAAAATAAAATAAAAAAATAAAAATAAAGTAAAAACTAATCCACACTACTACCACTTTTGAGAGCTATTGTAGAAAGCATAGTATAAACATATGCCTGCACAAGCCCTGAAAAAGTAGAAAGGATTAAAAAAGGGAAAGGTACAAGTACCAAAGGAACACCAGGAATAATAGTTTTTGTAATTTCAGAAACGACTAAAAGAAGTACACCTCCTCCAAATATATTCCCAAATAACCTAAATCCCATAGACATAACTTTCGCAAATTCTCCAATTATATCCATAACACCAAGAAACATTTCAATAAAGAAATTCATAATTCCCATAGGATTTGTAGCCTCCTTTATTTTATTTATTCTTATATAAGCAAAGAATTTTTTTAAAGGTGATTTTATAAATCCAAGTAAATTTGAAAAAATTATAAGACCAAAAGTAAATCCTAAAGTGAAAGAAGTATCGGCGCTTGGTTCCCTAAAAAGACTCATTGTAGATTCTCCATTTGTATATGAAATAGTCGAAAGCAAAGGAATATAAGAAATAAAATTTGACAAGAATACAAATAAAAATATTGTCATAAGAAGCCAAAAATACTTTCTGGTTTCTTTTTCATCGCCAAGTATTTTGGTAAACAAATCATAAAAATGTTCAAAAATAAATTCAAACATAAGTTGAATTCTACTAGGAATAATTTTTGGATTCCTAAGTAATATAATAATCAATAAACAAACTAAAGTAACAGCAACACTCCCCATCATAGCATTTGTAAACCTCATCCCAAAAAGGGTAAAGAGAGTTTCTGCCTGCATAGAGACACTGATATTCATATATTTTAAACGACTTTAAAACGGATAGATACTACACTAAGAGTGTTTATTTGCAAGAAAATTTTTAATCTCAATTTTTAGAGTTTTTATTAAATGTATTTAATATTTTCTTTACAATTCCAACTAAACCAAAATCTGAAGCACTCATTTTAAAATTTTCTGGCATAGCGTGTACAAAATCTTTTTTTACTAGATCTCTAAGCT
>CAZOKC010000007.1:0-1083 GCA_964580335.1 uncultured Candidatus Peribacteria bacterium
TGGAGATAGCTTTATGGAATATGGATAGATAAATTTATGTCTGATTACAAATCAATAGATAGTGAACCAAAATTAAATGATTTTCATAGTGTTTATAAATCTTTTAATGATTCAAATTTAAAATTTATTTTTGCTGTTATATCGACAGAATTTCAAGATAGAAATAATTTAGTGTTAGTATTGAATCCTGATCATCCTTGGTATGATGAAGGGTACTTTGAATTAAATATATTAAAATCAAAGGAAAATGAACAAGATTTTAATAATTTTAAAGGAGAATTTTTATCTTTTCTTCAAAGATTACCTTTAATCAAATTTATAGATTATTTAGATGGATTAAATAAGGATACTATTAATCGGATTGATATATTAATAGCTCAAATTGATTCGGTATTAAGACCTATAGGTATACAAATTATCGGTGAAATTGATAATTTTGCAGAAGAAATTAATTTGATTGAATCATTTATTCTTATTTTTCAAAGAGTTTTGATTGATTTAACAAATTTAGAAGCCTTTAATGAAAAATCTGAAGATCTTTTAAATCTTATGCTTGAATATTTAAATTCTTTAGATTCATCGTTTAAATCATTTGTAGAGGGTAAAAGGAATGTAGATTTTAGACCATTAATATTGTTAAATAATTTAATTAGATATCATTATCCGAAAGGTTTTTTGGATTTTTCCGATTTTGATAGTTCTAATGAGATTGCGAAAAAATTATTATCTTTGAGATTTATAGGTGAAGTCGATTTTGAACGTTTTTATAAAGAAATTTCATTTTTTATCAATACTGAAATTTCTAGAATTAAATCATCTTTATTGGACGATGAAATTGTAATGGATCAGGATAAATTGAAGTCTTTGATACTTTATTATTTATATTTTAAAATTTATTTAGTATTGATTTATAAAGATCTTTATAAATTATCAAAAAAATTTAAAAATCTGAATTTTGTAGCACTTGACTTCAGAAGATTTATGGATGATTTAGATACTGTTGAAAGAGATATTAATACTATTGTAAAAGAGAGGTTTGGAAAGGATACGAAATATTTATTAGGAAATAAGTCTATATTGAGT
>CAZOKC010000007.1:1163-5053 GCA_964580335.1 uncultured Candidatus Peribacteria bacterium
TACAGTTAGAAGATTTTTTGATGGAATAGGTCAAAAAATTAAAGGGTTATTACCTAGATTGTGGTGATTTTGATGTTTTGGTGGAGTTGCTGGGGCTTGAACCCAGGACCTTCTCGACGTCAACGAGACGCTCTAGCCAACTGAGCTACAACTCCTTGCTCGATTATTATATTAATAAAGTAAAAGTTTTTTCTTTTTATTTTATTGACATATTCTATTATAGGTGTATAATACCAGTAATATTTGTCATGGTGACAAGTAGTTGTTCTTTCCAAAAGGAGGTGACTTATCCGTACCATCATCGCCATTTTTCTGTGTGTTTTTGCTTTTGCTGTTCAAGCAGGAGCAGAAGATCTCAACTCATCTGTAGTTGAGATCTCGAAAGCAATTGTCTCTAAAGTGATGATTGCTCCTGGATGGGAATCGAGAATATCAAAATTCCCTGTATGTCAAGCACGTACAGGTAGGTTCGATCTAAACCTACCGGTTGTAGGATGGGCTGAAAGAGGGTATTTTTATGCTCTGGACTATGACCGGGAGTATCGTACTTTGATAGCAATCTCATCTGAGATTAGCGTCAGAGTGGAGATTTACTACAATTCGTCGAACCGAAACACTGTGGTACAATACTATATTGTTTCGGTGCCCTTCTCTGGTGATTTCGGTACAAAAGAGTACGCGGACGTGGGGAGAGTGTTTCTCGCGAATTCATCCGCGAGTTACATCTATGATGGTAGTACCAGTGGTCGGGCAACCTTCCTTTCTTTGGGTAAGACATACGATTTTTCTGAAGTCGTATGTTTCTTACAGAGTGTTCTAGAAACGCTGTGAGTTAAATTACCCCCCCACGACAAGAGCTTTGTACTTAATTGTACGAGGCTCTTTTTTATTTATAGAATTTTTGATAAAACATTACTTGCATTTATTTATCTTTCATGTTTTAATATTTTACTATTTATATTATCACATAAAATTTATGAATAAAAAGGTTCTTCTAATTGTTATTATAATCGCATTACTTTTATTCCCTTATGTAAGTAAAAAATATATAAAAGGAGATGATATTCAAACTAATCTAACTAATACTCAAGAAAAAATAAACGAAGATTTTTCTTTACTTGATGAAGGTAAGGATCAAAAAAATGTTGTAGAGATAAAAGATGATAAGGTTAAGTCAGAAGATAATAATGTAAATAATGCAGCACTACCTTCTACAGGAATGGGAAGATAAGTTTTTATAAAAATTTTGAGTTTTTAAAGGTTACCGCTATATTTTTGTAGCGGTAATTTTTTTTATGAGATTTATTGGAAGGATCTGGAGAAATTATAGTGAATTTATTAAAACAGTATTTTTACTAGGTCTTATTATTTATGGAGTATATTTTTTCTTTACGGGTTCAGTTTTTAGAGTTTCTAAAATAGATGTAAAACCACTTATATCTGATAAGCTTTTATATGTTGATTCAAACGAAGTTTCAAGAGGTTTGAGATATAGTATTGGAGAACATTTTTTGTTTGTAAATGAACCTGAGATAATAGCTTTTATTAAAAAAGATTTTGAATATGCTGAGGATATAAGTATATCTTTCAATTTTCCTGGATCTTTAGTGATACGTATAAAAGAATATTCTCTTGTGGCATCTATATTTCAGTATGCTCAAGACGTGAAAGGATTATCCCTTGATGGTAAAATACTTCCTGTGAATAAAGGGACGTCTTTGGATGGGCTTTTAAAAATTTTTGTAGTTTCGGATTCTATATATGATGCTTATGAAATTCCAAGTATTAGGTATAAAGATATTTTTTCTGATCTTGAACTTGTAGAATCCGGTGAGTTTATTTTAGGTAAAAAAGATATAGATGTACTTTTGGGCTTATTCAATAAATTTGATATAAAAGGTCATAAATTCAATTATGTTGTATATTTCCCAATTGAAAATGAATTACATTTAGTACTTGATAATAAAACTTCTGTATGGCTTGAAATTGGAGATGGACTTGATGTGCAATGGGAAAAGTTCCTTAAAGCTCAACCTTTATTTTTTCAGGAAATAGAAAATATTTCGTACATAGATCTTAGAGTAAATGAAAAAGTAATCTTATGTTATACAAGCGAACCTTGCAGATATAATCCGCATTATTTGGAATTTCATTATTTGGTAGATTCAAGTTATTTATTAACTTCAATGCAATTTAATCCTTGGTTAAAGGATATCCAAGAGTAATTGGTTTCTTTTGATTTGATATAAATTGATCCCAGTTGGTTTTAAAGTATTTTCTAATTTGTGAAAGTTCATCTTTGAGGTTTATATTTTTGAAATTTTGATTTATAAAATTTGTAAAATACGTTGGTGGTTCTTTATAAAAAATAAAATTATCTTTACCAATTTTTAAACCTATAGATATTGCGTGTAAAAATAAGTGATCTGATTTTTTTTTGTTATAAAGTTTATCACCAATTATCGCGGATTTAATGGAAGCTAAATGAACTCTTATTTGGTGTGTTCTTCCTGTATGTAGGTATACAAATAAAAGTGATGAATTGCTTTTTGGATCATATGCTATTTTGAAAAATGAAGAAATTGAATCTTTTGCATAAGATATAGATGATACTTTTTGTTTTGTTGTTCCATCTTGTCGTGTAAGAGGTGCATCAATTATTCCCATTTCCGGTAAATTTCCTTGTACTACAGTGATATACCATTTTTCAATTTGGCGTTCTTTAAATTTTTTTTGAATTTTTTTCAATGTTTTTAAATTTTTAGTAGCTAATATAAGACCACTTGTATCTTCATCGATTCTGTGTGCGAATCCCTTTCTATTTACGTCTTCCCATTTATCTTCATAAAATTTATTATTATAAATTTCAGATAAATATTTTTTATCTTTTATAAAAATTCCTTTTTCTGGATATATAAGCCAAGATTCATCTTTGTTTATTACAAAAATGTCTTCGTTTTCAAATATTATTTCTGGAAATTTTTGCATTAAGCAGCTTTAGGAAGGCTGTCTGAATTGTCATCAGACTTTTTCAGAAGATTTTTAAGTTCATCTACTTTGTTTTGATTTACTTCAGTTTCTTTCTTTTGTTCTAATTTTGTTTCCATAAGCTTCCAATCATTTTTAGCTTTATCTCTGAGTTGTTTTATTTGGTCAGGATATTTGGCTGCTAGTTCATCAAACTTATCTTTTTCTTCTTCAAAAATTTTCATAAGTTCGTCTACTTGTCTTTGAGAAAGTTTTGGTATTGAATCTATTATTTTTTCTTTTTCATCTATTCTTAGCGCTATAGATCCTGCAATTAGTTGAAGAAAATAATTTTCATCAAAACTTAGATTGTGAGCAGGAATTTTGATAGCAGTTTGAAAAATATTTCCCTTATATTTACCAGAAGGTTTACCACCAGCATTTCCATTATCACCATTATAGGTGTATTGAGCCTGTGGTTGATTGTCATCTGTCATAATTTGTTTATTATTACTTAAACATTTTAGTATAAAAGCATTTAAAATCAAGGTAAGAATATATTTTTCCAATAAAACACTTTTTTTATACAAAAAGTCTTGTATACTAAATGAGAACATGTTAGATTTTATTACTCACATTTTTAATATGAAAAATTCATACTTCTGGCTGTTTGTATTGGTTCTGGTTGTTCTACTTATTTTATCATTCCAGAATTATGCGTTTTATTCTCCTGTATACATTTTTTTCTCAATTAGTCAGGTTGAACTTACTTGGGTTATGCTTTTGTCAGGGTCTTTGGGGTTTTTAACAGGTTTGTTTTTTACATTATATATTACATCTAAAAGAGATGATTTTTCTGATTCATCAATGTTATAATATAACAATTAAATATGTCTTATAGTGAATCTATATTAAAACCGCTT
>CAZOKC010000007.1:5088-6046 GCA_964580335.1 uncultured Candidatus Peribacteria bacterium
ACTTCATCCTCATAGGATGTACTTTGTGAGAGAAATTACAAGGAAGACTGGAGAACAAATTAATTCTGTTAGACGTGAACTTTTGGCACTTAAAAAGATGGGATTTTTAAAAAGTAAAGTAAAAGATAGAAAAAAATATTTTTATGCTGATATTGAGTATCTTTTGTATCCAGAGTTAAAATCTATAATGACTAAAACACAGGATGTAAAAGAGAAACTTGTTAAAAAGATTACTGAAATTGGTGATGTGAGTTTTATTATACTATGCGGAGCTTTTATAAATGATGAAACTTCAGTAATAGATTTGTTTATGGTCGGGGATATAAACAAAGATGCTTTTGAAGAATATCTAAGTACTGAAGAAGGTCTTGAACATATAAGATATTCTGTAATGAGTTATGAAGACTTTTTGTATAGACTTGAATATGGTGATAAGTTGCTTTTAGATCTTCTTAGAAACAAAAACTATATAGTTGCAAAAAATGATTTTGATGAAGATGTTAAAAGGAAGATTGCTTTTCCTCATTTATTTAGAAAAAAACGATAATTTGACTTGCGTAAATTGAAAGACAATATATTATCTTATAGAATTTTATTTGAAGTAATGGTTTTTTTATGAGTCAGCAGTTAATTACTAAGTTTTTGCAAAAAGATATTGATAAAAGAAATTTTCCTATTGAAGTAGGTTTTAAGGTAAGAATAGCTCAAAAAATACAGGAAGGTAATAAAGAGAGGATACAAAATTTTGATGGGGTAGTTATTGCTATAAATGGAAGTGATAAAACTATGGATGGTACTTTTGTGGTGAGAGCTATTGTTGATGGTGTGGGCGTAGAAAAAATATTCCCATTTCATACTTCATCTATCGAAAGTATAAAAGTTTTGGGTAAATCTAAAACTGTGAGAAGTAGGTTGTATTATCTTAGAGATAGAAGTGGAAAATCAGCTAGGCTTAGAT
>CAZOKC010000007.1:6088-8289 GCA_964580335.1 uncultured Candidatus Peribacteria bacterium
AAGAGATTAAAACTGAAGAATTAGTTGCTTCAACTCAAGAAGAACAAAAAGAATCTGAATCTAAATCTGAGTAGTTTTGGTTTTAAAATTTGAAAAATAAAAAACCTCTCTTTTAAAAGAGAGGTTTTTTTAGCTTTTAATTTATAAATTAATTATTTTCTAAATCTTCGTGAAGCTAGAGTTGCAACTGTTCCTATAGATAAAAGTGTTATTAATCCTGGTCCTGATGAAGGAAGAGAAGCTCTTTCGGTTTCTAAAACTCCTGCTACTGCGAAATCATCTTTACTTTCTGTTCTACCGCCAGTATTTCCACTTGGTTTCAAAATTGATCCTGTTCCACTGCCCCCACTACCACTACCACGACTTCCACCACCACCTCCTCCGTTACCACAATTTTCAGTACATGGTGTTGGATCTACTCCACCACCTCCTCCACCTCCACCTCCACCTTCATTCCTTATAGTTATAAGTAGTACTCTGTGTGAAGATATTGGCGCTTGAAATGTTTGTGTAGATAAACTAGGGTCTGAGGTAAGGTTTCCGTTAGTTAATATAAATTCTATAGATCCTACTGGGGCATCTTTTTTTATTCTAAGATCCATTGATATAAGATTGTCTGTTGGTCTTATAGTACCATCATCTTCGGGAGAAGACTTTGAGCTAACCATAGCAAATCTTAAACTTCCTGGATTTCCTGAGGGACTTGGCCAGGGATTAACTGTAGTGTTGAAATTTGTTTCAAGGATTATTCTTTGATCTGCATTTCTTATATTTATAGAAGAAAGGTCTATAAACTTTTCAATATTTTCTCTTGTACTTGGTGTATTTGAAGGACTTATTATGTTTATGGCAATTTCACCACTTGCTCCAAAAAGTTGATTTTGATTATCAAATCCTTGAGAATCTACTTTGAATGTAGTAGTTAGATTTTGGCCATTATCAGTTCTTCGAAGTGCTTGAGTGGTGTATGTATTGTTTATATTACCTGAATTATTGAAAAATCCAAATTTGATTTGGTCTGTATTAAAGAGGTTTGCTTGGAAATTATCTCCATTGAAACCAAAATAACTTCCGAAACCAACTAGACTCGCTGTAAATATTACAACTAAATATTTTAATGAATTACTTTTTGTCTTAGTCTTTTTAGATGATAAAATTTCATCGTTTAGACTTTTACTTTGAAGTGACTCATTTAGATTCATTTCTTGCATATGTAAAAATTAATAATCATACTATTATAGCAAATAAATACTCAAAAAACAAATATGCCTCTTAAAGATGTATTAAAAACAACTGAGTCTAAGGTGAAAATTCTGAAATCAAGAGGTATAGAAAGTGTTTATGATTTTATAAATTATTTTCCTAGAACCCATGAAATTCGTCATTTTGATATATCCATCGGTAATATTGATCTTACAAATAAAGTCACAATTCCTGTTGAAATAACTAGTATAGAAAAGAAATATTTATTTAAATCAAAGAAAAATATACTTACTATCACGGCAAAAACTCAAAATAATGAAAGGATAAAGTTAACTTTTTTTGGTAATGTTTACCTTGGTGATATTTATAAAATAGGAGATAAAATAACAGTTAGTGGAAAAGCTAAATATGAATTTGGGATTTATAATTTTAATAGCCCAGAAATAGATTTTTATGATGATAAAGACTCTGCAAATGAGATAGTTTCAATATATGTAGAAACGGAAGGTCTTAATTCATCATGGATTAGGTCGAAAATGGAAATTATTTTAAAAAATTTAAGCGAGAAAGATATTAATGATTATTTGCCTCAATTTATAAAAGATGAAGAAAAGTTTTTTTCTCTTTATGACGCAATTTTAAATTATCATTTACCGAAATCAGAAGAAGTTCTTGAAAAAGCTAAACAAAGATTAGCATTTGATGAATTATTGCTTTTGCAATTAGGATTTTTATCAAGGAGAATGGATTATCAGTCCAAGGGTGGCAAGAAAATAGGAAGTGAAGAGTTTATAAAAGATATAGTTAAAGAGTATTTAGAAATACTTTCTTTTGAACTTACTAATGATCAAAAAGTATCTTTATATGAAGTGTTAAAAGATTTATGTAAAGATGTACCTATGCTTCGTTTGCTTCAAGGAGATGTTGGAAGTGGGAAGACGGTAGTAGCTGAAATATCTTGTTTTTATGCTGTGAAAAATGGATTTCAAACTTGTATT
>CAZOKC010000007.1:8332-8595 GCA_964580335.1 uncultured Candidatus Peribacteria bacterium
TGGCACAACAACATTATTGAAAAATTAAAAAAAATTTTGAAAAAAAGAATTTGAAAGTTGAATTACTTATAGGTAGTACAAAATCTTCTTTGAAAAAAACTATTAAGGAAGATTTGAGACTTGGGAAAATAGATCTTGTTATAGGGACTCATGCTTTGCTTCAAGATGATATAAGTTTCTATAATCTTGGATTTGTGGTGATAGATGAGCAACATAGATTTGGAGTAGAACAACGTAAAATATTGAGTCAGAACGGAAATCCT
>CAZOKC010000007.1:8646-12979 GCA_964580335.1 uncultured Candidatus Peribacteria bacterium
TACTTTGGCACTCGCTTTTTCTGGGGATCAGGATGTTTCTATTATCCGTGAAAAACCTAAAGGTAGAAAAGAAATAATCACAAGGGTGGTGTATGAATCAAAAAGAGCACAGATGTATGAATTTATGAAATCTGAAATAAAAAAAGGCTGGAGAATTTATGTTATATGTCCACTTATCGAATCATCAGAAAAAGAAGGTATGGATGATGTAAAAGCTGTTAGGGATGAATTTGAAAAATTGAAAATTATATTTGGAGAAAAAAAGATAGGTTTATTGCATGGGAAAATGACATCGTTTGATAAAGACCTTATTTTGAATCAATTTTCAAAAGGTGACATTGATGTACTTGTTTCGACAACTGTTATAGAAGTAGGTATTGATGTGCCTGAAGCTACAATTATGCTTATTGAGGGTGCTGAAAGATTTGGACTTTCTCAGCTTCATCAACTTAGAGGGAGAGTAGGGAGAAATGATGTTCAGTCATATTGTTTTTTAGCAACTTCTGATCCAGATCAAGTTTCTACAAAACGTCTTAAAATAATGGAAAAAACAAATGATGGATTTGAAATTTCAAAAGAAGATTTGGAACTTAGGGGACCTGGAGAAGTTTATGGGCTTAAACAAAGTGGACTTCCAGATCTTCGTATAGCTTCATATTATGATTATGAATTACTTAAAAAGGCAAGACACTATGCAAAAGACTTACTTGAGAAGGATAGAACTTTGCAAACTTGGCCAAAGTTATATGAAAAAGTTTTGGAAAAAGAAATTATAAGGGCCTAAATTTATTCAATAGAGATTCCTGCACATTCCATACATGCTTTTTTTATATTATAAGCTTGATATAAAAGTTCGGGTGTTGCATATATGATTCTATCTCCAGTTTTTGCTTCAAGTCCAAGATGTGGTGCTATAATTTGAGGATCTTTGATTCCAGGTCTATAAATAAGTTGATCATCTTCAATAACAACTCCTCGGCTACATCCTTTTATTATTGGATAAGTTCCTGATACAATATAAATTGCCTCTTTGTAATGAGCTTTTATAGATTGTACGGTTTGTAGCATGGTTGTTCCTTTGACTATACTATCATCTACTAGGATTAAAATTTCTGTATCCTCTGGAATGTTTCCATAATGCAGAATTCTTTTTTTACTAACAACGCTGGTTGCTTCCTCTAGAGTTTCTGAAGTATACGATCTATCTGGGTCGATTCTTTCTATTATAGTATATCCTTGATTGAAATATTGGATGTATTCAGGCGGTATGATTTCGGAAATAAGTCTTATATTGCTTCCTCGGAATTGAGTATTTTCTGAATTGTGTAAAAGTAAAGAATAAGCAAGACCAGCTCCTATAAATTTTCCGGAATTTGGTACGTCGGCTACAACTATTTTCTTACTTTCAATTTCTTTACCAAATTCACTAATTATTTTATCTCCTAAAAGTCTTCCTATCCTAAATCTTCTGCCGAATTTGTTTCAGAACTTACTAAAAAATAATTATCAGTTTCGGTATAATATAGTGGATGAATACCTCTTGCATCTTTTGCGACTATAAAATCATTTCCTGTATTTATAACAAGGCAAAATGCTCCTTCAAATAGGTGTAAATTCTTTTTGAGTATTGATTGTATAGTTTCACCTTCTTTCATTTCGGTCATGATAAGTGCTTCAAAAAGTTCTGTATCGTTGTCTGTCTTAAATTGAAACCCTTTTTCTTTGAATCTTGTTTTAAGTGTTTGATAGTTGCTTATGTTTCCGTTAAAAAGATATACAAAATTCATTTCTTCACATACAAAAGGTTGTCTGTGGTGTTTTTCTCCTTGGGTAGACCATCTTGTATGTACTAAGATAGAATGTATTTCATCGGTATTTGGAATGGTATCGGTAGTTTCAAGTATTCCAGGTATATAAGTTCTATCTCCATTATCTCCTTCGTAATATCCGAGCATTTCTTTGACTCTATCGGTTCTAACTGGAGTTTGATTGTTTATTGAAAATCCTGCTCCTTTTCCTCTGTGCTGTATTGATTTAAATCCTGTTTTTATTATTTCTCTTCCATCTTTATCAAGTGTTTTTCCGTCTTTTACCAAAACACAAAAAATTCCGCACTTGTGCCCTAATCCATCAGATAAATCGATTCTTTTTTCAAGTGATAAAACTTCCATATATGAAATAGGGGGTGTATCATATAATCATGTTTTTTATATGAATACAAGAATATGTTTAAAATAATCATTTACACTTGGGGTGAAACTAAGAGTTTGGAGTTTAAAAGCCTTGTTTTACAATATGAGAAGTATTTGAAAAATGATGTGAAACTTATTTGGGAAATATTTGAAACTAGGCAAAAGTCAAAAGATGATAAAAAGGGACAGGCGAGATTAATTGAAGACTTGGATAAAATATTGGAGAAATATTCGGAAGCGATTTTGTTGTGTGAAGGAGGTCTGGAGTATGATTCGGTAGAGTTTGCGAAATTTATTGAGTCCAAATCAGAATTAGTTTTTGTGATAGGAGAAGGATTTGGATTTACAAAAGAAATGAAGGCGAAATTTAAAAACAAGCTGAGTTTATCTAAGATGACTTTTCCTCATGAGATGACAAGGATGATTTTGCTTGAGCAGATTTTCAGAGGAATAAGTATTTTAAGAGGGAAGGAATATCATTATTAGTTTTGACTTTTCTTCTATAAAGGCTATCATCTAGGGGCTTTAAACTTAATTTAAAATTATGGCAGATCAAGCTCAACAACAAGTAAGAGTAAATGTGGCAGATGCTTTAAAAACTGGTGTTTATTCAAATATAGTTTCACTTTCTCTTCGTCCTGATGAAGTAACTTTTGATTTTGGATATATACTTCCTGGATCAAATCCTCCTTCTGTAGAAGTTACAGCTAGAATTAATATGAATATGGTACAAGCTAAACAATTTTTGGCGAGTTTTCAAGGAGCAGTACTTGATATGGAAAAAAAGCTTAAAGAAACACCAGTACAGAATAATTAATTTGAAGTTTATTAGCTTGAAAAAATAATCTCTTTTTTAAGATTAATGCAGAAAAGTAATTTCCTCGAAAAAATTCAAAACATAGATTTTATTGAACTGCCTTAATAGCAGATCTGGACCAGTTGATATTTTTTCTTGAAAATTCTTTTCCACATTAAAAATCTTATTTTAGCAATATGATATCCGAATCTGAAAAATTGATTCTTCTGTCTAGGGTTACTGGTTTTTCCAAAGAAAAGGTTTTGATTGGTGATTTTAAATTATCTAAGGATCAGGAGTTAAAATTGAAAGAACTTATTAAAAAGAGAGAAGAGGGTTACCCGATAGCTTATATTTTGGGTGAGAAGGAATTTTTTGGAAGGAATTTTGTGGTAAATGAAAATGTTCTTATACCGAGGGTGGATAGCGAATGTTTGGTGGAAGAGATTCTAAATTTACGAAATAATCAACTTCGTATCTTAGATATGGGATGTGGGAGTGGATGCCTTGGGATTACTTTAAATCTTGAAATTCCAAATTCAGAACTTACACTTTGTGATGTTTCAAAGGAGGCTTTGGACATGGCTTTGACTAATTCATTGAATCTTTGTAGTAAGCCTGTGACAATTATAGAGTCAGATCTCTTTACTGAATTGGAAGGAGAAAAATTCGATATTATAGTTTCTAATCTTCCTTATGTAGAAGATGATTATTTTCATGAAAGTATAAAATATGAACCGAAACTTGCTCTTTATAGTGGAGATAAGGGGATGGATCATTATAAAAGATTTTTTCAAAATGTTTGGGATTTTGTGAAGGAAAAATTTTTAATTGGTATTGAGTGTGATCCAAATCAGATTCAGAAAATTCTTGAATTGATACCTAAAGATTATAAATCGAAAATTTTTAAAGATTTACAAAGTTTGGAAAGGGGAGTTATAATCTACTTGTAAATTTATAAATATTATGAAAAAAGTTTTTAGATTTTTTCTATTTTTTCTTTTTGTGTTTTATAGTTTTTCTTCTTTCCAATATCTTTTTGCAAAAGAACCGAATATAAATGTTTTTTATTTTTTTAGAGAAGATTGTAAACATTGCAAAGATGAAAATGAATTTTGGCAGTCTTTGAATGATCCACAAATTAATCTAATAAAATTTGATGTAGAAAATGAAGGCAAAGAAAAATTTAATAAACTTACAGAAAAGTTGAATTTACCAAAAGTTACACCTTTGACTGTGATAGGTGATCGTGTAATACAGGGGTTTGACACAAGTGAAACTACAGGAAAACTTTTTATAAAAAATATTGAAATATATAGAGATAAAGGTTTTGAAAAAACATTTG
>CAZOKC010000007.1:13005-23576 GCA_964580335.1 uncultured Candidatus Peribacteria bacterium
GATTTATCAGAAGTATCTTTTGGTGGAGAAACTTGTGAAGAAAATTCTGAAATTCCATGTGATATTGGTGAGTCTTATCAAAAAGAGTTTTCACTTCCTTCTATTATGGGAGGAGGTAAAATTGATGTTTCAAAATATTCACTTCCTGTTTTGTCGATTATCCTTGGATTTATAGATGGGTTCAATCCTTGTGCGATGTGGGTTCTTATAATGTTTTTACTTTTACTTATAGATGCAAAAGATGTTAAAAAGATGGTCACTTTGGCAGGACTCTTCATAGTAGCTGAAGCTATTATGTATTATTTGATTTTAAATGTTTGGTATTCTACTTGGGATTTTATAGGGTTAAATCAATATGTTACTCCGATTGTTGGTATAGTTTCACTTGGCGCGGGATGTTTTTTCTTTTATGAGTTTTTTATGACAGATGGGACTTGTCAGGTAATAGGTGCAAATCAAAGAATTAAAACAAGAAATAGACTTAAAGAACTTGTAAATGCACCACTTACTTTACTAACTATTATCGGAATTTTAGGAATTGCTTTTTCGGTAAATATATTTGAATTTGTTTGTTCTATAGGTATTCCGCAGGCATTTACTAAAATACTTGAAATTAATAATCTTGGATTTTTTGAATATCAAATTTATATGTTACTCTATATTTTGATGTATATGTTTGATGATTTTATAGTTTTTGGTATTGCGATATATAGTTTTGAAAAAATTGGTATCACTACAAAATATACAAAAATATCTCATTTTATAGGAGGGCTGATTATGATAATTCTTGGAACTATAATGCTTATAAATCCTGAACTTTTGGTTGTTTAAAATATTCCTATTAACACAAGTATTGGGGGGATACACATAATTAACAACGAAAAAATTAAACCTATTATAGTTTTTGTAGCGTTTTCCAATTTTCTGCTTAGGTTTTCTATTATATCCATAAATATCAGACAGATAAATCCTGTAAGTAATATATTTAATGCAAGTAAGGTCATTCCTCTTATGATTTCAGGATTGTTTGTTAGAATTGCAATTACCATTGTATCACTTAATGTACCTATGTTTGAACCAAGTATAAAAGCTATGAAAGTTGAGAGAGGAAGTTTCCCTGTTGCATAAAGTGGTATAAGAAGTGATACACTTCCAGATGAAGTTGTAAGCATTGCGGTTATTATTATACCTAAAAAGAAACTTAGAATCGGGTTATATAAAAGATATGAAAAATTATGGGTTTCGAAAAATTTATCTAAATTGTATTTTATACTTGTATTTATTTGTTCATTTAAATTTAGTTTTGGTGCATCGGTTTCTATTATTGAATCAAAAATTTTAAGTGCTATAAAAAATAAAAATCCACCAAATATAAAAGTTATAAATTCACCTACAAATAATATTGATAACTTACTTATATTACCGATTATATCAATGATAGGTGTTTGACTATTTGAAAAATCAAAGAAAAAATATTTTACTTGGAGATCTAATGCAAAGGTTATGGGGAAAGATATATAAGTTAGGATACCTATAAGTGATGTTGAGAAAAATTCAAGTATTGGGATGAAAAGTCCTTTTTGTATTTTATGACTTTTAAAAAATTGAAATATCCCGAGTATCAGAAGTACAAGATCAGGACCTACTCTTGAACCAATTATAAGCATGGCCATTGAATACACATCTATAAGTCCCGAGACAGCAAAGGTTATAGCCATTGCTGCTACTGGAGAACCTCTTGTGAATACTATCGTGCCAAGCCATCCTATCATTAAATAATGAATTGGTTTTAACTCGTTTATTTTAAGTAAATTAACTAAATCATAATTTAATTGAACTGAAACTAAAGATTCTTTTATAAAACTTATTGCAAATAAAAATATCAATATGAAAGAGACGAATTTTATTAATGATTGTAATATTTTTATAAAACTTGTTTCGTGTTTTTTTGGCATATTTATTATGACCTAAAACATTTTAAGCTAAATTTAATGTAAATAAAAATTTATTATAAAATCAGGTGGCGTATTGTGTTAAAAGCATTTAAAATAAAACTTAGATTATGTTTTAATATGAGTATTTTATTGAATTATCTTAAAGATTATTGGAGGCTTGGTTTATCTATTATTCTTCTTGCAATAATAAATCAAACTTTTTCTCTTTTGGATCCTTGGATTTTTCGTTATGTGATAGATAATTATGCAACTAAGTTTGATACTTATACTTTAAGTGAGTTTGTAAAAGGAGTTGGATTTCTTCTTCTGTGTGCTATAGGTGTTGCTTTTGTATCGAGAGTAGCAAAAAGTTTTCAAGATTATTATCTAAATACTATCATCCAAAAAATTGGTGCCAAAATGTATTCGGATGGAATAGCTCATTCACTTGGTCTTCCTTATGAAGTTTTTGAAGATCAAAGAAGTGGTGAAACTTTAGGGAAACTTCAGAAAGTGAGAACAGATATAGAAAAATTTCTTACTCTTTTTATAAATATTTTCTTTATATCCTTGGTTGGAATGATATTTATAGTTATCTATGCATTTACTATAAATTGGATTATTGCACTTGTATTTTTCTCGACAATTCCTGTAGTTATTTTTGTGAGTCTCACTTTGAGTTCTCGGATAAAACAATATCAGAAAGAAATAGTCAGTAAGACAAATGCTCTTTCTGGGACGACTACAGAATCTCTCCGCAATATTGAACTTATAAAAAGTCTTGGTCTTTCATCTCAAGAGATAAACCGACTAAATTCGACTACAGATAAAATACTCGGACTTGAACTTTCAAAAATAAAATACATGAGATATTTAAGTTTTGCTCAAGGAACTACAATAAATTTTCTTCGAAATCTTATACTTTTTATAATGCTTTATTTTATATTTACTCAATCGATAACATTTGGAGAATTTTTCTCTCTTTTTATGTATTCTTTTCTTTTGTTTGGTCCTCTTCAAGAGATCGGAAATGTTATCACTTCATATCGTGAAACAGAAGTATCTTTAAACAATTTCAAAGATATTCTTAATATGAATCTAGAACCAAAATCAAAAAATCCTGTAAAAATAGGGAAAATAGAAAATATAAAATTTGATAATATAGAATTCCAATACATTTCATCAAACAGAAACGCTATATCAAATGTATCTTTTGAAGTTGAAAAAGGTAAATCGATAGCTTTTGTAGGTCCTTCTGGGTCAGGGAAAACTACTTTGGTTAAATTACTTCTTGGACTTTATAAACCTATGAGTGGTAAAATTTTATATAATGGTAAAAATTATTCTCAAATAGATATAGATGAATTTAGAAATGAAATAGGACTTGTTACTCAAGATACTCAACTTTTTGCAGGAACTATAAGAGAAAATCTTTTGTTTGTGAATCCATATGCAACTGACAAGGAATGTATGGATGTACTTAAACAAGCTTCTGCTCTTTCTATCCTCGATAAAGGTGATAAGAATCTTTCAACTATTATTGGTGAAAATGGAATCAAATTGTCAGGTGGGGAAAAACAAAGACTTTCTATAGCGCGAGCACTTCTTCGTAAACCAAGTATTCTTATTTTCGATGAAGCAACATCTGCACTTGATTCTATAACTGAGGAAGAAATCAATAAAACTATAAGAGATGTAACCGATGAAAAATCTAGAATAACAATACTTATAGCACATCGTTTATCTACTGTTATGCACTGCGATACTATTTATGTTCTTGAAAAAGGAAATATAGTTGAATTTGGTAAACACGAAGATCTTTTAGAAAAGAAAGGATTGTATTATGCTATGTGGAGACAACAAATAGGGGAGGTTTAATTCTTAATCAATTTTTATGATAACCAAGCAAGAATTTGTAGATAATATTTTATTTGAACTCGATATCCTAAAACATCTAGCCACCAAGATAGACCCTGCAAAACTTTCATATAAACCAACTGAAGTACAAAGGACAACTCTTGAACTTATGCAATACCTAAGTCACTGGCCTTCTACTGCTGTACTTGTAGCTAGAGAAGGAGGTTTTGATCCTTATACTGAGCCTTCAAATAAATCTCTCGAAGTCGATAGTCCAGAAAAATTCATAGAGGCTCTCGATAGAGAAAAAAAACTTGTTGTTGACTATATGGCAACTATCACAGACCAGATGATGGAAGAAGGTATAGATTTATTCAAAAATGGTTTTCCTCAAAAGCGAAGTCTTATACTTACAAACATGCTTCTTAAGATGCTTCCTGCATACAAGATGCAACTTTTCTTATACATCAAAGCTTCAGGCAATCTCAATATCGGTACTTCAAATCTTTGGATGGGAAGAGACAAATAAATCTTATGAAAACACTGAAACTTTTATTTTGTGTAGTGGTCACAAATCTTGCCGGACTTATTGGTACGGTTTTCACCATGCCAGCTATACCTAGTTGGTATGCAAATCTAAATCGACCGTCTTTTAGTCCTCCAAATTGGATATTTGGTCCTGTTTGGACTCTTCTTTATCTACTTATGGGTATATCCCTTTTCCTTGTATGGGAAAGTAAGAGTTCAAAAGTGAAACAAATTGGTATATGGGCTTTTATTGTACAACTATTTTTTAATGCGATTTGGTCACCGATATTTTTTGGAGCTCAAAATACAGGACTTGCATTTATAGTAATTTGTTTTCTTTGGGTTTCTATATTGGTGACAATTTATTATTTTTGGAAAATACATAAAATTGCTTCTTATCTTTTGTTTCCTTATATACTTTGGGTTAGTTTTGCAGCAATTTTAAACTTTAGTATTTGGTGGTTAAATTAATTTATGACAAAAACTCTCACTCTTGGCGGCGGTTGTTTCTGGTGTACGGAGTCAGTATTTCAAAGACTCAAAGGTGTGATCAAAGTCACTTCTGGATATGCAGGAGGGGACAACCCAAATCCAACTTATGAAGCTGTATGTTCGGGAACTACGGGACATGCTGAGGTTATAAAAATAGAATACGACGAAAGTATCATCACTTTAGAAAATCTTCTCGAAGTTTTCTTTGCCACTCACGACCCGACAACTCTCAATCGTCAAGGCGCAGACGCGGGTACTCAATATAGATCGGTAGTGTTTTATGCTGATGAAGACGAAAGGAAAATCGCAGAAGACTTCATAGCCAAACTACAAGATAGTCCAGAGTTTGCCGGTCGCAAGATAGTCACCAAGCTCGAACCTATGACGAAATTTTACTACGCTGAACTCTACCACCAAGACTACTTCAATAAAAACCCTGAAAACATGTACTGCCAACTTGTCATAAATCCAAAACTCAAGAAACTTGAAGAAAAGTTTGGGGAGAGATTGGGGTAAAAAGAAAAGAATGTTAAATCATAAAACAGGATGATGTTAATTCGTAAGTATTAATTGGTTTGATAAAACCCTTGATCTAAGCCGTTATTTTATATAACATGTTAAATGTTGTTTATTAATTATGTTAAATAGTAATGTTTAAAGATATACCTCTTATACTATACAAACCGGAGTGGGATTCTGAACTTGCTCAAGTTATATTGGAACTTGAAAAGCTCAGAGTTAAAAATCTTGGAGGGAAAGTACCTCCTTATATATTTTTTCAGTTGAAAAATATATTTCAAATAATGGAAAGTTTGGGTTCGGCTCGTATAGAAGGTAACAATACTACGCTCTCTGAATTTGTGGAAAAGATTATAGAAAAAGTACCTGAAAATACTCAAGATGATGCATTAAAAGAAATCTTTAATATAGAAAGAGCTATTAGTTTTATAGAAGAAAATATATCTACAGGTATTGAAATAAATAAATCAATGATTTTAGAGATTCATAAAATATTAGTTGAAGGACTTTATCGAGAAGGGTCTCGGAATCCCGGTAGATTTAGAAATATAAATGTATCAATTAAAAATTCAGATCATACTCCACCTGAGAATGTATTAATACCCCAATATATTGATGAATTACTTGAATTTATCAATAAACCAACTTCTCCACAAAATGATCTTTTAATAACTGCTTTGGCGCATCATCGTATGGCATGGATTCATCCATTTGACAATGGGAATGGTAGAGTTGTTAGAATGTTTACTTATGCAATGCTTATCAAACAAGATTTCAAAGTAAAAAATGGCAGAATATTGAATCCAACGGCTATATTTTGTATAAATAGAGAAAAATATTATGATATGTTGTCTAAAGCTGATACAGGAACTTCGGAAGGTGTTTTGGATTGGTGTTTATATGTCTTGAAAGGACTTAAAGAGGAAATAGAAAAGATAGATAAACTTCTCGATATAACTTATATGACAAACGAAATACTTTTGCCCGCTCTTAGATTTTCATTGGAAAGAAAACATATTACAGATAGAGAATTTGATATACTTTCATCTCTTGTTAAAAAATCTGATATGTCTCTTCGTCCTGTTGATCTGCAATCAGTAATTGGTCAAGAATCTTCGGTTCAAAGATCTAGAATTATCAAGAAATTGAGAGAAAAAGATATGCTTTATCCTGTACCAGGGAAAGCTCGAATATACACCATAGGATTTGCAAACAACTACTTGCTTAGAGGTATTTTTCATATACTTGAGAAAAATGGATTTGTACCAAAATCTTTAAATGCTAAACAATAAATTTTACATCTTATTGTATTTAATATGGATGACAAAAAATGTAAGAAATGTGAAAGTGCCAACATAGTTTTGGTGGAATATTCGATGGATCATCCAAATTATTATGATGGGATCAGTGAAATAATGTGTATGGATTGCAAAGCTCGGTTTGGTAGATGGTCAGGTAATGAACTACTAGAAAATGAATATGAACCGAAGTTTGGTATAGCTAAGAGATAAAGCGTGAATTTGTGTAAGATTTTGGAGGGATTCACGGTTTTTTATACGGCAATCATCTTTCGGCGGGACTTCTGCAATACCCGCAAGTCGCTGCACCTCTACAGTTGTAATAACTTCACGACAACGATCGTGTTTAGCCTCCGGTAAGGCTAACCGGCAAGATCTACATTACCCCAAGGGTAGGTTTTTCTGTCACGAAAGATGATTTCATAAATAAATACGCAAATCATTTCAAATTTGTTACGCCGAGTTCGTATAACACGCTGAGAAAGTGGGTTAATTGACAATAAGAAATTTGATAAATCTGATCTGATAATCTATATTGTGTATAAATCTATTTTATTTATGACAAAGAAAGATAATCAAATGTCACTAAAAGATCAAAAAACAGAATTTTTGCTCTACACAACACCTAGTGGCGAGATAAAAGTAGAAGTTTTTTTGCATAATGAAAATCTTTGGCTCACTCAGGATCGCATGGCAGAGCTTTTTGATGTACAAAGACCAGCTATTACGAAACATCTGGGAAATATTTTTAATGATGGTGAATTGGAAGAAAGTATGGTTAGTTCCATTTTGGAACATACCACTATTCATTGAGCAATGTATGAAGGATGGAGTTGTTTAATTAAAAGTGTAAATATTAAGTTTAGATTATGGAAATTGAATTAAGAATTATAGAAATTCCTGAAGAGTGGATCTTTGATGAAGGTAAATCTTTTTATACCCAAAGAAAAAGAATAAAAGAAGGTAATGTTATATGGTGTTTTCATAAATATGATAAAGATCCTTTTCCATGTACTCCACATGGACATGATTATGAAAGTAATACAAAGCTGAACCCATATACTGGAGAGATTTTTGATAAATCCAAACAAATTGTTAGACATTTGAAAAAGAAACAAATCTTGTACATTCAAGAACATTTAATAAAAGCAGGGTTTGTTTTAAACAGTTAATTATATATAATAAGTGCGTTGAATTATGTAATTTATTATGACTAACCACAACACCTCCAAGGAAACAGAACGTGCTGAGCTCCACCGTGCTATTTGGCAGATAGCCAATGATCTGCGAGGAAGTGTTGATGGTTGGGATTTTAAGCAATATGTTCTTGGGATGCTTTTTTATAGATTCATAAGTGAAAATCTAACAAACTATATAAATGCAGATGAAAGACGAACCGGTAATAAAGATTTTGATTATGCTTCTCTTTCAGATAAAGAAGCAGAGTTTGGTCGGTCAGATACTATAAAGGAAAAAGGCTTTTTCATACTACCAAGTGAACTTTTTGTAAATGTTCGAAAGAATGCTCGTGGAGATACAAAACTAAATGAGACGCTAGCAAGAGTTTTTGATAATATAGAAAATTCTGCCAAAGGGTTTGAGAGTGAAGATGACCTGAAAGGATTATTTGATGATCTAGATGTGAATTCCAATAAACTTGGAAGTACTGTAGAAAACAGAAATCAAAAACTTGTAAAACTCCTTGATGCTATTGGTAATTTGAAACTTGGAAATTATGAGGATAATACAATAGATGCATTTGGAGATGCTTATGAATACCTGATGGCGATGTTTGCTTCCAATGCTGGTAAATCAGGAGGTGAATACTATACCCCACAAGAAGTTAGCGAACTTTTGGCAGAGATCACGACATTAGGGAAACAAGAAGTGAACAAAGTATACGATCCTTGTTGTGGATCTGGAGCTCTTCTTTTGAAATTTGCCAAAGTACTTGGAAAAGAAAATGTAAGGCAAGGTTTTTATGGTCAAGAAATAAATCTTACTACTTACAATCTTTGTCGTATCAATATGTTTTTGCATGATATCAATTATAATCATTTTAATATAGCTCATGGAGATACCCTTACAGATCCAAAGCATTGGGATGATGAACCATTTGATGCCATCGTTTCCAATCCTCCATACTCTATCAAGTGGGAAGGAGACTCAAATCCTATCATGATAAACGATCCTCGTTTTTCTCCTGCTGGTGTACTTGCCCCAAAAAGCAAAGCTGATCTTGCTTTCACTATGCATATGCTTTCTTGGCTCTCTACAAGTGGAGTAGCTGCGATAGTTGAATTTCCCGGAGTCTTATATAGAGGAGGTGCAGAAGCAAAAATCCGAAAATATTTGATAGACAACAACTACATCGATACAGTTATCCAACTCCCACCGGATCTTTTCTTTGGAGTTACTATTGCTACTTGTATTATAGTTCTGAAGAAAAGTAAGAAAGACAATAAGACTTTGTTTATAGACGCATCTGCTGAATTTGTCCGAGGTGGAAACAAAAATAAACTTAGTGAAGAAAATCGAAAAAAAATCCTCGATGCTTTCATAGAAAGGAAAGATTCAGAACATTTTGCTAAGCTCGTTGATAACAAAGACATAGCAGAAAATGACTACAATATCTCAGTATCAAGCTATGTAGAGCAAAAAGATACTAGGGAGGTAATAGATATAAAAGAGCTCAACAAAGAAATCAAAGGAATCGTAGCAAGACAAAGCGAGCTAAGAACTTTGATTGATGAGATTGTGGAGGAGATTGAGGGGAGTAACTGAAAAATATGATTAAGAAAATTTTAAGAATTAAAAATCTGGGTAGATTAAACATCCCAGTAAAAGCTGGAGAAACTGAAGAGAATAAAAATGATGATTTTTCTTTTAAGAGGAATACTATAATTTTTGGTGATAATACCTATGGAAAAACTACGTTGGTTTCTGTTTTTAAATCTCTACAATCTGGTAAGTCCCTAGAAAATAGAAAAAAATTTAAATCGCAAGATGCGATTCAAATTAAAATTGAAAATGAAAATAATAGTGTTATTGGATTCCATGAATATGGAAAGAATACGTGGAAAAATGATAATATTTTAATTTTCGATAATGATTTTATTAATAGCCATGTCTTTTCTGAAGACCAAATTAAAGGTGAGCATCTAAAATCTTTGCCTAAAATTTTAATTGGTGATGGTATTAAGGAAGATATAGATCAAATTAATTCGATTATTAAATGCCATAGTGGCTCTTGTGGGGATTGCGAATTCTGTTTAAATAATAAATTGAGCCAACGTAGAAATACTTTTAATAAAAATTATCAATTGGAAAAGTTCTTAAAAATAAACACAGAAGTATCAGATATTGATAGACAAATAAAAGAAAAAGAAAATGCAATATCTATTGATGAAAAACTCTCAGAGTTGAAAAAGAAATCGCAAGAATCTGATTTTTATAAGTTAAATATTCAGATAATTGAAGATATATTTGATAAAAGAATTGATAGTGTTTTTGAGCAAGTGATAGAAAAACATCTGTCTGAGAACACAAATAATTTAGAGAAAGCAAAGGGTTTTCTGGGGTATGGATTGAAATTAAAAAAAGGCAATATTTGTCCTTTTTGTTCACAAAATACAATAAATGTGCAAAATTTCATGGATGATTTATCAATGTATTTTGATAAAGAATATGTTAATTTCAAAGATGAAATTGAAAAATATTCAAAAATATTTCTTTCTTTTGATTTGGAAAGAGAATTACTTATTTTTGATTTGTTGATATTTTCTACTATTCAGGAGGTAATTGATCATACAAATTTTGAGAATGCACTGAAAGAAGTAAAAGAGAAAGTTGGAAAGAAAAGGGAAGATTTAAATTTTGATTGTGATTTTAAAAATGATACTAACTTTAGGCTGGTTAAGGATATTTTTTCGAAATCAAAAAA
>CAZOKC010000007.1:23592-26142 GCA_964580335.1 uncultured Candidatus Peribacteria bacterium
ATAGGAGTAATTAATAAACAAGCTCTTGGATATCAGGAAAAAGCTAAATTAAATATTGATTTAAATGATCTAAAATTAAATAAATATAGGTATTTGCCAGAAGGGATAACCTTCTTTAATGAATATAAAAAAATTGAAAAAAACCTTAAGGATAAAAATGATAAAAAAAGGATAGCTCAAGATGATTTAAATAAAAAAGTTAATACTATCTTTGAAAATAATTTACAAAATATCAACTCTTTTCTAAGAGAACTTAAGGCTGATTTTAAAATTAAGAAACTAATACCATCCATAGACAACAGAGATAGAAATAATTATTTGAAAATAAGCGAATATCTATTTGAGTTTATAGATATTCAAGGACAGTCTATTTTAGTTGAAACAGGGAAATTTAAAGAGACATTTAGTGATAGTGATAAGCGTCTTCTCGGTTTCGCATTCTTTCTATCCACTCTTAAAAATGATATTGATCTGGAAAGTAAAATTATTATTCTCGATGACCCATTTTCAAGTTTTGATATAAATCGAAAAGAAGAAACAATAAAATTATTTAATAATATTAAAAATACTGATAACAAAGAGCCAATGCAAAAAATAGTTTTTACTCATGAAAAAGGTTTTTATTGTCAATTGAATAGATTGATTACCTCCACTAGTAGAGATGACAAAAAACTA
Organism: uncultured Candidatus Peribacteria bacterium; assembly: GCA_964580335.1. Lineage (GTDB taxonomy): Bacteria > Patescibacteriota > Gracilibacteria > CAZOKC01 > CAZOKC01 > CAZOKC01. The sequence continues at coordinate 24,268 of CAZOKC010000007.1, forward strand.
TTAAAACTAAATTACAGTAAATCTAATGATGGAACAATGTTTGAAGTTGTTGATATTAAGAAATTCGAATCTGATAAATATTATAGTGATTTAAATTATATAATTAGTGCTATTGAAACAAATAATAATCTTGATGAAGCCTTACCGAAGGCAAGAGATTGTGCGGAGTATTTATTGAAAGCAAAGTATATTAATACACTAGAAAAGTATCGTGATGGAAATGGTCAGCCAATTAATTTTAATACTGTATCAATAAATAACTTTCTTGAAGCAATTGGCGGAAAATGTACAGTAAAAGATGCCTTATTGGAACTAGATTTACATAGATTTCATCATACTCAAGTTGAATGGAAAACAGATTTATCCGATACTACTAAAAATAGTATTCTCAGAGATTTTGTTAATTTAATTGAACAAATTTAATATGACCACCCACCAACCCAAAATCGAAAAACTAATTGCAGAACTATGCCCAAATGGTGTGGAATTTAAAGAATTGGACGAAGTGGCAAAAATTTATGATGGAACTCACAATACTCCTAAATATACAAATGAGGGTATACCGTTTGTTAGTGTAGAAAATATAAGATCTATTTACTCTACAAATAAATATATAACTTTAGCTGATTATGAGAAGAATTATAAAATCAAACCAAGAATTGGTGATGTTTTTATGACTAGGATTGGTATAATCGGAACTTGTGCACTTGTTAGTAAAAATGATGATTTGGCGTATTACGTTACATTAGCTTTAATCCGACCGGATACAAAAAAAATTCTACCAAACTACTTGAAACATGTTATTGAAAGTGACATTGGAAAAAAGGAATTGAGGAAGAGAACATTGGTTAATGCAGTTCCAATAAAGATTAATTTAGGGGAAATAGGTAAACTCCAAATCCCTCTCCCACCTCTTCCAATCCAACAAGAAATAGTTGACATCTTGGATAAATTCACACAGTTAGAGGCAGAGCTAGAGGCAGAGCTAGAGGCGAGAAAGAGGCAGTATGAGTATTATAGGGCAAGTTTATTTTTGAATAATAAAAACCCGAAAATTAAAACGCTTGGCGAAGTTTGTTATATTAGTTCTGGTGGAACACCATCAAAAGCGAAGAAAGAATATTGGGAGAATGGTGACATCCCATGGATTAAGTCTGAGTCATGTAGAAATGAATCTATACATGTAGCAAATAGTTTTATTACAAGCCTTGGTCTTAGAAACTCAAGTGCAAAGTTGTTAAGTAATGAAACAACATTAATTGCACTTGTTGGCGCAACTATATTTAAAACTGCCTTTTTAGAATTTGAAGCTAGCACAAATCAAAATATAGCTAGTATTAAATCAAGAGATAACTTGATATTAAATGATAAGTTTGTTTTTTATTATTTAACCAGTCTTTACTCAACCCTGAAAAGTAATATGAAAGATTATGGAATGCTTAACTTAACGACGCTTAGATCATTTAAAATCCCTATTCCATCTCTTCAAGAACAACAAAGAATAGTCTCAATTCTTGACAAATTTGATACTCTTGTAAATGATATTTCTATAGGTTTGCCTGCAGAAATCCAGGCAAGAAGGCAACAATACGAATACTATCGAAACAAACTTTTGACTTTTAAAGAATTAAAGAAATAATTTCTATGAAAAAAGATGATCAAGATCAAATAATTATTTACCAAGGGAATGATGGAGAGTCTCGTATAGATGTGCGGATTGAAGGTGAAACTGTATGGCTTACCCAAGGACAACTTGTTGAACTTTTTCAATCGAGTAAAGCTAATATCAGTGAGCATATTAAAAATATTTACACAGAGAAAGAATTAACGCAGGAAGCAACTGATCGGAATTTCAGAACAGTTCAAAAAGAAGGT
>CAZOKC010000008.1:0-21317 GCA_964580335.1 uncultured Candidatus Peribacteria bacterium
GGATTGTGTTCGATTAGGTTGAGAATAAATTTGACACTTTCATTTACGAATTCTTTTTTGGAGGTGAAATTAATGATTTTCATATTATTTGATGTGTATGTTTGAAATTATTTTATCTTCACTAGTGTGCTCAAACTCCAGGCTAACATTTCGCCGGAGTATCGAGCAAATCGTTCAGAATAAAAAGTTATATAATTATTTGTTAAATTACTTTAAATAATACCATGAAAAGCCATCTTGTTCTATAATTTTATTTTGAGATTTTGGTCCATTTGTTTTACTTTTATACATTTCAAGAGGTATTTTGTTTTGTTTTATAAAATTTTCAATTTTGTCTATTATCTTCCAACAAATTGAAACTTCTTTGAAGGTTACAAAAATATCTTTCTTCTGATTTAGGCTCGCTAAAATCATTTTTGAATAGTCTCCAAGAAATTCTTTTGATTCACAATCTATGTATTTTTCTATTTCAAGTTTAGTTTTATTTTCTTTAAATATAATTTTTGTATTTGGATATAATTCAAGTATTAATTTGTTTTGATTTTTATATTCTAAAACTACATAAGTTTGATGCTTATTTATATTTTTTCCGACCCTTATATATATTGGAATTTTGTTTTTCACTAATAATTTTATTGCACAAAATGTTTCAGTTTTTGATAAATCACAAAATTTGTGATCGCAATATTTTTGATATTGTCCTATAATAACTTCATTTCTGAATGAAAGAGATTTTAGAAATTTGAAACAATCTTTTTTAGTAACAAATATTGAAGCAAGTAGTTGTAATAAATGAGATTGAATCATATCTTTTATGATTCCAACTTGGTTGAAATATCCAAGTCTTTCTTCTACATCTGTGTTTTCAAAAGAAGTAATTTGGATATTTGAAATATCTTTTGTATTCAATCTTTTTTTTCTTATATATTGAACTAAGTCTTTACCAAGGTAATGATCGAGTAAATAAAAGTCTTTTTCATCAAAATATTTCAAAATGAATTTAAATAAACTTTTGGCTGATTTCATATCTTCTCCAAATGGTTTTTCTATTATTATTTGTGTTTTTGATGATTTATTTTTTATCTCTGCAAGATTTTTAATAATACTTTTGAAAGTATTTGGTGGAACTGAAAGGTAATTTAAGTTTGTATAGTTTTTCTTTTTTATGAATTTATCGAGGAATTTTTTGAATTCTATAAAATTATCTTCATAATTTCCTTTGAAATAATGTATTTTTTTAAGTAATTTTTCTAATTTGTTTTCATCAAATTTTTTATATTGTTTTTTGATACTTGTTTTGAATATTTTTCTAAATTTCTCGTCATTCATTTGGCTTCTTGCGAACCCTATTATTTTAAAATTTTTTGGTAATTTATCTTTAGTATAAAGTTCATAAATTGCGGGGAATAATTTGAGTTTGGCAAGATTTCCTGATGCTCCAAATATTGTGAGAGAGAATGGTTGTTTGATTTTTTTTAAGGAGTTCATATTAGCAAAACTATATTTGAATTTATTTTAATTTTTCACTAGTGGGCTCAAACCCTGGTCTATCATTTCGAGTGCGTATCGCCCAAATCTTTCAAAATCAAAATAAATTCATATATTGGTAGTAAAAAATATAAATTAAAATCATTTCCAATCTGTATGAAAAGATCCTTTTTTATCTATTCTTTCGTAAGTATGAGCTCCAAAATAATCACGTAAACCTTGGATAAAATTAGTTGGCATTTTGTCTTGTATCATATATTCAAAATAGAAAAGAGCACTTGATATTCCGGGTGTAGCTATTCCGACTTTTGTCGTAAGTGAATCGACTTCACGGATTTTTTCTATATTTGATTTTAAGATCTTAACAATCTTTTTGTCCTCAAATAAATGAGTCATTTTTTTACTAAAAGCTTCTTCAATTTCTTTTAAAACTTTGGCTCTTATAATACATCCTTCTTGCCAGATTCTTGATATTTCTTTTAGGTTTAGGTTCCATTTTTCTTCATTTGAAGTCTTTTCCATGAGTTCATAACCTTGAGCAAATGCGATGATAATACATGAATACAAAGTATCTTCCATTAGATCTATAAATTTTGAAAGATTTGGTTTAGGAATCTTTGGAGATTTTAATTTGTATAATTTTGAAAGTTTCAATCTTTTATTTTTTTCTCCTGAAATGTATCTAGCAAATACGGCTTGAGTAGCGTTTGGAAAAGCAACACCTCTATCTAAAGCATCTAAGCTAGCCCATTTACCCGTACCTTTTTGGCTGGCACTATCTAGTATTTTTTCTATGAGATAAGATTTTTTATTTTCTTCACATTTTTTTGATAGAACTGGAACTGCTATTTCAAATAAAAATGATTTGAGTTTTCCTTTGTTCCATTTAGCAAAAATCTTTGATATTTCACTAGTTTCTAAATTATAAAGTTTTCTAAATATTTCATAAGTTTCTGCCATTATTTGCATTATTCCATACTCTATGCCGTTGTGGATCATTTTTACATAATGTCCTGATCCACCTGGCCCAATATAAGTTACACAAGGTTTATTTTTAAAATCTTTTGCAGAAATTTTTTCTAAATATTTTTTCATTTGTTTGAAAGCTTCTTTCGATCCTCCAAACATTATACTTGACCCTTTGAGAGCTCCATCTTCTCCTCCTGATATTCCACATCCGCAAAAATGTATTTTTTTCTTTTGTAAATAATTTGTTCGTTTTTCGGTATTTTTATAATGCTCATTTGCCATATCTACTATGATGTCTTCTTTATTTAAGAATGGGAGGATTTTTTCAAGTATTTCATCTATAGCTCCACCAGATTGGATAAAAAGGATTATCTTTCTTGGTCTTTCTATATTTTTTATAAATGTTTTTAAGTCTTTTTGTCCTTCTAAATAATTATTCCCAAATTCTTTGATATATTCCTTAGTTTTTTTATATGTTCTATTCCAAACTAGAGTTTTGATTTTTTTGTTTGATAGATTTCTAGCAAGTGCTTTTCCCATTGGGCCAAGACCTATGAGGCCAATGTTATACATAAGAAATTTTTATTTATATGAAAATTAGGATTTATAAATCTTCCATGCCTCATTTACAGATTTTCCTTGTACAGTTATCGCGAAGATTGCATTTGCAAAGCGTATAGCTTCATCAAGTGGTTTTTGATGAACATTTCTGCCTGTTGCGTTTCCTCTAGCTCCGCCTATATGGATCTGATCGTAAAGATTTTGTAAGAATTTTTTAGGATCTTTTGCTGACTCACCTGAACAAATAACTCCAGTTCTTCCAGCTGATCCGGTAGCTTGTTTGAGAAGCTTTGCAGATGATTGTTTTGTAGTAGATTTTGGAGGTATGACTTTTACAAAATCTGAACCCAGGCAGCATGCTACTCCTGTAGCTCCTGCGATAAGATTTGGGTCATGTTCGTCTTTTACTGATTTTCCTCTTGGATACATCCAAATCACAGTTATCATTCCGTTTCGATGAGCGTCTTGTATGAGTCTACCTGCTTCCGCTAACATCTCACTTTCATATTCACTTCCAAGATATATTGTGTAACCGATTCCTACGATTTGCAGATTTGCATTCATTTTTAGATTTAGTACATCTTCAAAATCACACAAACTTGTACTTATTGGGTCACCAAATTCTTTTTTTTGTAGATTTGTTTTTGAATTTATTTTTACTAAATAGGGGATTTTTGGATAGTCCATCCCGTATCTGGCTATCATACCAAGTTGTGTAGCGAAAACACCTATTTTAGCTTTTGATGCTATCTTAAAAAGATGTTCTGGGTCATTATTTTCAAGAGGAATTCCTTTACCAAAGAAATCTTCATTTAAATGTTCTATTTTTTGGTCTCCAGGGAAAAGCATAAGATTTCTAGTTCCATGGGTTGCGAGATTAAAATTTTTCTCGTAAGTTTTATGCATTTTTTTAGGAACATCAAGAGGAATTTTAAATTTCATAAAAGTTTGGATTAAGATTTAATTTTTGAAATAATTTTGCAAATAGAAGCAAAATGTTTTGGATCAAGGCTTTCATGACCAACTATACCTCCTTTGAAGTTTGTTGATTTGAAAATAGTTTCAGAATTCTTTATATTTATGCTTCCACCATAGATTATTATAGGAGATTTGTTTCCAAGCTTTTTTAAGTAATTTTCTATTATTTGGTAAGAATGATTAAGTTCTTTTATATCAGGTTCAAATTTCTTTTTTGATTTTCTGAAATTACTTATTGCCCATATTGGTTCGTATGCAATAATTATTTCGCCAAGATTTTTTTTAGAAATATTTTTCAAAGCTTCTTTAATCTGACTTTCTAAGACTTTTTGAGTTTGTTTTTTTGACTTTTCTACTTCATTTTCACCTATACAAAGAATTGGATTTTTTTTGTTTTTTAATAAAGCTTTGATTTTTTGATTTACGTTAAAATTGTTTTCACCAAATAAAATTCTTCTTTCGCTATGTCCTACAAGTGCAAAATTAATGTCTTTTCCGAGCATCTTTACACTAGTTTCTCCTGTATAAGCACCATCATCTTTATAAAAAATATTTTGACTACAAAGATTGTATTTGTTTTTTTTGCAAATTTCTTTTATAGAATTAAGGAATATTGTTGGTGGAGCAATTAATATAGATGATTTTTGCTTTTTTAAATTTTTAGAAAGCGTTTTTATAAATTCTAAAGCTTCTTTTTCAGTTTTATTCATTTTCCAATTTGCAATTATTATGGGGAGTTTCATTTTTGTAAATATTTATCCAAAAATAATTTTACATCATCTAACATTTTTTTAAAGTTCTCATAAGGGTTTTTTGATCTAATTTCATCAAATGTTAAAAATTCATATGATTCGACTTCTGATTTTTGAATTTTGATTTCAGGATTTCCTTCAATGAAACCTATAAAGAATATAACTTTTTTGAAAATTTTTTGACCTATGAATTCAACTGTATAGTTATTTTCAAAAAATATATTATCAATGATTTTGATATTTTCTTTTGAAATACCTGTTTCTTCAAATGTTTCTCTGTAGGCACAATCTACAATATTTTCCATATTTTCTATATGGCCTTTTGGAAAGCTATAATCTCCACCTTGGTCTTTGTTATGTTTTATAGTTAGAAATTTGTAATTTCCATCTTTTTCAATTTTGGTTGGTATTATTCCACACGAGAGTTTTATTAGCATAATTTTAATTTATGTAGTTAGAATCAATTATTTTTAATTTTTCACTTCATGGCTCAAACCCGAGTCTAACATGTACGACTCGTATCGCCAAAATCGTTCAAAATTAAAAATAATTGATTTAAATAAGTATAAGATTATTTTATTCATATTAATTTAATAATTTCATTTGATATACTTTTTATTCCTATACCTGCTTTATTGTATAGCTCTTCTGGTTTTCCTGAAAGCTCATATTTTTTTACTCCCATTTTTTTGAAGTTATTTATTTTGATATTATTTTCAAGTATAAAATTTGCAATCTGACTTCCTAATCCTGAATATATATTATGGTCTTCCAAAACTAAAATATTTTTAGTTTTTTTAATTGATTTTAGTAAGTTTTCATCAAACTTTTTAGGCGAACTTGCAATAATTATTTCTATATTTTTTGGTATTTTATGTAGCTCACGAGCTTTTAATGCCAAGTTTACCATAGGTCCAGAAGTTATTATCGTGAGTTTAGATCCTTTTCTTAAAATATCGCATTTACCGTAAACATATTTGTATTTTTCATTAAAGAAAGGTTTACCTTTTTCGTTTGTTAAAACAGGTATTTTATGTCTTCCCATTCTTACATAAAAATTTCCATAAACTGATGTTATATATCTTATAATCCTATCTGTATGATTTGGGTCACTTGGTTCTATAACGTGAGTATTAAAAAGTCCAAGCATCGATCCCATATCATCTATTGCTTGATGAGTTGGTCCATCTTCTCCTACAGAAAGTCCGCAGTGAGTTGAAACGATTTTTAGATTTGTTTCATTTATATCATTTACTCTTACTTGGTCTTTTGCTCTACTTGTTGCAAATGCTCCAAATGTTGAAGCGAAAGGTATGTATCCTTTTAAACTTATACCCCCTGCACATGACATCATGTGTTGTTCAGCAATTCCTACTTCTATATGTCTTTTTTGGAATTTATTTTCTATAGTATTTGTTTTTGTAGATCCGGAAAGATCAGCGGAAAAAGCTAAAATATTTTTATTTAGTTTGCATAAATCAAATAAAGCATTTCCATATGCGCTTCTACAATCTGTAAGTGTTTCAGAATTATATAATATTGGTTTACCTAATTTTACAGATAATTTACTTAACTTTTTTGTGAAATCTAGTTTTGGTCTCCATTTAATTTTCTTTCTAAATTCTTTCAAAATATTTTCTTCAGATTTTGTAAGAGAAAGATTTTTTAAATCTTTTTTTATTTCTTCGTATTTTGCTGCTTTTCCATGCCAAGTAGATTTATATTTTCCCCCTTCAGGTTCCATCAATAAACTCCCTTTCCCCATTATAGTTTTTGCAATAATTATTGTAGGTTTCCCGTTTCTTTTTTCAGCTTTTTTTAGTCCTTCCCAGATATTTTTGAAATTGTGACCATCTATTTCAATAACATTCCAATTTGAAGATTTGAATATTTTTGATGGGTTTATTGGCATTATTTTTTTTAGAGAATCTGTAAGTTGTACTTGATTATAATCCATTATGAGTACCAGATTATCGAGTTTATATTTACTTGCAAAATTAATCATTTCATAAACTTGTCCTTCCTGCGATTCTCCGTCACCAAGTATTCCGTATATGGTTTTATTTTTTTTATAAAGTTTTTCTTGTAGTGCAAATCCACTTGCAACAGATACTCCTATACCAAGCGGTCCTGTACCATATGTAATTCCTTTTACATGTCTTGTCACATGACCTTCAAATTTACTTCCTGCTTTTCTAAAAGTTTTTATGATTTCATCTTTTTTTTCTATACTAAATTCACCTAATATTGAATATATTGCAGGTGATATATGTCCGTTTGAAATTACAACATCTCGTCCTTTTTGACTTATTATAAAAGTATAAAGTACACTTAAAAAGTCTATACTAGAAAGAGATCCTCCAGGATGTCCTGAGTCTGCATTTGTAGTCATTTCTAAAATAGATTTTCGACAGGATTTTGTAAAAGTTTCAAGAAACTTTAATTGAGAAAGATTCAATTTATCTGATAAATTTGGTAATTTCATAAAAGTTTTTTCGACTTTTGCATTTTTTTTGAATCTGAAGCAAATTTCATAAGTCCAATTTCAGTTAATGGGTGATGTATAAGTTTTTCTATTACATCTTCAGGCATAGTTACTATATCTGCTCCGATAAGTGCTGATTCTATCACGTGTCTTGGATGTCTAACACTTGCTACTAAGACTTCGGTTTTGAAATTATAATTTTCAAATATTCTTACAATTTCTTTGATAAGTGCCATTCCATCTTGGCTTATATCGTCAAGCCTTCCTATAAAAGGACTAACAAAACTTGCTCCCGCTTTTGCTGCCATTATAGCTTGAGCTGAGTTGAATATTAAAGTTACATTTACTCGAATTCCTATTTTAGAAAGGGCTTTGCATGCTTTTAGGCCTTCTATAGTTGCAGGAACTTTTACGTAAATATTTTTATGCCATTTGGCAAATTCTTTTCCTTCTTTTATCATTTCTTTTGCATTTTCAGATGATACTTCACAAGATATAGATTTAATTCCTGAATGAATTTTGCAAATAGATTTTATAGTTGTTTTCAAATCTTTACCTTCTTTTGCGATAAGTGAAGGATTTGTAGTAATTCCATCAATTATTTCCCATGAAGCATATTTTTTAATGCTTTCTAAATTTGCTGTATCAAGAAAAAATTTCATACTTAATTTATGGATTATATACTTTAGCTCTTGGATTATTATTTATAAAATCTTGTAATTTCCCTTCTTCAAAAGGAATATCTTCTCCAGTTATTGTGTTTGTAATTTTGAATTTATTTTCATCTTGAATATATATTATACTTATCATTGCTCCACCCATAGTGTCTTGTAGCACTGAACCTGTTTTTGGAAGTAAATTTACTGGAAATATTTTTGTATTAAAATTGAATTTCACAAGTAAAGCTAGATCAGAAGAATCGTTTTCTACTTTATTTATTTGAGGAGTTTTATTTGTTTCTTCTATTTTTATTTCTTGAAAATGAGTTTTGATTTTAGGTAATTTATTTTGTTTCAAATTTAAAACTCCTTTACTGTGAGGAATAGAAAAAAACAATATTGCTAAAATTAAAGAGACAAAAATTATAAGCAAAAAGTTGAATTGTTTCATTTGTGGGATTTTTATGAACATAATAAGAATAAATTTTATTTTGCAAATATCAATACTTTTACACAAGTTCTTGAAGTTTTCTTAAATTTGCAAATATTCCTTTCTTTTTCATAAGTTCTTTATGTGTTCCATATTCTTTTAATTCTCCATTATCAAGAAGAATTATTTTATCAGCGTGTTCTATAGTTGCAAATCTGTGAGCGATAATTATGAGAGTTAATTTACCTGAAAGTTCATTTATAGACTTGTGTATAAATTTTTCGGACTCTGAATCTAAACTTGATGTTGCTTCATCAAATATCAAAATCTTTGGATTTTTATAAATAGCTCTTGCTATTGCCAGACGTTGTTTTTGTCCTCCTGAGAGCCTTATACCTCTTTCACCTATCAACGTATCATAGCCTTTTTCAAAGTTCTCTATAAAATTATCTGCATATGCCATTTTGGAAGCTTTTTTGATGTCTTCAATGGATGGATTTTGTGATCCATAAGCAATGTTATTTGCTATTGTGTCGTTCCATAATTCAACTTCTTGTGAAACTATGGCTATATCTTTTCTGAGATTTATAAAAGAAAAATCTTTTATATTTGTGTTGTCGATAAGTATATTTCCGTTAGTTGATTCAAAATGTCTAAGAAGAAGTTTTATAATAGTACTTTTACCTGATCCACTTCTTCCTACTAGAGCTATAACTTCTTTAGGTTTTATTTCGAAAGATATATTTTTTAGCGCATGATCTTTAGTATTTTTATTGTATATAAATGATACATTTTCAAATTTTATACTTCCTTTTGTTATAAATTTTTTTGATGAAGAATTATCAATTATCATTTCTTTGGATTCTAATATTTTGTTTGCTTGGTTTATGGCAGGTTCTGCATCTTGTATTTGAAAATAAGCTCTGTTTAATCTAAGTAGATTTAAATATGCTTTTTCTGCAAGGGTCATAACGAAAACAAGTTCACCAGGTGACATTTCTTTTCGGAACATAAGCCAAATTGCAATAACTAGTGTCAGACCTCTTGCAATATTTATTAAAGCGTCTTTGAATAAACGATATCTCATTCCAATAATTGTTCTTTTATCTACACATTTTCGATATTCGGAGAGTAAATACGTTGCATTTTTAAGTTCTTTTTCTTCATTTGCGAAATCTTTTACTGTTCGGATATTTCCTATAGATTGAGTGATTGCATCAGTAAAATTATAAAATAATTCATGATATTTTTCTCTTAGAGTTTGTGTCGCTTTAGATCCTTTTGCAAGTGCTACTGTAAAAATTGGCAAGAATAAAATATAAGATAATCCTATTCGCCAGTCTATATAGAAAAATATTATTAGAGTTATAAAACTTTGACAAATAATAGGCATAATATTTTCACCTATGTTGAAAAATAATTCGATCATTTTTATAGATCCTCTAACGATTTTACCTATGTTTGAGCCTGTATTGTTATCATCATGATATGATAGATTTAATTTTAGTAATTTACCAAATAAACTTACATCTATTTCTTCTTGAGTTCTGTGTGTTAGTTGAATCATTTTACTCGCTCCTATATTTTCAATAAGTGCCATGATGCTTAGAGATACAAAATATCCTAAAACCAAAATCACTATAAATGAAAAGCTGTTTGTATATATTATATCGTTACTTATAAGTGTATCTATTATTACTTTGAAAATGTATGGTGGGGCAATTTTTACTATTTCGAATATAGCTGTAAATATAAGTGTACTTACAAGTAATTTCTTTACATAAGGATTGAGTTTAAGTAATTCTTTAATATTTTTTTTGAAATAATTAAGCATATTTTTTATTTTTCGTTTTGGATATTTTTATATTTTGAAATTATTTTTGAAAGTCGACTTTTTTTATTTTTTATAAGTTCATTATAATTTCCACTTTCGATCATTTGTCCTTTATCAAATACATAAATTGTGTCAAACAGTGGGAGTAAATGTAATCTGTGAATAGATGAAATTATAGATTTATCTTTGAAATGGGAAAATAAATTTTTATGTATTTGTAGTTCATTTGCGCTATCGACTGAACTTGTAGGTTCATCAAGTAAAATGATTTCAGAGTCTTCTGCAGCAAATACTCCTCTTGCAAGTGCTAGACGTTGTTTTTCTCCACCTGATAAATTTACTCCTTTTTCTCTTATATTTGAATCAAGTCCATGAGGAAGTTTTTTTAAAATTCCATCAAACTGAGCTATTTTGCAGGCTTGCATGATTTCTTTTTTTGTATGAGAGATACCTATAGTAATATTATATTTTATAGTATTTTCAAAAATTTCAGGTTCTTGAGGAATAAGAGTTGTTATCTGTGAAAGTGATTTCAGATTTATCTTTTTACTGTCAGCAAATATATTTATTTCGTCAGGTTCGTATAAACCTCGTATTATAGTCATAGTAGTTGTTTTTCCACTTCCACTTTCACCCACGAAGGCTATTTTTTCACCTTTATTTATTTCCAAATTTATATTCTTAAGTGTGTGAGTATGGTGTTTGTTGTCTTCATATTTGAAATTTAGGTTTTTAATTTCAATTTTTTTAAAATCATTTATTTTTTTAAATGAAGTTTTGGAACTATTTATAGAATTGCTGAAATCAAAAATTGATTTGATCGTATTTAAATCAGTATTGTTATATGTTATTTGTTCATATTTCCATGCAAAATCATAAAATACATTTATAAATTGTTGAGTGTATTGATATAGCATTACAAGAGTTCCTATAAGAATTGTATTACCTAAAGAAGTTTCTTTGTATATGTAAGTGAAGAGAACTACAAAATTTATAGATGCCATTATCATACTTACTGTGAACCATTTTAATTCATTTATTTTTATGTGTTTTTTGAAAACAGGCCAAATATCTAATATTTTTTTAATATATTCTTTTTGGGTTAATTTTTGAAGTCTGAGTGTTATAACAGTATTTATATTTGATATATAATCATGTAGAAACGATGATGAAATGTGTCTTTTCTCGTTTCTTTCGTCGAGTAATTTTATGAGAACTTTATCAAATTTTAGCATTATAAATATTGAGAAAATTCCTATAACTAAAGATATAATTCCAGATAGGGGAGTAAAAATCATTATTGCTATAAGAGATACTATAAATTTTATTATTGTATCCATATGCATAAATACTTCATTTGAAAATGTTTCTAATGCTTCACTTGCTTTATTGAATCTACTTATTGTATCTCCTGTATGATGATTTTGGTGCCATTTTAAAGGGAAATTTATGATGTTTGAATAAAGTTTTTCTTTGAAATTTTTAATTGTATCAAATGCGATAGTTCTTTCTAAAACTCTTCCTGGTCCGTGGAATAGCCAAAATATTAAAGTGATTAACGTAAATATAGTTAAATAAAATAAAGAATTTTTAATCATATTAGGACCACCTTCTTGTATTGTATTTAATAATTTCCCAAACACTAGTGGTTCAAGTCTGATAGTTATATTTGAAATTGTAAATATAAAGTAGACAAGTAATAATCTTAATTTATTTTTACCTGAAAACTTTATGCTGGTTTTTAGTAGATTGAAGTATGGATTTTTCATAATAAAAAAATAAAGGAAGTTGATCCCTTAAAAATCGAACTCATTTTTGTACACTTACTTAATATACGTTTTAGTTTTAAAATTGTTACAAGTTTAGTATAATCTTTCTTGAAATATTCAATATGAAAATCTTGGTAATAAATCCTGGAAGCTCTACAATAAAATTCGAATTATTTTCAAATGATAAAAGTTTGGGTGAAATAGTTTTAGATAGACATGATGTTGGAGATAGTATTTTTAAGAATCCGATTTTATTTATAAAAGATAAAGTAGGTAAAGATATAGATGCTATAGGGGTTCGTGTAGTTCATGGTGGTACAAAATTTACCAAAGAGACTTTAGTGAATTCAAAAGTATTGAAGGATATTGAAAAACTTTCAAGTTTGGCTCCTTTGCATAATCCAAGAAGTGTTGAAATTATTAATGAATGTTTCAGAGAGTATAAAAAAATTCCTGTTGTGGCTGTATTTGATACAAGTTTTCATTCGGGTATGCCAGATCATGCAAAAAAATACGCAGTGAATAAAAAATTATTGGAACAATATGGAATTCAAAAATACGGATTTCATGGGACGAGTCATAAATATATGTATGAAAAAGCTTTAGAAATTTTGAGAATCAAAGGTGCAAAAGCAAAAAGTATGAAAGTGATTTCTTGTCATCTTGGTAGTGGTTCTTCAGTTTGTGCTATACGTGGTGGAAAGAGTCTTGATACGAGTATGGGTATGACACCTTTGGATGGACTTCCAATGATGACAAGATGTGGAGATATTGATCCGGAAGTGATCTTCCATTTGTTGGCTAAGAGATTTAATCCAGATAGTATAAAACATATTTTAGAGAAAGAGAGTGGACTTTTGGGACTTTATGGAAAAAGTGGAGATATGAGAGATATTGTAAAAAATATGACAAAAGATAAAAACGCTAGACTTGCTTTTGATGTTTTTACTTATAAAGTGGCGTGTTATATATCGACATATTTAGCACCATTAAGTGGTTTGGATGTGCTTATTTTTGGTGCTGGAATAGGGGAGCATCATCCGAAAGTTAGAAAAAGAGTATGTGAATATTTAGAATTCCTTGGAGTTAAATTAGATTCAAATTTGAATTTGAAAAATAAGGAAGGAGTTATTAGTAAAAAGAATTCAAAGGTAAAAGTGATGATTATAAGAACTGATGAAGAGAAGGAAATTGCAAGGCTTACTTATAAGTTATTAAAATAATTTTTATTTTCTTAATTTTAAAATGTATGAATTATAAATTGGTTTTTGTTATGTTTATATTTTTGTTTTTATCTGCATGTGGTGAAAAGACTTATAAAATAGAAATTCCTGTTGGTGATCAAACTATTAAATATGATGTATCAGAAAAAGATTTAAAAGAATTTAAAGATCAAGCCAAAGAGATAAATGAATCTTATAAAGATCTCATGGAGAGTGATGAAATGAAAGAACTTATGAAAAATTATACTGAAATGACTAAAGATTCTTTAAAAAATGCGAGTGAAACTATTAAAAAAACAAATGAAATGTTGGATCAAATTAATAATTAGTTATTCAAACAAAGAAGGATTTGCGTAAGCAAATCCTTCTTTGTTTCTTTATATTGTTTTTTGATTAGAAAGGTCTTGGTTCTTTTATGTTACCGTCTTGTCTGAATTTATATATATCTTTCAAAAGAGGTATTATCAAGTGTTTTCTGTAATCAAATGAATATTCATCTTTTGGGGCATTTATATCAAGTTTTATTGCAGGTATAAGGAATTCATCACTTGTATTGCCTTGGTACTTGAAGAAGTTCATATATACAAGTTTTGGATTATTTAATTTGATTTCAACATCTTTGATATTTGGTCCTTTTATAGAATAACCATCTACTCCTCCTGTTTCTATTATTTCTTTTATTTTTTCTTCACTTTCTTTGTCATAAGTTGAAGTTTCAAAGTTTTGAGTTTTGATTCCCCATACACTATCAACTTTTTTGTCTCTTATATTAATTGTTACATTCATACCAACTTTATTTCCCCACTGGTCGTAAACTTCCATACCATTTACAGTGAATGGATATACTACATTTACTATTTCCGGTATGTAGAAAAATTCTTTATTTTGTTCTCTTTCGTATTGGATCATGAAATCTCTATTTACTGAAGGTGTACCATAATTTTTTGTATCAATTTCATAATCAGCTAGAAATTTATTTGCTATTGATATAAGCGTAGAATCTTCAGGAATATCACTTAGTTTTAATCTGTATTTATTGAAACATGCTTCATCTGTACAATTTGATTGTGGTTGTGGATCCCAATTTTGCCAATTTCTATTTATAGATACTTCACCCGCATTTAAGTTTACATAAAAACTATAACCATTTTTTCTGTCTTCATAAAGACTGAATGAATCAACTTTAGTATTTTTTAAGATTTCTTTATTTATAATTCCTAGAGTTACCTTTTCTAAAAATACTTCTCCAGTTGTAGTATTATCGATAATTTTTGTTTTCTTTAATACATCTATTTTAGAATCAGTTTGAGGTAGAGTTCCATCAAATTTATAAATATAGTTTTTCATTTCCCCATATGGTGGAAATGGTGGATAAGGTGCGATCATTTTCGCATCCATTGTTGCTGACTCTGAAAACCCACCTCCACCTCCTGATTGAGATCTTTCATTTGAAGATACTTGATCTTGTGTTATTTCAAATTCTCCAAATGCATTTTCTTTATTATTTTTTTGTATTTGTATTTCATTTGAAAGAAGTTTTTGTAAATTTTCATTTTGATCATTAAGACTTTTGTCAAACCTTATAAAGTTAAGACCAGATATTATAACTACCATTACAAGTGCGAAAGAAATCGCTATTGGGGCTAATTTTTTCATAAAAAATGTATTATAAAATAAATTAAAATAATTAATAGGATCTTGTTTTGTTTTATTTAAATGCCGAATCATTTCATTTAGAAGATTTTGTTTAAAATCTAAAGAAAGTTTTTTAGGGTTGGGTTTGTTTGAAAGAAGTTTTTTGATTAGAACTTTCAATTCTTTTTCATTTTCTTTGAAACTTTTATCTATTTTGTATAAATCCTTTAATATTTCGTCTATAAGTTTATTCATATTTGTTTTAGAAGTAATAAAAGAAGAATATTTAGAGGTATTTTACTTTTTAGTTCCTCTATAGTTCTTTTGAAATTCATTTTGCAAGCGCTTTCGGTTTTCCCAACTATATTTGATATTTCATTGAAACTTAGATTTTCCCAAATTCGAAGATGTAGGATTTCTCTTTTTTCTTCAGAAAGATTTTTCAGATATGGTTTTAAATAATCGAAAGTGGTTTTTATGTCACTTGATATTTCTACATCTGTAAAATCATCTTTTATTTCCCAAGCTGATTCTATTGATTCTGTAGTTTTGTATTTTCTGTAATGATCTATTACAACATGTCTTGCTATAGAATATATCCACATTGAGAAATTACCTTTATTTATATTGAAAGTTTGTATTTTATCGATAACTTTGAGGAAAGTTTCACTTACTAAATCTTCTGATAAATCATGATCCATTGTTTTGTAAAAAATAAAGTTATGAATTTTTTGAGCAAACATTTCATAAATATATGAAATGGCTTTTTTATCTCCTTTTTGTAAAAGATCAATGATTTGAAATTCGGTTAAATTTTGCATATTTGATGATCATCGAAATGTACTACGTGTGATTTACATAAAAGTAACATTTTATTATTTTTATTGCAAATAGGACTTGATAATTTATGCTCTTCATTTTTACGACTCAAACTTTCGTTTAACATTTCACCAGAGTATAGTCTAAACCGTTCCGAGTAAAATTATCAAGTCCAACATTATGTGTTAATGATATTTTGATTTTATTTATTTTTTAAATTACAATGAAATAAATTATTTTTTATAATATATGAGTATAAATTTTTTAATTGGTATTTTAGGAGCAATTATATTAGTTATCGGAGCGGCGCTTCCTGATACAAGAATAAGTCATCCTGTTAAATCTTTTAAAAATTGGTTTTTTGTGATAGGTAGTTTGTTTATGCTTGTTTATTCTATTTTAAATTATTTTGATGGCGGAAGTATATTTTTCGTGATTTTACAGATTTATATAAATTCTTCATCTATATTTATGATGACAAATACTTCTGATAAAATCGATGTTCCTGTTATGTTGTTATTTGGATTTATTTTGATCATTTGGTCTTTGTTTTTATTTGAAGATTATTCAACAATATTATTTATATTGGGACTTACTACTTTGGGAACAGGATTTGTGCTTAGGATTCATACTTGTAAACGAGAGATTATGTTAACTATTGGAAGTGCTATTATTTCATTATTTAGTTATTTACAAGGAGATATGATTTTCTTTCTTTTAAATTTATTTTTTGCATTATTTTCCGAATATCACTCTTATAAAATTTGTCATATCGGTGACAAAATGAAAAGATGGATTTATTAATTAAAATTTAAAATTCAACTGAGATTATTTTTTATAATCAAATATTAATTTTCTAATTTCTATAAATTTGTTCATTGCATTTTCCATTATTGAAAGTGATTCTACGAAAAATCCTCCACTATAATCTTGATGATCTTTGAGTAATGCTATGTGTTCTTTGTAATTTTTATTTATTTCTATATTTATATGATGTGAGTTTATTTTGAATTTTCGTTTATCTAATTTGTTTGTAAATGCGTGTTTTCTGAGTTCTTTTATTTCTTTAATAAATGGGATAAAGAATTTTTCTAATATTTGGGTAACTTCTTTGGGGATTTTTTTACCTTTTTCTATAAATGTTCTTTGAAGTTTAGTCATATCTGACGTTATATCACCTAGCTGTTCTAGACAGTTTGATATACGTGTGAGAGTAACTATTCTATTTGCATTTTCTTTGATAAAAAGTCTTTTTGATATTTCTATAAGAGAGTGTTCTATTTTTTCATCAAGAAAATCTGATAGATCTTCGAGTTTTATAATCCTTGCAACTTTCTTATTATCAAATAGTTTTAATAAACTTAAACTTTCTTCTTGGAGTTTTTGATTTACTTCAAGTGAATATTTCATTTCAGATTCAATAAGTGTTATAGCAGTTTCATTATTTTCTGGAAGTTGTTGAGGAAGAAATTTTGTATCCAGAAGAATTTCTTCTTCAGTTGTTGGTAGTATCCATTCGACAAGTCTTTTGAAGTAGGGGAGTATTAAAAAGAAAATAATAAGGTTTATTAGATTTAGTAATGTATGTGCGTTAGCAACTTGTAATGCTGGATTATTTGATGTTGTTTCTACGAAATTTTGAAAGGGTGACAGAAATGGAAGGAATATAATTACTCCTATAAGGTTGAATAATAAATGAGATAAAGAAGCTCTTTTTGCAAAGATAGATAGATTTATACTTGAATAATTTGAAGCAAAAGTTGTTCCTATATTTGCTCCAAAGATTATAGGCATAGCTTCATTTAGCGTGATTATACCATTTTGGATAAGTAATACTGCAAGTCCTGTTGTAACTGCACTTGAATGAATTATTCCAGTAAATATTGTACTGACTATAAAAGCTAACCAGAAGTTTTCTAGTCCTGCAAATATATCTACTATATACGGATTACCTTTAATTGGTTCTATGGCTTCTCCAACAATATATAGACCAAAAAATACCAAGCCAAAATAAAATATAACTTTACCGAAATATTGTAATTTATTTTTTATGATACTTAGAAAAAATCCTAGAATTAAAAATATTGAAGCATATGAAGTTAGATTTATTGCGACAAGCTGTGTTGTGAACGTACTTCCAAGATTTGATCCAAATATTATACCAAGACTGTTTGCGAAAGATATTGTTCCTGCATTTACAAGTCCAACGGTTATTACAGTGGTTGCAGTACTTGATTGTATCATTGCAGTAATAAGGGCACCTAATGTTGCTCCTATAAATCTATTTTTTGTTAGATTTTTAAGTATATTTCTAAATTTATCACCTGTTATTTCAGTCATTTCTTTACTAAAGTTTTCAAGACCGTATATAAATATTATAAGTCCTGAAACGATAGATATGATAAGTGAGAAATAAGACATATTATTTTTTTTGCTCGATTATTATAAGTCTTCTTAAAATAAAATCATCATTTTTTTGAGGATAATCTCCGTTGAATCCGAACCAAATATATTTCAGATCTTCTGTACGTTTGGCACGAAGTTCTCCAAAGTCTGGATCTATATAATAGTAATTCTCAGAATCGATGTCTACAATTATCGAATAATGATCGACATATTCCGAAAACCAGTGAAATATAACCGGTATTTTTTTCTTTAGTACAAAATTTCTTATATCTTGGGGAGAACTATTATCTTTAATAATTGCTTTGAGTCCAAATTTTTGAGCTGCTTTTACTATATTTTCTCCTAAAGTTCCTTCGTTATTTGTCTTACATATTTTACTTATTTCTGATTCAGTTTTTTTAATACCGTAATAATCAAGTACCATTTTTAGACATGCTGGTCCACAGTGAGCGTGAGCCTGTTTAAATGGTTTTATATTTAGCATATTTATTTGATGTAATATATTAATATACTACCATCTTCCACTTGCTCCGCCACCACCCGAACTACCACCTCCGAAACCACCGAACCCGCCAGAGTCTCCCGATTTAGAAAAAATATTTTTTCCTAATCTATACCTGATAATTCCTTTTGATAGTAAATAATCATAAATTAATCCAAGAAGTCCTAAAATTATAATACCTGCAATAGGGAAATAAATTAAAGGATTATACATATATCCAAAAATACCGCCAATTGTACCTCCAACCAAACCTCCAAACCAGTATGATTTAGTCATTCCAAGAATTGTGTTTAAAAGAGGAAGAATCAAATACAGAGCAATTAAGATAAATCCTATATAATTATATGTAGGTTTATCATTTGTTATGTTTGCATCAGCATTCATTGAATCTGATGAAATTGTATTTATGATCTCTAAGACTCCTTCTTTTAGTCCATTATAATAATTTTCTTTTATAAACTCAGGAATTATTTTTTCATAAATTATATTCTTTGCTACAATGTCGGTTATAGTACTTTCGAGTCCATAACCAACTTCTATTCGTATTTTTTTTTCTTCCATCGACATAACTATTAAGATTCCATTATCTCTTTCTTCTTTACCTATTTTCCATTCTTCAAAAGCTAAGTTCGCGTAATTTTCTATAGTTTCGCCATTTAGATTTTTAACTATAAGTAATGCTATTTCATTTCCTGTATCTTGTTCAAAATTGGAAAGAGTTGATTCTAGTTCCAATTTTTGTTCTTGGTTTAATATATTTGCAAAATCATTTACAAATCCTATTGGATCACTGACGTTTTGTGCAGATGAAATATTGTATAAATTGAATATACAAAAAATTGTAAAAAATATTTTTTTCATAATTTATTTAGATAAATCGATCTTTGGGGCTGTTTCACTTCCTGGAAGGGCTTCAAAATAAGGCTTTTCTTCGTAACCTAAATATGATGCAATTAAACTTGCAGGGATTCTTTTAACTTTCAGGTTATATATTTTTACAAGATCATTATATCTTTTTCTTTCAACTGAAATTCTGTTTTCAGTACCTTCTAAAGCAACCATAAGGTCAGTTATATTTTTATTTGACTTAAGTTCTGGGTAGCTTTCCATTATTACAAGGAGTCTTCCAAGTGCTGACTCTAGACTATTTGCGGCACCAACTTTGTCTGTAATACTTGTGGACCCAGAATATTTGGTTCTTGCATCTGCGATCTCTCCAAATACTTTTTGTTCTTGAAGTAATGTCCCTTTTATAGAAGCCTCGAGATTTGGAATAAGGTCAAATCTTCTTTGGTATTGATTTTCTACTTGAGCCCATCCGGTTTCTACTTCTTCATTTAGAGATATTAAACTGTTGTAAGTTGTCCATATATATAGTATACACAAAACAATTAATCCTATTAGGAAAAATATTAGTCTGTTTGAATTTTTCATAAAAATTATAAAGGAATATTAAAAATCTATTTAATGATATTTTAAAAAATTATTTTTGAAAGAGGTTTTTTAAGATATTTTCACTTGCTATTTTCCCTGTAGACCACGCAACTTGTAAGTTGAATCCGCCTGTGAGACCATCTATGTTTAAAATTTCTCCTGCAAAATAAAGATTCGGATTTATTTTTGATCTCATGGTTTTGTTTTCAATTTCTTCAGTATTTACTCCTCCAGCTGTTACAAATTCATCTCCAGGGCGTCTTTTAATAAGTGTTAAATTTATACCTTCAGATAAAAATTTTGAAACTTTTTTTCTCTCTTCTTTAGAGATTTCGGATGATTTTTTACTGGTATTTATATTGGCTAAGTTTAATAATTCTTTGCAAAATCTTTCTGGATAAAACTTGTGTAATATATTTGTAAATAATTTATTTCCATTTTTTTGTATTTCATCGATTAGTGTTTTTTCGATTTCTTCAAATTGTTTTTTTTCAGGTGACATTTTTATATCGAAAGGCGAGTCTTTGGATATATTTTCAAAAGCTATATATGAAGATAAAGAAAAGGTTAGAGGCCCTGAAATTCCGAAGTGAGTAAATAAAAAAGGTCCTTCAATATTTTTTATTTTATTTTCTTCTCTGAAAGAAATGTATGCTTTTTTGAAACTTATACCTGATAGATTCTTTGGAAAATTTTCTTTTGTTTCAAAACTATTTAAAGATGGTCCAAGTTTTGTAATAGTATGACCAAGTTTCTTTGCGAAGAAATAACCGTCACCTTTTGACCCAGTATGTGAAAAAGCTTGTCCTCCTGTTGTTAAAATTATTATATCAAAATTATAAGTTTGTTTATCCGATGTTATATTAAATTTATTATCAGAATATTCGATATCTAAAATTGATTCATTTAAATGAACATTTAATTTCGTTTTTTCAAAGATTTTTGTAAAACATTCTACGATTTCTTTCCCATTATTTGATTTTGGAAAAACTCTATTATCATTCTCGGTTTTTAATCTTATTCCATGATTTTCAAACCATTCACAAACTTTTCTTGGAGGAAAAGCTTTGAGTGAATTTTTGAAAAAATTTATTCCACGGGTATATTTTTTTGAAAGATCGTTTATATCATTTATTCCAGTTGTGATATTGCATCTTCCACCTCCACTTATTATGACTTTTGCACCTAGATTTTTAT
The DNA here is from genome assembly GCA_964580335.1 of uncultured Candidatus Peribacteria bacterium. Lineage (GTDB taxonomy): Bacteria > Patescibacteriota > Gracilibacteria > CAZOKC01 > CAZOKC01 > CAZOKC01. The sequence continues at coordinate 21,142 of CAZOKC010000008.1, forward strand.
TTCTTTCAAAAAGATGAATATCTAAATTTTCACCTGATTCTACAAGTGTTGCTCCGGACATCATACCAGATGCCCCACCACCGATTATTGCAATTTTATAATTTGCCTTTTGCGTATTTTTCTCTGTCATTTCTTGAAAGATATTTTTTTCTTAGTCTAAGGTGTTTTGGCGTAAC
>CAZOKC010000008.1:21367-23533 GCA_964580335.1 uncultured Candidatus Peribacteria bacterium
CGCCAAAGCCGCTCGTCTCGGATTGGCAGTGGAATTTGTAAGTTTTTTTTCTTTGCATACGTTTATTTCAAGATCTTGATCGAAAGCATTGAGTCCCACAATCATACCTTCGTAAACTTCGGTTTGTGGACCAATAAATAAAGCACCTCTTTCTTGAGCATTATTTAGTCCGTATGTTACGGCAGTACCTGCTTGATCGGCTATAAGTACACCTTTTCTTAATTTGTTTATTTTACTTCCAAGTGGTTCGTATCGAAGGAATAATGAACTCATGTGAGCGGTTCCTTTTGAAAGTGTAAGAATTTGGTTTCTAAGTCCAAGAAGCCCTCTAGTAGGTATTTCATAAGTAAGTCTGGTACTTCCATCACCGTTTTCTTCCTGTTTATGAAGTGATCCTTTTCTTCTACCAATTTCAGCTGTCATGGAATTTGCATACTGCGAATCCACGTCTATTGTTAGTTCTTCGATTGGTTCCATTTCTACACCATCTATTATCTTTGTGATTACTTGAGGTTTACCAACTTGGAGTTCATAGCCTTCTCTTCGTAGATCTTCTATAAAGACTGAAAGATGTAGTTCACCTCGTCCACATAGAATATATTCACCATTTGGTCCCGTTTCCATTTTCATTGATACGTTTGTTTCAAGTTCTTTCATTATACGATCATAAATATGTCTTCCTGTTACAAAATCTCCTTCACGTCCAAGAAATGGGGAAGTATTTGGACCAACAACTATTTTAAGAGTTGGTTCTTCAATTTTTATTCTGGGTAATGGATCTATATTATCTTTATCGCAAATTGTATCTCCTATTTTTGCATTTTTGATTCCGCTTATAGATATTATATCTCCTGCTTCTGCTTCATTTATTTCAATTTTTTTAAGTCCTTGTGTTACATAAACTTTATCTATTCTGGCATTTTCATTTGTTCCATCTTCTTTTGATAAAGTTACAGTTATTCCTGGTTTTATTTTACCTCTATTGATTCTTCCTATTACATATTTACCTTGAAAATTATCATAGGCAAGATTTGTAACGAGCATTTGAAAAGATCCATTAGGATTATTATTTGGAGCTGGAATGTGTGTTAATATAGCCTCAAATATTGCAGTCAGATCAGTATTTTCTGAAGGGTTTGAAGGCATCTTATCCCAAGCTTTTCCTTCTCTTCCTATTGTATAGTAAACAGGGAAATGTAAGTCTTCTTCTTTTGTAGCAAGATCTAAAAATAAATCGTGAATTTTATCTATAACATAATCTACCCTTGCATTCGGTTTATCTATTTTATTGATTACTACAATGATTTTTAATCCAAGATCAAAAGCTTTTTTAAGTACAAATTTTGTTTGAGGCATTGGTCCTTCTTGTGCGTCCACAAGAAGCATTGCTCCGTCTGCCATATTTAAGATTCTTTCTACTTCTCCTCCAAAGTCTGCATGTCCTGGAGTATCTATGATATTTATTTTTGTATCTTTATATGTTACTGCGGTATTTTTAGCTAGAATTGTAATACCTCTTTCTCTTTCTTGATCGTTTGAATCCATTATCAGATCTTGTGTCATTGCGGTTTCGTTTTCACGAAAAGTTTTTGACTGTTTTAAAAGACCATCAACTAAAGTTGTCTTTCCATGGTCTACGTGAGCTATGATTGCCACATTTCTTAAATTCATAATTAGTTTTACTCGAAGGAGGTTATCTTGAAAGTGTTTAAAAGTCAAAACAAAAAAGAGCCATTATAATAGTATAATAGCTCTTTTTTTATTTTTGGTTGAAATTATTCAGCAACTTCTTCAGTAGTTGTTGTTTCTTCTTCCATTGTTGTTTCAGTAGTTGTTGTAGCAGTATCTTCCATCATTGTAGTATCGTCAGTCATTGTATCTTCCATCATTGTTTCAGAAGATGTGTCTGTAGATTCAGTAGCTGGAGTTTGTCCACAAGCTGAAAGAGATAAAACAAGGAAAAGACCAAATGCTATGGCAGTAATTTTTTTCATAGGCTTTCGGTTAGAAGTAAAAAAAGTAGAAACATCTAGTTTCGAGCCAGATTCTATACACAAATGGATATTAATCAAATAATTTTTTGTAAATATCATTAAATCTAGTCTTTACAAACTTGATGAATAAGTGGGATAGTATACATTTCTTAATGTATTTATTTTAATTCTT
>CAZOKC010000009.1:0-15702 GCA_964580335.1 uncultured Candidatus Peribacteria bacterium
CTCATCGGCGTGTAAAAATTTATCAACAAGTTTCGGATCTTGTTGTTTTTTCTCCATCTCTCTTTTTACTTTTTCTACATCGAAACTTCCTAAATTTTCTTCATTCACATTACAAGCTATCAAAATTGGTTTTGCAGTAAGGAGATGAAGTGATTTTATAATTTTTAATTCTTCTTCATTGAAAGACGAGAGTAGGTCATAAGCAGTCTTTCCAGATTCTAAATGATTATACATTTTTTCTACCGCTTCAAATTCCATTTTTGCTTCTTTACTTCCACTTTTCATATTTGAACGAGCTTTTTCCAAACGAGATTTCACAGTTTCAAGATCTTTTATCACAAGTTCTGTAATAATGATTTCATAATCATTCATCGGATCAACTCTATTTTCCACATGAATAATATCAGGATTTTCAAAAAATCTAAGGACCATAACTATCGCATCTGTATTTCGAATATGTGTAAGAAATTGATTTCCAAGTCCTTCACCTTTTGACGCACCTCGCACAAGTCCAGCTATATCATAAAATTCTATAGTAGCTGGCATCTTTTTTTCAGGTTTTACAAGTTCTTCAAGTTTATCCAAATTTTCATCAGGTACTGCAACTATTCCAATATTTGGATCAATAGTACAAAACGGAAAATTCTGCGCCAACGCACCTTTACTTTGAGTAAGTACATTAAATAAAGTTGATTTACCCACATTTGGAAGACCTACAATTCCGACAGATAGAGACATAAAATTTCAGATTAAATATCAATAGTTTTAAATTTTTTATTAATCTTTCTGAACGATTTGCCCGATACGCACTCGAAATGCTAGACTCGGGTTTGAAGGCACTAGTGAAGGAAGATTAATAAAAATAACCGAAATAGATAATACTTATAGTTACGAATTAGTACAAGTAAATATGCTTAAACCCAAGATTAGATTTTTTAATAAGAACAGCATTGAGTACAAATTTCAAGAGAGTTACTATTGTACGTAGCGTATGGAATGCGACAGTCACGAACTAGCGAAATACACATAGTAACTCGACCTAATATTCTAACAACTGTTTTATCCTAGGATTATGTTTCCAAAAAAGTCTAAGTCTTTCAGACTCCTCAAATGTCAAATTAATTTTATTTTGAAGTTTCCAAGTATCAGGAATAAATAAAAGAAATTCATCCATCTTTTGTTTAAATAAATCCATATCCTGAATTTTCAAAATTTCCAAATATAAAATCCATAAAGGTGGAAAATATGGTGCAATTTTTTGACCTTCAAAAAATGCTTTTTGTTTTCTTTCAAAAGAAATATCATTTCGACTTAAAATTGAGATATAAGCATAAATTTCATCTTTCCTAAGATTCATATATTGTGAAAGATAATATTCAAATTTGTCTAAAGAAAGATCTTTATTTAAAAGCAATTTATCATAATATTCAACTCCATAAGGCCAAACCGCAATAGCTTTTTCATAATCATTTGCATAAGCAAAATTCTCAGCCTTCCACCAAAATATTCCAGTAAAGAATGATACCAAACCAACTAAAAACAATATAAATATTCCGTTATAATAAATAAAAGAATTATATATCTTATTTGAATATTTTTTATCAAATGAATTAAAATAAATAATAAATAAAAATGCCCAAAAAATAAGTCTATGAGATATAAGAAAAAAGCCAAATTGATCAGTAATTAAAACAGAAAAAATCGATATAGATAAAAATATAAATTCATTATTTCCAGAGAAAAATCCTAAACGTAAAATATAAAAAACTAATGCAAGATAAAACAAAAATGCTAACACTCCATTTTCATATATAAAATCTAAGAAATGATTATGAAAACGATCTGGCCTATCATTTAGATTTTCAAATCGAAGTATTTTCGGATCCACATTTTTAAGACCAGATGAATAAAATGTATCCATTCCATAACCTATTAAAAATCTTTCAGAGATCAATTTTATTCCATTTTCCCAAAGCAATAATCTAGTATTTAAAGATCTCATATTAGAAGTATTTGGTACAAATCTATTTATAGTTGAAAAATTTAAATTTAATAAAAACAAAATTAAAATCCCTAAAACCAGACCAAAAAATAAATATTTTAAATTAATCTTTTTTAAAGAAAAATATATAACTAAAATCATCGATACCAAAAATCCTAAAATACCCGCTCTACTTTCAGTAAAAAATAAAGCTATCAAACAAATCAAAAATACCCCTAAATAAAAATATTTATTAATTTTATTTTCAGATTTCTCATAAATCAAAATTCCCAGAATCGGAAATATAAAAACAAAATATGTAGCAACATAATTTGGATTTCCAAATGTTCCAAAAACTCTACCTACAAGAAAATCTATATTGTATAAATTCAAAACAGGATCAATACCAAATTTTTGTAAAATACAAATCAAACTTATTAAAAAAGCACCCAAAACCAAAATACGATAAAATACAACCCTTCTTTTAAAATCAGTAAGAAAATTTATACAAAACAAATATGTAAAAATAATCATCTGACAAAAAAGTATAAACCCATTCCCCCTTTCAACTATTCCAAAAAGAGTTGATGGAAAATATAAAGAAAAAATATTTGAAATGAAAACAAAAAATACAAGACCAAACATCAATATTTTAAATAAAAAAGATTCACTTATTTTAGTGGGTTTATAATTTTCAGATTTAAAAAATATGAGTGAACAAACATATAAAATAATCCATATACCTGAAAGAATAAAAAATAATAAAACTTTAGGTAATTCAAAAATTTTTAATGTTTCAAAACGAAAAAAATCAAACCCAAAATAAATACCAATATCAGCAAAAAATAAAGGAATTATAAAAAAAATGAATAATCCAAGATAAAATAAAATTTTCTCAAATAGTTTTTGCATAATGAAAAACTAATTATTGAATTTCATAAATGAAGCTTCTTTTTCATCTCTTTTTTTAAGTTCATATCCTCCTTTTTCTAGAGTCTTTTCTGATATCACAATTCGGTTTGGTATTCCTATAAGATCCGAATCAGCAAATTTTTCTCCTGCTCTTACATCTCTTTCATCCCAAAGTACAGTTTGTCCATTTTTTTGAAATGATTCATACAATTCCAAAGCTTTATTTGTAACATCTGAAGAATCTCCAATTTGTATAAGATGAATATCAAAAGGTGCAATTGAAGCAGGCCAAACTATACCATTTTCATCAAAATGTTTTTCTACAATAGTCGCCAGAGTTCTACCTATCCCTATCCCATAACATCCCATATAATATGGTTTTTCTCTGCCGTCATCATCTACAAAATTCGCTCCGGTCATGAGTTTAGAATAGTGATATCCAAGTTGAAAAATATTACCAACTTCTATACCTCTACCTTCTATGAGTTCTTCTCCTTCCAAAGTCTGAAATCCAGCTTGTGCCATAGCTATATCTCCTTCTACATCACATTTATAATCTCTATCTATATTCATATTTAGAAGATCTTTATTTTTTTTATTTGCTCCACAATATGTATTTCGTACGGTTCTAAGAGAATCATCTCCAACTATTATAAGTTCTACACCTTTTGGTAGGTTTTCTTTGATACCAACTGGCGAAATAAATCCAGGTTCGGAATTTAGTTTTTCTCGCACTTCTTCTCCAGTTGCCATTTCTAAATTGAAAATACCTGTTACTTGTTGAAGTTTTGTTTCATTGACATCAAGATCTCCTCTTATAATACAAAGTACAAATTTTCCGGTTCTGTCTTTATAAACAACATCTTTGACTTGTTGCCACAAAGGAAGTTTATGAAGTTTTACTCCATCTTCCATGGTATTACCTCGAGGCGCGTCTACTTCTTGTAAGTCCTTCATTTCTTCACCCAAGTTCATTTTCTCTTTTTTGAATTTTGCTACATCTTCATGTGCAGCATATTTCCCATCTTTTGTACGAAGAAATCTACTTTCTCCTGCTTCTGACTCTACAATGAATTCATGACAATAATCCCCTCCTATATATCCGTTATCTGCTTCCACAACTATTACTTCAAGTCCAAGTCTTTCATAAATCCTCTTATATGTGTCCCACATATTTTGATATTCTTTTTTGAAATCTTCTTCATCTCTATGGAAAGAATATGCATCTTTCATCATAAATTCTCGTACTCTAAGAAGTCCTCCACGAGCTCTTTTCTCATCTCTGAATTTTTGTGAAAATTGATAAATATTAAAAGGTAAGTCTTTATAAGAAATATTGTATTTACGAACAAGATCAACCATCATTTCTTCCGCGGTTCCTCCCAAAGCAAACTGGGCTCCCCTTCTATCTTCAACTTTCATAAGTTCAAACCCTGCAGAGTTCGTCCTGTTTGTTTCTTTCCAAAGTTCAAGTGGGTGAAGTACAGGTGTTATGAGTTTTTGGGCTCCTGCATTATCCATTTCTTCTTCTACAATTTTCATGATTCTATCTTGAACTTTAAGTCCAAGTGGTAAAAAATAATATCTACCTGCAACACTTTCACGAATAAATCCTCCTTTATAAAGAAGTTCGTGACTTTTCAAAGTTATGTCTTTTGGTACTTGTTTAACTGTTTTTCCGAATAATTTACTTTGTTTCATAATTTTAAGATTAAATGTAAAACTCATCATTCACTTGAAGAAAATTTATTACCCCCAAAGGGATAGAGTCTTACATTATAATCTTTTTGTTTCATATAAATTTAACCAAGAAATAATTTTGCTCGGAACGATTTAGGCGATACCAGGCGTACATGATAGCCTGGGGTTTGAGCCGTAAAAGTGGAGAGCATAAATTATTTCGAATACAAATAATTATATCTACTTTAACAAATCTTTCAAATGTTGCAAGTCTCGTTCCTATACGTAGATTGATAAATTGATAAATAATATATAGAATCTACTTTGAAGAAATTTATCGTATGAAAAAATATATATTTATAGTTTTAGTTACATTTTCAATTTTGACGGCAAACAATGTTTATTCGGCGGAAGAAAAACCAAAAAATCCATCTATTTGGGAAACTATTGGAAATTATGATTCATTAAGTACAAGAGATATTTTTAGTCCAAGAAAAGCAACAGGCGACACAACGGAAGGAAATGAAGACAAACTCGACACAATTCCAGAACTTATAGGTCATGTGATAGACCTTGCACTCATTGCCATATCAACTGTTGCACTTGTATTTATGGTAATCGGAGGTATTGCCATGATATTTTCAGGAGCAAATGAAGATCTTTTTTCCAAAGGCAAAAATGCAGTTACTTATTCACTTGTAGGAATCGTCGTCGCTTTCTTATCTTTTATTATTATCCGATTTATAGATGTCATATTTAGATAAACTAAAAAAAATCTTTATAACCATTTTTTTCATAGGAATATTATTCATACTTCCAAGTTTAAGTTTGGCAGAGGAAACAACAACAGGAACTGGAAGTAACGCTCCTCTCAAAAATATTTACGATTCTTCCGACAGTATAAAAAGAGTACGTGACGATGATAAATGTGATGATGGTTATTTCAAATATGGTTCAGAAAAAAACGGATATTTTTGCCAGAAAAAATCAAGTCTCTTAATCTCATATTGCGAATATTGGGAACAACTTGCTCCTACAGATTACCAAAAATTTTATTGTACCGACCTACTTGAAGGAGTGTTTATGGCAAACTTACCTGCAAAAGAATATAAGAGTGGAACTTCCCTTTCAGATGATGAATTAAAATTTGGACAAACATGGTGTATAAGAGGAGAGGTTTCCACACAAGAGATTCTAAATAATAATGAAAGTCCTTTTAAAAATTCTCCAGATACATCACCCCCTTATAGAAGTGATGATACTATTTGTAGAACTATTATTTCAACAGGTGGGTTTTCCGTATTTGAGTTTTATTTAAGTTATTTTTATTCACTAGCTTTAAATATTGGGTCAATTCTTGCCGTCGTTATAATAATATTTGCAGGACTACTTTATTCTATTTCAGGACTTCAAGATTATAAAGAGACTGCTCAAAATATGATAATAGGAAGTATTTCAGGACTTATATTACTTCTTTTACTTGGTCTTATTTTGCGACTTGTAAATCCAACTTTCTTTACTTAAAAATATGAAAAAGAAAACAAAACCACATAAACTAAGACAGATTATCGCAATATTTATTTTGATCTGTATATTCATAGTTGGATTTTCAATAATGAATATTTCGACACAAAATCTTAAAACAAGTCTACTTCCTATAGAATGTGGTAACGATATAAAACTTCCTGGATGTAGTGACATAAGTGAACTTAAAAAAACTTTTGTAGAAAATAAAGACGGTAAAATAACTATAACCGGCTCAAATGATGATGAAAATTATATTCAAGAAAAATTAATTCCCGATTTTATCGAATGGTTTATAGGTTTCATATCAGGTATTTGTATCATCATCGTGATGATAGGAGGTTTCAAATGGATGATTGCCATGGGAGAAAATTCTGAAGAAGCTACAAGAACAATCGCTTATGGACTTATAGGACTTGTGGTCTCTTTAGTCTCGTTTGCTATTGTGAATATAGTTAATAATTTACCAAGCTTCATCTCCGAATATAATTTTACAAATAAAGTTTTCGCTGTAGAAAGACAAAACGCCACTTCATCAAAAACTGGTGAAGAAAAGATAAGAGATACGCTCAATTATTTACTTCCACAAGCACCAACAAGCGAAAGTGCTGATGGCGCAGAATCTGCAAAACAAGCTTATATAGAACGTTCTGGTATTTCACGAAGCGTTATACCATGGATTATAGATTTACTTTTACGAATTTCTGGAACAGTAGCGTTTGTTGTTTGTCTTTATGGCGCTTATAACATAGCAACAGCAGGAGGTGAAGGAGACAAAGTAAAAAAAGGAAGTATGATGATTGTATATTCCATAGTAGGAATGTTAATTATTTCTTTAGCTTATATACTCGTATGGGGAGTCGGACAAATATATTTCGGAAGTTAATACTTATTTGTATTATCGCTTCAAGTTTTGGATTTTATTTTAATGTGTCACATGGAGCGGATGGAACTCAATGTAATCCTTCTCAAGTGATAAAAAATGGAACACTTGATCCAAATTGTGCACCAGATAATTTAATAATTCCTGAAGTAGGTAACCCAACATCAGAAGATTACAAAATCAAAACTACTGATAATGAAAAAGGTATTCGAAATCTGATCATAAACATTCTTACCAACAATATTTTCCCTCTTGTTTTGATAGCTTCAGTTGTCTTCATAGTTTATGCAGGATTCAAAATGGCAACATCACTTGGAAACCAAGACGGGTTCAACAAAGCACGTGATTTCGCAATCAATGTAATATACGGATTTCTTGCGGTCGTACTTTCATACGGAGCCATAACCGTTGTACTAAGATTAATATTTGAAAGAATATAAACGATTGATAATAATTTTAATTGAAACGACTCAGGAATGCTAAACCAGGGTTTGAGCCGTGAAGTGAAAATTAAAATTATTATAAACTACAAATATGTATCTCATAAAACCTAATTGTAATATTGTCAATACCATAACTTAACTTTCATTCCACCATCCCTATAAGACCAAAGCACCCAAAAGTCCTCAAATGATATAATGATCTAATGATTTTATATTATTTGTATGGATGAAATAAATATCAAAGCATTCAGGAGGTTTCCTGCATCGGCAGACAAAAGTAATCTATGGAGATTTATATTACTTGTGCTTTTGGTATCATTTATAGTTTATCTCATACTTATATCTCAATCATACATAACAGCATTTACATTTCTTTTGCTTGGCGTTGTGTATTACATATACGAAACTTCAGTCGGAACTAAAGAAAGTAACTTCATAAAAGTAAAATTCAATAAATCAGGAATCATGATAGATAATAACTTCTTCGATTTTGAATCCATAACAAACGCTAAAATAACAAGATCAACATCTGATGTATTTACAATAACATTTGGAAGAAAGAAAAACTTTGACATACCTCTATACATTCATAAAAACGATCTTTCAGAATTAGGAACTTTTTTAGAATCGATACCGAATCTCAAAGTCTCATATAAAGATCGAGATGATTTAGTTAATTTTTTAATCCATATACTTAGAATATAATCTTTATGTTTCAAAAAGACCATAAATACAAAATCAGAAAAATATTGAAAAAAAGCTTACTCGCAATAGGTCTTATACTTGTATGTGGCATTTTCACAAAATATAATAATCATTTATATAATGGAGTTATCGCAAATTTATTTGAAGGATTTTCTACACAAAACTTCCTGGCTCACGCTCAAGATCCCACAACTCAAAGTAGCTTCCAGTCAGCAAGAGATTCTCTAACAACTGTCACAAAAGTATTTACCGAAGTTCTTTTCATGCTTATATACCCTATTATAGCAATCATAGGAAAACTTCTTTCAAATGAATGGGTATTCAGTGACCCGCAACTTCAAAATGTAATCCAGGCTCTTTGGATAATAGTAAGAAATTTTGTTAACATAATATTTGCAATAGTCCTTGTAGGTATAGCATTTATAAGTGTTTCTGGGCTTTCTTCTACAGACGAAGGTAAAAATTATGCAATACAAACAACCGTACCAAGAATCATACTTGGTATCATTTTAGTAAATTTCTCACTATTTTTTGCAAAGTTCATGATAGATCTTGGAGCTATAACAACCAATGCCATAGTTTCAATACCAGGAACTGTAGTACCAGCAGACAAGTTCTTTGAAGGTACAGTAACTCAAATTCGTGAAGATCAAAGTAAAGATTCAAGAATGGTGAGTTTATGGCGAACCAAATTTATGCTTTCAAAATCAGAAGCACAAAAAATAGGTTTAGATACTGCAAATTATGATGAAATGAATAAACTATATTCAAATGGTACAAATACTGGAGCAGAGGCAAATAAAGAAGGTTATAATCCGTTTGTAAGATATAAATGTAAAGTACCTAAAGCATGGATTATACATTTCAATAAGAAGTCTATAGCTACAAGAATTTTTGAAGATGAAGAAAACAAAGACCTACAAAATGCTTATGGTATCGTAGATCTTAAAGACGGATCAATCGTTACAGAAGATAAACTATACGGAGAAAATGGAATATCTTATTACACAGGAGACGAAGTAGGTGATGACGATTATGACAGACTATGTGTAAATAGTATGAGTGATCTTATGTTATCCCCAAAAAATATAGCGTTCCTTATCGCAAGTCAAACTATAAACGTCCCCTCTCTTATAGATGGAGTAACTACAGAAAACTTTGATACCCTTACTATAAACATACTATTTAGTTTCTTATTTTTACTTGTTGCATTCATCACTTTTGTAGTAATGCTTGTAGCTTTAGCTGTTCGAACTATTATGCTTTGGATTATGCTTATCATATCCCCTGTTTGGGTCGCTATCGCAACGCTTCCGGGTGGTATAAAAGGAAGTATAGAAAGCGGTATGTCGAGTGTAAGTGTTGGAGCATTTTTAGGACTAGTATTCATGCCAACTCTCATGGTGGCTCCTCTTGTTATCGCATATATACTCGGAACATACACTATAACTTTCGGAACAGGTGTACAAGAATCACTAGAGGGAATCCAGCTTGGAGGAGTAACTATATTTATATCAAACTTAAGAGTAGCTGGATACGACAGTATATATCACATATTTGTAGCCGTTCTTGCACTTGCATCAATGTGGATAGGTGTAAAATTTGCAGTAAATAATAAAGGAATCGTAAGCGACATGGCAAAACCAGTTATAGATTTTGGCGACCAAGCTCTGTCGTATTTAGCTAAATCCCCTCTTTACGCACCAATCCCTTATCCAGGAGGAACTGAAGGTACAGGACCAATAAGTCTTGCGGGACTTGCTTCTGTATCTGATATCGCAAAACAAATGGAGTCAAGTAGATCAGAAGAAGCAAAAGAAGCATTCAATCTTAAATTTGGCCTACCAGGTGAAATGACAAAAAACGTAAAAGCACTCCAAGAAGTTGATGGGAACATTACTAAACTTACAAGTGCTATAGGTAGACTAACTAAAACGCAACTAGAAAAACCTCAAAATGTAACAACTGTAGTTTCTCAACTAAAAACCGAATATGATAAAAATGAATCATATTATCAAAGAGAAGATTCAACTGCAGCGAGATTTATGAAAGAAATAATTAACGCTCCTGATGTTGAAACACAAAGAAAAGGAATTATCAAACTTCAAGATCATTTAAATAGTAAAAATACTCCAAAATCACCTACACCACCGACATCTCCACAAGCAACAGGAAATGGAACATGACAACCTTCCACCCCATCAACAACCTAATAAGAAATAATTTATGATCAAAAAAACATATATAAACGACTGGAAAAAAATCTATTTTCTATCTGAAAATGTAAAAGAAGAAGGAGAAAATAGTGGAAACAAAAACGAAAACTCTGAAAAAAATCTTTTAAGTAAATACAACGAAGGAGATCATATCATAATGAGACCTGATAAATTCAAAGACATTGCACTAAATCTTGAAATCACAGAAATAAATTATAGTGAAGATTATATAATCCTCGCAGATAATACAAACGGAATAAATGAAACAAAAATTTCTTTTATGGATTTTTCTAAAGCAGTTAATAAAGGAAATTGGGCCAAAATAATTCATGTACCAAAAAATCTAGAAGCAAATAATCTTATAAACTTCATAAAAGAAAACTTCCCTGAATTCCAAGAAAAAGAAATAAAGCCCGAAGGAGTATTTAGGCACAATATATATGGTGCCATAAAATATTCTCTCCCTTATGAGATATCTGGAGGAGTTATAAAAATTGCAGGAGAAATAGTAGGACCAATAGAATTCATAAAAAGACTTGTAGAAAATGACGTTAACGCAGTTGCAGAAAAAAACAAATTTGACACACAAAGAACAATTACCGCTTCATCAGATAAAAGCATTACTCAACAAAAAATAAACCTTTTTGATCTGTATCAAATTTTCCAAGAAACTATAAGTAAAATAGGAGACAAAGAAAAAGAAAGAGCAGAAAGAAGAAAATTAAACGTCCAAATAACTATGGGTATACAACCAATGGCTGGTTGGGCTGGATCAAAACTTGATGGAATGATGAATAAAGATAGAAATGATTGGAAAGGAGATTTTGATCAAATGCATCCAGATGATATCGTCGCATGGATTGATAGCAAAACTGATGAAGGTAAACGTTTTAAACTACCAAATCAAGGATTTGTAATACAACGGTATGATGTAGAATGGGATTCAGACAGAAGCGTGGAAGCCGCTTTATTATCTTATATTTCAAGAAAAGGTACAGTTACAGTCAATAAACCAGGTACAAGAAAATTTGAATACTGGTTTGAAAGACTTGGACTTATGAAAGAATATAAGCAACTTTCAGATGTTGATGATGATATACAAAAACTTACAAGAGCATTAATGTTGTATAAAGGTTCGAGATACAATGAAGTCTTTATAAATGCAGTAGGAAGTGAGGCTAGTAAAGGAGCTAAAGAAAAAACTCAAGGCATGAACGATATTTTAAAAATAGGTGATGATGGTATTAAATCTTGGAAAAATCTATTTTGGATGCTTGGACTCAATGATACTCCTCAAGAATTCTTAGCAAAACCTGATCAATACGGAAAAGATAGCAGTGGTAAACCAAAAAAAGTAATTGATGAAATCACTGATCCTTTAATGGTGAAAAACATGCCATTACATGGATCAAATGGACTTATACAAAGAATGAAAGGAAGAATGATGGATTTAAGTCACGTCGATCCTATAGAATTTTGGGATAATCTTATAAAAACACCAATTGGACCAGGAGATAAAATGATCGGAGTATATCTGTATGTATTAGGATCATTTGATGAAAATGGTAATACTATTTTCTCAGACGCAGAAACTGCAAAAATGGTAGAAAAAACACGAAAATACGCATTCCCTTTCCTACCGATGATGCATAACAAAAAAAGAGGATATCTTAAACATCTTTTTACTGATGGAGCAGAAGAACTTGGTCTAAATACTATAAGCGACATGTATGAATTCTTTTATGGAAGAGACAATGAAAGTAAAATCGTTCAAGGATTATACCAAGGTAAATACTCCAAAAAGACTCGAAATGCAATAAAAGAGTATATAAACTCATATAAAGATCAGTTTACATATGGAGCAAAAAACAACGAATTAAAAGATTTTGCCATGATAAGAAGTTATCCTCACGAAATGTCCGCATCTTTAACAATGATGACTGAACAAATAGTAGATGCTGCCTTAAGAGGTGGAGAAGCAACTGCTACAAATAACAACTCACTATCCGATACCACAATATCCGAATTTTTAGGAGAAGGTAAAAAAGGAGCAGGAACATTAACAAGTTTAAGAAGAGTCAAAGATCTTATAAAAGAAACATCTGATCCAAAAGAAAAATCTTATTACATAAAGTTAAGAGACGATTTTGGGAAACTTGTAGAATCAAGATTGTTAGAAATAAAACCTAGCGGTCTTCGTAACCTTTCACAAAAAAAGATCTTAGACGTTTTTGTAGAATATAGTAAATGTGGAATAAAATTTAATAAATTAATTAAAGAAATTACGAGTGATGATTTTGCCTTAAGTGCAACTCCTACAGGTTGGAAAGAAGTACAAAAAAGCATGAAAAAAGTGGCTTATCATTTAGAAAAAGGAATAAGTCCATCAACAGAAAATCTTGAATCCACAGAAATTGATAGAGCATTACAAGGTACAAGAAACCAAGCCTCAAAAGTTATTCAAGGTGAAACAGAAGAAGAACAACTAGAAAATGCAACTTAAAAAATTATTTCACACCAAATCCCTTAGTAAGAAATCCACTATTTCCAGCTAAATCTTTTACTTCTATAAGCATTTTATAATCTCTATTTGATTTGAAATTTGTATTTTGATAAAGAGGCAAAGAAATATCCATAAAATTTTCGGTATAATTCCATTCAGCAGATATCTCAGGTATTTTTATAGATACAGAATTCACTTTCGTTTCTCTATCAAAAGTTATAAGTTTAAAAGAAAGACTTTGCCCTTGTGAAATATTATCAGGAAAGTTTTCTATTCTTATTACTGGAGGTATTTTATCATCAGTTCCAATTGTTACTTCTATATCTTTTGTAAAAATATCCGCATTCGGAAGAACAACTTCACCAGAAATTTTTAGTTTATCTCCAGCTTTAAATCCTCCTATATCAATACTTCCTCGAAGTGGAAAAGTTTTTGAAGTAAGGGCAATTTTGTTGTTGATAAAAACTCTAGCAACTTCAATACTTGAAGGTCTCTTCGGCGCATCCAAAAGTACATCCAAAGACGGACCAAGAACCATAGAACCATCTTCAGGAGAACTAAATGTCAAAAATAAATCAGAAAAATTTGAAATACCAAAAGATCCACTAGAAACATCATTTTCTATAACACTACCTCCACCACAAAGAGAACTTTCCTCTAAAGGGTTCCCAGGAAGTACTCCTTGGTTCAAGAAAAATTCTTTATTCAAAGATGTCCATTCATTATTTGAAGTTTGCCACTCAGGAAATCTATTATTTTCAAGAGGAGGAATTATATAAGGAACTTTTCTTACATATTTTTCTTCACAACCAGATGTTGCTAAAAGAGCATTTCTTGTGTCTACATTAGTAAAACCTATTGAATCATCTTCTTTTACATTACTAAATTCTTCCATAAACACTTCATTTACTATAAGAGATTTAGGAGTTTGGTCTGTAGCCAAAAGCCCTGATAATTTATTTACTTTTTTCCAAGTAATGCCCGAAGGAACAGCAAAAGTCCTATTTTTAGATTCCAAAGCTTTCCTCATAACTCTATTCCAAATAGGTCCAACAACTCCAAAACCTGAAGCTCTTTCCTTCATGGCACTTCCATCACTATTTCCTCCCCAAACTACAGTCACAACATCTGGTGTATAACCTGCAACCCAAGCATTATTTGGAAGATTTGCTTCTCCTATCTTTTTATTACTTGTACCAGTTTTAACCGCAACTATTTTCCCAGGAATACTTAAAGTTGTATTCCAAGTTTCAGGACGAGCAGAATTATCCCCCAAAATTTGATTTACCATATAAGCAACTCTTGGATCCAAAACTCTATCACCTGTTGAAGGTTTATGTTCAAACAAGATATTACCCTTCGAATCAGTCACTTTTGAAATAGCATAAAAAGGTTGCCTTATACCATCATTCGCAAAAACACTATAACCAGCTGCTAAATCGATAGGTCTTATTTCAGAAGTACCTAAAGCAATAGGCCAACCAAAAGCAAAATCTGTACCAAACTTATCAATCATTTTTTGTTTATAAAGAGATAATTCCGAAATACCAAAACTTTCTATAAAATTTAATATATAATCCTCTTCTCCAGCATAAAAATATGCTTTTGCTGCAGGTATATTTCTTGAATAAGCAAGTGCTTTTCTAACTGACATTGGTCCCATAAAAGTTCCATCAAAATTTCCTGGTTCATCTTTTCCTATTTTTGTAGGTACATCCCAAAGAATACTACCAGGTGAAAGTTCCCCTCTTGCAAAAGCTGATGCATAAATAAATGGCTTGAATGAAGATCCAGGTTGTCTTGGACTTATTATCATATTTACTTTTCCATCAATTTCATCGTTTGAATAATCTTTTGATCCAACCATAGCAAGTATTTTACCTGTCTCGGGTTCAACACTCAAAAGTGCAGCATTTCCAGCTCCTAAAGCCTCTGCATTAGCTTCAACAGATGTGAATATTGTTTCTTCAGCAAAAGTTTGTAACTCAGTATCAAGAGTTGTTTCTACCTGCAAACCTCCTTTATCAACAACCTCTTTACCAAATTTTTCTTCGAGTTGATCTATTACATAAAATACAAAATGTGGAGCTTTTGCATTTATATTATCAGGTTGAAACTTATAGTTCCTACCAAGTAACCAAGCTTGATTCATTTGTTCTTCATTTATATAACCAAGTTCTTGCATACGAAGTAATACAAGATCTTTTCTACCTTTTACATAATTTTCATCATTTATAGACTTACATATAGGTGCACTGGATTCAACTTGTTCAACTTGAGAAGAATCTCCTTCAACTATCTTTGATATACTTTCACCTTGGTTTATATTTTCTTCTCCCTTACAATATCCCATCAACCTATCCCTATATCTATACGGAGAATATTGTGTTGGAGCTTTTGGAAGAGAAGCCAAAATAGAAGATTCCAAAAGATCTATTTCAGAAGCTTTTTTACCAAAAAGCCACTGTGAAGCCTCTTCTACACCAGAA
The DNA here is from genome assembly GCA_964580335.1 of uncultured Candidatus Peribacteria bacterium. Taxonomy (GTDB): domain Bacteria; phylum Patescibacteriota; class Gracilibacteria; order CAZOKC01; family CAZOKC01; genus CAZOKC01. The sequence goes on from CAZOKC010000009.1 coordinate 15,337, forward strand.
ACACGACCAAATGAAATATAATTTAGATAAAGTTCTAAAATCTCCCTTTTTGTATAAACCTGCTCCAATTTATCGGCCAAAACAAATTCTCTAACTTTTCTTGTTATAGTCCTTGATGTGTCCAAAAAAGCATTTTTAGCAAGTTGTTGAGTAATAGTCGATCCTCCTCTTATTCTTTCACCCATTAAAAAATTCCCAACCGTACCTCTGATAAGTGAAAATATAGATACACCTCCATGCCTATAAAAATTTTCATCTTCGATTGAAATAATAGCATCAAGCATTGTAGGAGCTATCTCATCAATAGAAACATAAGTTCTTCTAGATTCATCATCATGAACTTTATAAAGAACTTCTCCATTTGCA
>CAZOKC010000009.1:15807-22768 GCA_964580335.1 uncultured Candidatus Peribacteria bacterium
TCTTATAAAAATATACCCTACAACAACTACCCCAAGAGCATAAACAGAATATTTACCGTATTTGTCCTGCATGATTTTTTTAATCCATTCCTGCATAAGAAAAAAATATTATTAAAATTTGACAAACCAAAGTTTAGTAAAGTATCGCATAAAAGTCAAAAATCACTACCTCTCTTAACTTGCACTTATTGTATTTTTAAAATAAAGTACTTATAAACAATAATTCTTTAAAGATTAAATATGCTTAAAAAACACGATTTAAAAGAGAACCTTCTAAAGTTAAGTTTTACTAAATTTGATTTGGAAGTAAACATTGAAAATGGAGATTTTACATATATAAATGATAAAAAGAAAAAAGAATTTGCATGGCCAGGTGAATATGAAGCTGATGGAATACAATTTTTATCTATAGAAATCCCAAATGAAGAAACAAAATTATTAAACGTAATTGATGGAAAAAGTATACTTATTCTGCCAAAATCCCCTAAATATGAAAAACTTTTTTCGGATGAAGTCATTTCATTACTTCCAAATATAGAGATTATTATTCTTCATGAAAACGATAGTAGTGATGATCTAAAAAAAATAATTCAACTACTTGAACCTAGAGTTCTTGTAAAACTTAATGGAAAAATAAAAACAGGTGAAGAAAGTCTGGAAGAATTATCTGAAAATAAAATGTCATTTCCTGATGACGCCACAAAAATATATTGTATTTAATTATGAATAGGAAAATAAATAAATTTCCTAAAGAAACTATTGATAGAATTTGCGCAGGTGAAGTTATAGATTCCCCCTCAGCAGTAATAAAAGAACTCGTTGAAAATTCTATAGATGCGACTTCAAGCAATATAATCATTGAAATCAAAAATGGAGGCAAAGAATCTATATGTGTAATAGATAATGGATCCGGAATCAGTAAAGAAGATTTAGAAATTGCGCTTTCCAAACATACATCAAGTAAAATTTACGAATTCAAGGATCTTTTAGATCTTGATACTTTAGGATTCAGAGGTGAAGCATTATCAAGTATAGTTTCCGTTTCAGATTTTGAAATTATTTCAAAAACACAAGAATCAAAAACAGGATTTTCAATAAAAGCAAGTTTTGGAAACATAGGTAAAGTCGAACCAAAATCAATAAATACCGGGACTAAAATTTACGTAGGTAATTTATACGAAAAAATTCCAGCAAGACAAAAATTCTTAGGAAGTGAGCTTTCAGAATTTCGTAAAATCTTAAAAATTCTTTATCCTCTTGTTCTATCTCATCCTGAAATTTCATTTACTATATTGAACAATGATAAAGAATATTTAAAGCTTGATAGACAAACCCCTAAAGAAAGATTTATAAAACTTCATAACATCGAACAAGAAACATTTTATGAAATAGAAACACAAGATGCAAAATATAAAATTCAAGGATTCTTATCATATCCAGACAAATCACCAAATCCTCCCAAATTTTATATATATGTAAATAACAGATTTATAAACTCAAACAGTATAATTTATTCTGCCATAAAACAAAGTTATCACAGACTCCATGCGGATAATCACATGCCTTCAGGAATTATATACTTGACTGTCCCAAAAGATGAAATTGATGTAAATATTCATCCAAAAAAAATGGATATAGCTTTTGAATATCCCCAAAAAATATTTGAATTTATATACAGAAGTATAAGCGCGAATTTAGAAAAAGAGTTTCTAAAAATAAAACCAAACACAAATTTTGAAATAAACAAAGAAGAAAATTTTATTTCATTTCCAAATGAGTTAAGAAAACAAAATTTTCATAAATCTAATGATCAAATAAATCCAATTCTTTTTGAAGATTTCGAAAAAATAGATTCGTCAAAAACAAATGATATTATAGCTTTAACTCAAATCTTTAATTGTTTCATTGTAGCAAAAAGCAAATCAGAAATAATATTTTTTGATCAACATACAATCCATGAAAGAATTTTATACGAAAAATTTGAAAATACTTTGTCAAAAAACTTATCTGAATCTCAAAATTTAATTACACCTGAAATTATCACTCTAGATAATAAGTTTGCCATAGAATTAGAAGAACTTTTAAGCTTTTTAAGAGACTTAGGATTTGATATTGAAAAATATGGCCAAAATTCTTTTTCTATAAGATCTATTCCAAATATTTTAAAAGATATAAATATCAAAGAATATATCGAAAACATATTAATTGACTTTAGGGAATACAATCTTGTAGGTGAAAAAACACCAAAAAAACTAAGTGAAATTTTTGAAAAACGTATAGCTTATATGGCATGTCGTGGGGCCATAAAAGCTGGAAAAGTATTAAGCTTATACGAACAACAAGACCTTATAAACCAGATAGGGAGCTTAAAAAAGGGATATACATGTCCTCATGGCAGACCGCTCAAAGTAGAACTATCTCTTTTAGATTTTGAAAAAATGTTTCATAGAAAATAAGACCAAAACAACATTTTTGTAATATTGATTTTCAAATAAAAAAATATAAAATACTTATCGATATAGCATTAAAGAATCTATGGATATTGCGATACATTCTTATAGGAGTCCTATAGGAATAACTAAAGAGGTAAAAATAAATTCTCATTTAAGGGTACTTCTATCTCTAAGTTTACTTGGAGCAAAAAAATCTGAAATAGATTTTATAATTTCAACTATAACTAGTAGCGTGGAAGTTCTTTCAGATATAGAATCTTTTGATGATCTTGTAAAAGAATTTAACAAAATACTAGATAAAGGAAACTACGATAAAAATCTAAATTTAGTACTTTTTGGATTTGAAAATGATACGCTTCATATATCACAATATGGAGATATTATAGTAAGTTTATATAGAAAAGAAAAATTATCACAAATTGTAAAAGAAACCAAAAAAGATAGCATCGAACTTAAATTCATATCGTCAGGAAATATCAAACAAAAAGATGTAATTTTAATAACACACGGACTTAGTAATATTCCTGAAAACAAAGATTCTTTAAACAGTCTTTTAAAGAAAAATGAAACACTTTATGAAGCACTCGATGAAATAAAAGATAATAATTACCTAAAAGAATCTGGACTCACTTATGTAAGTTTACTTGAATTCAAAAATGATGAGGAAGAAGTAAATCAAGAATATTTTGAAACAAAAAAACAAACTAATGAACTATTTAAAAAAATAAAAATAGATACAAACCCTAAAGAAATCTTAAGTAAATTTTGGGAATCAACTTCTTCTTTTTTATCTAAAATGAAGAATAAAATTCCAGAAACTCATTTGAATGAAAATGAAACTTTGAAAAAAATTAGTGGAAATATAAATTCTGATAAAATTAAAAATTTATTTGATAAAAATAGATTAATTTTTATCCCTATTATAATTTTCTTAGTTATATTATTTGCAGGTTCACTATATTACAGTTCTGTGCAAAGAGATAAACAAATTGAATTAGAACGATTTGAAATACTTTTAAAAGATGTTAAAAGTGAACTTGAGCAAGCAAAAAGATTTGTTAGTACACAAAACAAAATTCAAGCGAAACAATATTTAGAAAATGTTTATATTAAATCAAACCAAATAAAAGACGCTGGTTATTTTATAAAAGATATCACAGACCTTCTAAAAGAAATTAACGAACAACAAGAATTACTAGACAATATTACTTATATCAAAAATCCTCAACATATTTATGAAAACTCTTCTGAAAGTTCATTCAAACTTCTTGAAGTTGTAGACAAAGATTTGTTTGTTATCACTGATACCAAAGTAATAGGTCCATTATTTCTTGCTGACAATCAAACTCCAAACATTGTAGACATACCAAACAATGAAGTTGTTGTTGATACGTCACCTTTTAATGCAAATAAATCTATACTTGTTCTAACAAATACAAATAGTATCTATGAAATAAAAAATGGAATAATACAAAAACTTAAAAATGCTGAACAAGGAGATTCAAAATTCACAGATATAGAAGGATATGGTACAAGAAATAAAATTTATCTTTTAGCTCCTTCTGAAAACAACGTATTCTCTTTCACAAAAATAAGTGACAAACTCAATAGAAAAGAAACATATAATGTCCCTGAAATAGATATTAAAAATAGTGTATCAATAGCTATAGATGGCAATATATACAAATTACTCAAAAATGGTGATGTTGAGAGGTCTTATGCTAAAAAACCAATTCCTCTTGATATGGTAAGTGGACCAACAATCCCAATGAATAACCTAAAGGGAAATTCAAAAATGTTTACAAATGAAAATCTAAGAAATGTTTATATCTTAGATACAAATAATAATAGAGTTCTTGTTTATAAAAAAGAACCTTTCGAAAATACAAGAAGATTCGTATATGAAAGAATGTATAAAAGTAATGAAAATACTTTTAATGATATTTGGGTAGATAATGAAGAAGCAAATATTTATTTTGTAGATAATCAACATTTATATAAATACTCACTTACGGCAAAAAATTCATTACTTCCAGAAAACGTAAAGATTGAATAATAAGGTAAATATGTATCGAAAAACTCCATTCTACCTTATATCGACTGTTTTTATAGACCTACTAGGAATAGGTATCATGGTACCACTATTTGCGCCGATGATCCTTAATGTAAATAGTTTGCTTTTACCTGCCTCAACCCCTTTTGAAACACGAAGTATCGTCCTTGGATTTCTACTTGCAACTTATAGCCTTATTCAATTTTTTGGAGCTCCATTTTTAGGTTCAATTTCAGATAGATTTGGGCGTAAAAAAATACTTTCTCTATCTTTATTTGGAACAATGATAGGCGCATTTGTAACAGCTTTCGGTATCTATTCAAACAACATTTTTATCGTTTTTTTAGGAAGAATAATTGATGGATTTACTGGAGGAAATACTCTTATAGTTTACTCTTCGATAGCAGATACAACTCATGAAAGATATAGAAGTGCAAATTTTGGAATCATTGCTATGGCATTTGGGCTTGGATTTTTAATAGGACCTGTAATAGGTGGAATATTATCAAATTCTCAAATAATAAGTTGGTTCTCTTTTTATGTACCGTTTATATTCACAGGATTTTTGACTGGAATAAATTTATGCCTCGTACAACTCTTTTTTAAAGAAACATTAAAAACTCCTAGAAATGTAAAATTTGATTTATTACTTGGAATCAAAAATCTAAAAAAATTATATCATATGAAAAACCTACGAACTATTTTATTTGTAGAATTTTTGCTAGCATTTGGACTTAACTTTTTTATACAATTTTATCAAGTTTTCCTTATAAAAAAGTATGGATTCGATCAAACAGACATCGGTTACCTATTTGGATACATCGGATTATGGGTTGCTTTTACACAAGGGTTTATAAATCCTCTTGTAGTTAAAAAATTACATTCATATCAAATTCTAAAATTCTCACCAATCATGTTAAGTATATTATTCCCATTTCTTATAATATTCGATGACCCAAAATGGATATACCTTGTGGTACCTATAGCAGCAATTTTTCAAGGACTAAACCATCCAAATGCAGGAGCAGTAATATCGGCCGAAGCAAAAGAAGGGCATCAAGGTGAAATACTTGGTATAAGTCAATCTGTATCATCTATAGCTTATAGTATACCCCCAATCATTTCAGGATTTTTAGTTTCTTTCAACATAAACTTACCAACAATTCTTGCAAGTATATTAACTTTTAGTGCATGGATAATATATATAAATTACTTCAAACCATCCAAAATTGATGACCGAGATAATATTCCTGAAATAAGTATAGGTTAACTAAATTCTATCTGATTATTTTTCATTTTACCTTTTATCTTATCACCTGATTTTATTTTCCCTCCCAAAATCATTTCGGAAAGTGGATCAAGCACTTCTCGCTGAAATAATCTTTTAAGTGGTCTAGCTCCAAACTGTGGATCATATCCCTTTTGTGCAAGATATTCCAAAACTTTTTTATCAAGTTCCAAATAAAGTCCTTGAGTCATGAGACGGTCATTTATGTTACCAAGTTCTATACTAACAATAGGAAGCATTTCCTCGTCCGTAAGAGATCTAAATATTATCTTTTCATCAAGACGGTTGAGAAATTCAGGCCTAAAATGTTTAAAAAGAAGTTCCTCAACATCACTTCTGATATCACCAATTATAATTTCTCTTTTCTCAGGATTTTTTGCCTCCACATATTCTTTCATACCATCATGAATAATTTGTGAACCAATATTTGATGTCAGAATAATTATCGACTCTCTAGCTGAAACAGTACGACCTTTAGAATCTGTAATACGTCCATCATCCAAAACTTGTAATAATACATTGAAAACATCAGGATGAGCTTTTTCTATTTCATCAAAAAGTATAACCGAGTAAGGACGTCTTCGAAGTGCCTCCGTAAGTTGGCCACCTTCATCATGACCCACATATCCCGGAGGAGATCCGATAAGTTTTGAAACACTATGGGCTTCCATATATTCACTCATATCAAGTCTTATCATCGCTTTCTCATCGTGAAATAAAAATCTGGCAAGAGCTTTTGCAAGTTCAGTTTTTCCAACTCCAGTAGGTCCAAGAAATAAAAATGAACCTCTTGGTTTTGTATTATCGGAAAGTCCAGCTCGTGATCTTCTAAGACTTCTTGAAACAGCACTTATTGCTTCATCTTGACCAACTACAGATTTATGAAGTTCATCTTCAAGTCTAAGAAGTTTTTCACTTTCACCCTGCATAAGTTTTGTCACAGGTATACCCGTCCATCTTGAAACAACTTTCGCAATATCTTCCGGAAGTACTTCTTCTTTAAGCAAGCTAAGACCATCAGTCTGCAAACTTTTCAATTTTTCTTCAAGTTCGACTCCCCTTTTTTCAAGCTCTGGGATTTTTCCATATTGTATTTCCGCAACTTTTGAAAGATCTCCTTTTCTTTGTGCAACTTCCATCTCTTGTTTAAGTAAATCTATATTTTCT
>CAZOKC010000010.1:0-2763 GCA_964580335.1 uncultured Candidatus Peribacteria bacterium
AAAAAATACTTTCTTTTTTGATTATATTTTCTCTTTTGCCATTGAATAACGTCTTTTCAGAAACAGTCACTTTTCAAGATATAAATAATGAATTTTCGTACAAAGAAGCTTTAGATTATCTAAAAGAAAACAATATAGTCAAAGGCTATGATGATGGAAATTTCAAGCCATTTAACAGGATAAATAGAGCTGAATTTACAAAAATACTTGTAGAAAGCACTATATCAAAAGACAAAATAGAAAAATGTACAAAGAGTTATTTCAAAGATGTAAAAAAAGAAGATTGGTTTTTTAAATATGTATGTAGTGCAAAGGAAAATAAAATAATAGATGGATATCCTGACGGGACATTTGGCCCAGAAAAATTTATAAATTTTGCAGAAAGTGCAAAAATAATATCTGAAACATTTAAACTCAGTGGAAATGATAATCTAAACAAAGAATGGTACGAAAAATATGTAGAAAGACTTGGTACTAAAAAAGCTATCCCAGTATCAATAGATAATGTAGATAAAAATATAACAAGAGGAGAAATGAGTGAAATGGTATGGAGAATAAAAACAAATAATCAAACTAAATCATCTCAAAATCTCACAAAACTTACAAACTCACTTCCTACATTCGATAGTTGCAGTAAGATAGAAGATAAAATAGAACAGATAAGTTCGAGACAAAATTACAACATATATAGTTTTGGTATTGATGAAGCTGTCCCTACCCAAGAATCCGAAGCACCAACGAGCGCACCATCTATGGATAGTTCGGCAGGAAATAAATCAACTCTCAGAAGTAGACAAGAATCAAGCAGTGACTATTCAAAAACCAATGTGCAAGTAGAAGGAGTCGATGAGGCTGACATCATAAAAAACGATGGGGAATATATCTACACTATAAAAAATCAAACTATAAGGATCATAAAAGCTTATCCTCCAAAAGATATGAAAGAAGTTGCAAAAATCGATCTTGGAGAATCGGATTTTTATCCAAGTGAGATGTTTGTATCAGGAGACAAACTTATCGTGATAGGTTCATCCAGTTATTTTATAGGAGTAAAACCTTTATCCAGTGATGAAGGAGTATCTTCACCAGATGTATCAAATAAAATGGCTATAGGAATAATGCCTCCGTATTTCAATAATACAAAAACAAGAGTTATCACTTATGACATAAAAGATCGAAGTAAACCTGTAATATTCAGAAGGGTTTCGCATGATGGAAATTATCTTTCTTCAAGACGGATTGGTGATCAAGTTTATGTAGTTATAAATCAAAACAATTTCTATCCTATTTATTATAGAGGGTTTGAAAAATCTGGAGAAACTAAAACATTTTCTGATATCTTGCCTAAATTTCAAAATGAAGATAAAGCCCCTACCCTTAGTTCAAATTGTAATTCTATAAGATACATACCCGGATTTAATCAACCAAATATACTTAGTGTAGTTTCATTTGATATAAAAAATAAATCAAATGAACCAAAAAGATTTTCTATGTTTGGAAGTGGTGAAAATATATATGTATCAGATAAAAATATGTATATAGCTTCCACAAGTTATGCTGATAATTTTTATACTGATTGGAACTGGCAAGTAGATTCCCCTTCTACAAATATTTATAAATTTGGCCTTGATAATGGAAATATAAATTTCTCATTTGAAGGCAAAGTAAATGGAACTATACTGAACCAATTTTCAATGGATGAAAATGCTAATTTCTTCAGAATAGCTACAACATCCCGAAGAAATTGGAACGAACCAAAAAACAATGTTTATGTTTTGAATAACTCAATGCAAACTGTCGGAAAACTAGAGAACCTCGCACCGACAGAACAAATTTACTCTACAAGATTTATGGGAGACAGGCTTTATATGGTGACATTTAGACAGGTAGATCCTCTTTTTGTAATAGACCTATCTAAACCAACAAATCCAAAAGTTCTTGGTGAACTTAAAATCCCAGGATTTTCAAATTATCTTCATCCATATGACCAAAATCACATCATCGGATTTGGGCAAGATGCTACAGAAGATGGACGTACTACAGGTATGAAAATAGGACTTTTCGATGTAAGTGATGTAAAAAATCCAAAAGAAAAATTCTCAACAAAACTTGGAGATCAGGGTACATATTCAGAGCTTCTTTATAACCACAAAGCACTTTTATTTGATAAAGAAAAAAATCTTCTTGCTTTCCCTGTAAATATAACAACAAAAATGACTTTGAAAGACGAAAATAAATGTGGAGATTTCACTTATTCATCTTGTCCAAGCACTTGCAACAGAGTTTGCAGACCTAGCACTTGCAATGCTGACGGTATATGTACAAGTGACTGTGACGGAGCAAATAGTTGTCAGTCCTTCACTTGGAATACAGAAAGGTATGAAACAACATTTGTAGGAGCTATAGTTTTTGATATAGATATAACAAAAGGATTCAAAGAAAGAGGCAGGATAACAAACTTCACTAAAGAAGAAATCACTGATCCAAATAGTGGTTATCCTTATAACTTCGAAAAAGCAGTGCAAAGAATAATCTATATAGGAAACTATCTATATACTATCTCTCCAGGATTTATAAAATCTGTGACTATGGATAAGATAGAGACTGTTGGAAATGTGGAAATGAAGTAGGTTTTGGTGCCAGGGGGCAGGAAGGTACGAACCTTTTTACTTTCAAGTTTCGTGTAGTGTTTGGGTATAAAGAAATTAGAAAAAATGGAAATGGTACGAGAATTGTAGTTCTTAGTTAATTTTTATTTCTTAA
>CAZOKC010000010.1:2858-19828 GCA_964580335.1 uncultured Candidatus Peribacteria bacterium
CTCCAAAACCATATTTATTGACCTTACTGAAGGTATTTGTATTAATATCATAGGTCATCCTGTATCCATTGAATGTTTGGTGGATTCTGTGAAATATTTCACTATATTCAGGTCCTTCAAGTTTATATTCAAATTGTTTTTTCTTACCCGTAACTTTATCAACTTGGTTTCTAGTAATATCTAAACCCTTGTTTAATAGTGAATTAAACTGTAAGTCTGGGTTCTTCCTGAAAACAATCAATGGTTTAATTGCAGAAATTTCCGCATAGTCAATATTAGCTACTCCTTTAACGGTTTCTATTATTACCATATCGGACATAACCAATACTCGCCCGTCAGGTTTGATTACTCTGTTAGCTTCTTGCAAAAATGATTTAGTTAATGTCCCTGTCATATCTGGCCCTAACATAAAAGCAGTAACTAAATGTAATGAATTATCGGGAAGTTTCTTCATATATTCTATACCATCTCCAGTGATTACATTATCGTCTGGTAGAATATTTAAATTCCTTAAGTCTTGTGTAGATTTTTCATTTAAATCAATAGCAGTTACTTCTGCCCCTAGATTCGATAGGTACCAGCTCCCACCCCCAGAACCACAACCAAAATCTAGCACCTTACCTTTAAAGTGAGTATCTTCTAATCCTAAAGTTGCAGAAGCAATATATAGATATTCTTGAGCAATTTTTGCTCCAAATTGTTGCCATTGGCTAAGTTTTTTAAAACTATCTGAATTTTCATCAATCTGTTCTGGAAGAACCATTTTCCTACGATCTCTCGAATCAAAGGATAATAAATCTTTAATTTCAAATTTAGACATAATATAAAATATCTAGTAATTATACCAAATCGTGGGTAACTTTGCAAAGTTATATATTTACAAGTCAATATTATACGATGTCAAGTTTTGGTGCCAGGAGGCAGAATTGAACTGCCGACACAAGGCTTTTCAGGCCTCTGCTCTACCACTGAGCTACCCCGGCACATCGTCGGGTCAACACTACAGCCTACATGATTTTGTAGAACAAAATCATTTCGACTTCCGTGTGCCCCTCCTCTTCGATCTCACAAACACTCGCTTTGCTCCTTGGTTTGTTCGATCGTGATCCTCTTCATCCTCAAGAACAGACTTCGTCTTGGTTCTTTCGGATGTAAATAATGAGCCTACCCAAAATATCAGAAAAAAATAATCTCTCAAGTTAAACTTTTAATTTTTTTAAATCCAAGTTTTATAGCTTCGTATTCGGCATCATTTTTATCATAAAATTCATCCACATCAGATTCAGTGATCCAAATGTATTCCATATGATCTTCAAGATTTAATTTGATATTTTTTATATCTCCTAAAAACTCTGCAAAACATACTATTTCAACATTTTGTTGATCTTCGCAGTACAAATAATTAAAAGCATAAAAAACTTCTCCAATTTTTATATCCATACCAAATTCTTCTTTTATTTCCCTCCTTAAAGCTTCTTCCAAAGTTTCTCCAAATTCCACATGACCTCCTGGTAATTCAAACTTACCTGGCAAAAATTTTTTACTTAAAGATCTCCTTGGAGCAAACATTTTGCCTTTATAATGAACAAATGCAACTATCGTTATTCTTTGTTTTTGCATATTTATTCAACAACTATTTCCATAGTATATTCTGCAACTGTACCCTCCATAGTCACTACACGTAAAGAGACAGGAAATGTACCACGACTTTCAAATGTATGGCTTGGAATTTTTTCACTACTTGTTTTCCCATCACCAAAATCCCATGTCCATCTAACTCGAGATTCACTTACACCCTTTATTTCAGGATAAAAAGTAACAGACAAAGGGACAACTCCCTTTGCCTGAGTAGGAATAAATCTCACAGATATCGGTTGATTACCTACAACTATTTGAACTTTTTGAGTTTCTTCTTTCCCATCAGAAGCTATAGCCGTAACCCTTACATCATATATACCAACTTTTGAAAATTCATGCCTCATCTTTGCATCAGCAATTCTTACAGGTGATCCATCATCAAAATCCCATTTAAACTTTTCTATTTTACCAAAATCGTAAGTACTTGCCGAAGCGTCAAATTCAACTATTAAAGGAGAATTACCTGAAGTCGGATTGGCACTCACATTTACAACATACGGATCTTTTGTAAGTACAAGAGTTTCAGATTTTGTATCTAAAAATCCAGTCTTATCTTGAACATTTAAAGTAAGTTTATAAGTACCTGGAGTGAAATATGTATACTCTGCTTTTGAACCCTCTAAATCTATTTTCAAGTCTCCATCTACATCCCATGAAAAAGATATTATATTGTTATCAGGATCTTTTGAATTTTCAGCCGAAAGTTCAAGTTTCAAAGGAACTTCTCCTTCATAAAAGTTACCTTTTCTTGATAAGGAACCCGAAATAGATTTTAAATTTATAATAGCTTCAGGTTTAGAACCTTGATCAACCACATCAACTTCTTTAGTAAGTTTTTCAACACCTTTATCCCCTGTTACTTCCAATGTTACTTCATAAAGACCTGGTCTTGGGAAATTCATAGAAACTCTTTTCCCATCTTGATTTCTTTTGAATTGAACCCCTGAAAATGTCCAAGAATATTTTGTTATTGAATTACCTTTTGGATCAGTATTTGTAGCATCAAAAGTATAATCCAAAGTATTACCATTTCTCAAAAAATCAAATTTAAGATCATAAGCACTTTCATAATCTTTTACATTTACGATTGTAGTAGTTTCAGATGAATATCCATCATCGTCGGTAAGTTTCAATTTAACATTATACTGACCTGGAACATCCCAAATTTTTACAATCTTAGGTAAAAATTCATCATAAGTACCATCCGAATCAAAATCCCATTCAAATTTTTCTACAAATCCATCACTATCATAAGACGAAGTAGCATCAAAAGTAACTTCCAGAGGAGATAAACCTTCAAGCTTACTTGTTCTTAAATTTATAAGAGGCCTTGTATGAGCAATACTAAAAGGAATGGAATATATTTCCTCAGATCTTTGTTTTGTCGTCATATTTTCAAGTTCCACTTTTACAGATACTTCAAAATTAGGATTTTTCGGTTTATCCATATATGAATAATTCACTTGCTTTCCAGACTTTCCGCTATCAAAACGACCCGATCCATCAAGATCCCATAAATATCCTACAATTCTATATTTTGATTCACGATCTGGAGCAAGACCTGTAAATCTAAAAGTAAGTTCTACAGGTGCAATAAGACCGACAGGATCTATCATTTCTTCTACTCCGAGAGGATATACTGCAATCCTTCCTTTATCTCCTATTCCACCTTCCAAAAGAGGGGCGATTACCGAAAGTATATAAAACCACACGACCAAATAAACAGCCAAAAGTACTATACTTATTGATGATTTTATTAAAGAAAGTCTTTTAAGATCAGGCGATTTCCTAAATAAAAATTTCGAAAACTCATACATTGTAAATACAAGAAGTATGAGAGTAATAACTATAAAACTTAGATTAGTAAGTATTTGTACAAATACTGATATAGCTTTTGTATCCAATCCTATTTGCCTAAATATAAGATTATCTGTCGCACCTGTACGCAATATAAACAAAAAGAAGAAAATTATAAGAATCCAAAGAACTATAAATATATTGAAACAACCAAAAACACGGTTACTTCTTTTTCTATCTAAAAGTTCTTTTTCTTCAGACATTTTATCTTTTTCGATAGATACTTTAGCCGTAGACAGAATGCTTTGCTCGTCAGATTTGGGCATTTCAAATAAATTATCACCTCCTGGCATAATCAAATATTAATTTGCATCCATAATAGATTAAACACATGATGTATTAAACCGTTTAAGATGAGTATATCTCGACGAAATAATAAATTGTTGCAATGTAAGAAACTATATACCTTTTGTTACTTTTTCAATTTCAATATGTGTAGATATTTGATTTTTAAGTCCCCCAAGTATAAAAAGGCTAAAATCTTTTGATTGCTCAGAATTTGTTTCTATCTTAGAACGATTCATAAATTTTTGTACAATAATTGTAGTAAGACGAAGTGCAGACCCAAGCAAATTTCCTTCGGGATACAAATATTTAATAATATCAGTTTTTTCTTCTAAAGCACTTATAAACAAAGACCTAACCCATTCATTTATACGAATCTTAATAAATTCAGGGAGATGCTCATTATCAAAAGTTTCAATTTCTTTTTTAGAAATCTCATTTTCAAGTTCTTTTTCTTTTTCACCAGGATCTCTAAATAACTCTTTTTCTTGTGGTTCCATAGATTCATACAAAGTCTTTTCAATATCTAAATAATATAAAGATAAAATCGATATTATAAATCCTATAGCAACCTTCTGTTCGAGAAGTAAAACAACCAAACTTAAAATCTCTTTATCATCACCAGTTTGTAAAAATGTAACTATAAGATCAACAAGATTTTTTTCTTTTTTTCTTTTTTTAGTCTCATCTTTCTGAACTTTCTTCATTGCTTCAGAAGCTTTTCTTAAATTCTCTTTCATTTCTTCGATCTGTGCAGGACTTGCCTCTTTTATCTCACCAACTCCAAGCCCCTCCATCATTCCACCTCCGTCTTCTGACATAGATATTTTTAAAACTATTAAATTTAAAAGTCATCAGAAGTAGTATATATTAGATTTGGTACAATAAAAGTTCTAAATGAAAAAAATACCTATTGAAGATATAATCGATATTCTAGAAAATATTTATCCTGAAGTATCACCACCTCTTAATTTTAGAAATAATTTTGAACTTCTTGTTGCAGTTATGTTAAGTGCACAAACTACAGACAAAATGGTAAATAAAGTGACACCAAAGCTTTTTGAAATTGCCCCAAATCCTTTTGAAATGGCAAAACTTGGGAAAGATAAAATAAAAGAAATCATAAAAACTGTAGGTCTTTCAAATACAAAATCTAAAAATTTGGAATTACTTTCAAAAAAAATTATTGACGATTTCAAAGGAAAAGTTCCCCTTTCTTTCGAAGAACTTGTTTCACTTCCTGGAATAGGTGAAAAAACTGCACAAGTTGTACTAATACATGGTTCAAATATTCCAGCATTTCCTGTAGATACACATATTCTTCGAGTTACAAAAAGATGGGGAATATCAAAAGAAAAAACTGCACCAAAATGCAGTAACCTTATGAAAAAACTTTTCCCAAAAAATCTTTGGGAAAAACTTCATCTTCAAATAATTTTTTTTGGGAGAGAAACTTGCAAGGCAATAAATCCAAAATGTAACGAATGCCCATTTAATAAAATATGCCCAAAATTTGGAATAAAAAAATAAGACTATCTTACTTTCAAATCTAAAAATATTTTTCTACCCAAACTCTTTTCAATCAATACTCTTGCGTGCTTACCTATTTTTGAAATATTTACCCCCTTACTTCCTATTATTATATTTTTTTGAGATTCTTTCTTCGTCACAATGTATGAATTTATTCTAATGATATTACCTTCATCTTCTACATCTTTTACTTCAATTTTTACTTCATAAGGAAGTTCCTCATTCAGATGATTAAAACATGCTTCACTTATAAGTTCATGAGCCAAAGTTTTGATTTCTTTTATATTTATTTGATCATTGCTTTCAAAATAAAAATCATGCTCAGGCATCATTTCCAAAATAGCTTTTTGCAAATATTTTTTCCCCTGACCTGTTTTACTTGAAATAAGAAAAGTATCTTTTAAATTTTCCCCGAGTTCCTTACTTGCTTTTGATATACGATCAGAAGTAATAATATCCAAATTGTCTTTTACAAGATCAATTTTAGTAAAAACAATAAATACATTAGTTTTCAAATTTTTAAGTAAACTTATAGCACTTAAATCCTCATCTCCAAATTCCCTTGTTGGATCAAAGAGAAGTAAAACAAGTTCAACATCTAAAAGAGCATCTTTTGCAAAATTAAGTAAATCTATATGTGATTTCTTTTCCGATATATATATCCCCGGAGTATCAACAAAAACAACTTGTATATCTTCCACATTCCAAATACCTTTAACCTGTCTCTGTGTAGTTTGAGGCTTAGGTGATACACCTGAAACAGGCCTATCTAAAATCATGTTAAGTAAAGAAGATTTCCCCACATTTGGACGACCTATAATAGTTACAAACCCAGCTTTCATAATTAATTTTTCAAAAACATTGACAGTTTATTTCAAATATATAGAATGCGAAAGCGTTTTTTTAATTCATTGTTTTCTTTGATCCGTAATTAAACCTGCCCCATTTACTTGGGAATTCAATTTTACGGAGATGATAAGAGACAATATAACCAAGGTTTAATATGACAGTAACCGTTAAAGTTCCATCTATAAAGGAACTTGCAGATAATGCACTTTATTTCGGACACAAAACTTCTCACTGGAACCCAAAGTTCAAAAAATTTATATTTGGTGAAAAAGGAGGTGTTCACGTTATAAATCTAAATAAAACACAAGAAAAACTTAAGACTGCCTTAGAATTTCTTGCAACTGAAGCAGAAAAAGGCAAAGAACTTCTTGTGGTAGGTACAAAAACTCAAGCAAGATCTACAATACTAGGACTTAAAGGTTCTAACATACATTATGTGGCTACAAAATGGCTACCTGGTCTTATTACAAATTTCAAAACAGTTAAAAAAAGAATTGCTTATTACAATAGACTTATAGAAATGAGATCAACTGGAGAAATGCAAAAATATTCTAAGAAAGAAATTTCTGAATTTTCAAAAGATATAAAGAAACTTGAAACAATGATTGGAGGAGTTTTAGGACTTACAAAAGTACCTGATGTTGTATTACTTGTTGATATTCATAAAGAAAAAACAGCATTGAAAGAAGCTAAAAATCTAGGAATAAAAACTGTGGGTATAGTTGATACCAATTCTGACCCTACTCAAGTTGATTTCCCAATTCCTGCAAACGACGATTCAAAAAAAGGATTAGACTTTTTAGTTAACCTTATAAAAACAACTTGGGAATCAAATTCTAGAAAAGTTTCTCAATCTAAAGAAAAAGTAAACAAACCTAAAGAAGATAAAATCGAAAGCAACGAAGAAACAAAATAATTTGTATTATTAAACTTCAATATGACAGATATGTCTTTGGCTGATAATAAAGAACCTTCAGGAATGCCTCTTACAGAAGAAGAAAGAAATCTTGCAAGTATGGGTTATTTTGGATTTCTATGTGTACTACCTTTACTCAAGAAAGATAGTGAATTTTGTCAATGGCACGGAAAACAAGCCCTTGTGTTAAACATCTTTATCTTTTGTTCACTACTTATATTACTTGCATTTCCTACAACTGTTGATCTTATAGGACCTTTTATACAACTTGTTCGCTTTGTATTATTTTTTGGATATATAATTATAATATTGTATTCATACACAGTAGCGCAAAAAGGAGGTAAATGGAAAATTCCATATTTAAAAAACTACATAGATAAATTTCCGAATCTTTAATTTTATAAATAAACTTAATCTTATGACAATTACAGCGGCTCAAGTGGCGGCACTTCGCGAAAAAACTGGTATTTCTATGATGCAATGTAAAAAAGCTTTAGAAGAAAATGGAGGTGATGAAGCAAAAGCAATAGACGCTCTTAGAAAAAAAGGAGCAATGAAAGCAGAAGCTAGAGCAGATAGAGAAACAAAAGAAGGAACTATAGGAGTTTATACTCATGCAAACAATAAAATGGCAGCAATGGTAAAACTTGGTTGCGAAACAGACTTCGTAGCAAGAAATGAAGAATTTGTTGAATTTGCAAGAAATCTTGCAATGCATGTTGTTGCTATGAATCCAAAAGTAGTTGATCCTAGCGAAGTTGATGAAGCTTTCATTGCAAAAGAAAAAGAGATAGCTATAGAACAACTTAAAAACGAAGGTAAACCTCAAGATATGGTTGAAAAAATATGGGCTGGTAAAGAATCTAAGCTCAGAAACGAAGTTGCTTTACTTGAACAAGAACTTGTTATGATACCTGGTGTGAAAGTAAAAGATGCACTGACAGATCTTCAAACAAAGATGGGAGAAAATATAAAAATAGTATCATTTAAAAGATTTGAAATCTAATTTACTTGCAAACCAATAGTTCTTGACTATAATCCTTTTTGTTAAAAATATTTATATATGGCTACACCAAAAAAGAAAGTATCACACTTAAAAAAGAGACATAGATTCATGTCAATCTTAAGAAATCAACTTAGAAAAATGGGAGGTTACTTCAATTTGGTCAAATGTGATAACTGTGGCGCACTTAAAAGAAATCATAGAATATGCCCATCTTGTAATACATACAAAAAAAGAGTTTATGGTTCAAGACTTTCAAAAAAAGATGGTAAGAAGATAATTAAAGCATAATATTTGAAATCCAATTTACTGAAAAGTCAATCAATTTGGTTGAGATTGAGGAAGTTTTCATGATATAATGATCGACTAGATTATTTTCTGATCTTTATATTATGAGCATGACAAGAAGACAAGGTAGAGTTTTTGTGGCGCAAGCCCTATATGCTCTTGAATATAACGACCAACCAATTAAAAAAGATCCTCAAAATAAAAAAACGATAGAAAGGGCTCTAGATTATTTGATTGAAGATTTTGAAATTTATAACAATACGAAGCTTGATAAAAAAGAATTAAATTTCGTAGAAAATCTAATTTCGTGTATATTGAATCATATAGAAGAAATTCAAAATAATATAATAAAATACGCTCCTGAATGGCCACTTCCTAAAATCCATATAATGGATAGAATAGTACTTTATATTGGTGTTGCAGAACTTTTATTTTGCAAAGAAGATATACCTGCAAAAGTAGTACTAAATGAGGCTATAGAACTTGCTAAAACATTTGGAAATGAAGATAGTCACAGGTTCATAAATGGAGTACTTGATATGGTTCATAAAAAAAATTCTTAATTTAAAATCCCCCCACAAATATGGAAGATATTAAAAACCTTTTTTTACTTTTGCAAATTACTCCTAAAAACGAGGATGTTTATTTAGAAGCTTGTACTCACAGATCTTATGTTCATGAAAAAAAAGAAGTTTCAAAAAATAATGAAAGAATTGAATTCCTTGGTGATGCTGTACTTGAAATAGTTGTAACTGATTTTTTATTTAGAAAATTTCCTGATGAACAAGAAGGAGTACTTACAAGTATAAGAGCGGCTTTAGTGAACACAAACAATCTTGCAAAAGTAGCTTTGAAACTTGGTATTGGTAGATTCTTAAAACTTGGAAGAGGTGAAGAACTTTCAGGAGGAAGACACAAAGATCATCTTCTTGCCAATATGGTAGAATCAATAATTGGAGCTCTTTATCTAGATTTAGGATACGATTCTAGCAAAAAGTTTATAGAAGATAATATATTCCCAACACTCGATCACATCTTAAAAGAAGGCTTGTATAAAGATCCTAAGTCTGAACTACAAGAAATAATTCAAGAAAGATTAAGTATTACTCCAAAATATGAGATGATATCAAGTGAAGGCCCCGATCATGAAAAAACTTTTACCATGGGACTTTTCTTTGGTGACAAGCTTATAACTATCGGGATAGGTGCAAGCAAACGAGAAGGAGAAGAAAATGCAGCAAAAAAAGCTCTCAAAAATAAAGTGTGGGAGGAATAAAAGAAATATTTTACCAAACTCTGGATGTCAGATTTTCACTCTCACGGAAGCGTGTTCGGTCTTTACTTTTATAAAATCCATTGAGTCCCTCACAATTCCATCGAGTAAAAATCTGACATCCTTATTCAAAAGTGGCATTTTCTCAAAAGTACTTCCTTAGATTTAAAATAAACTACCTAACAACATTTTACGCTTTCAACATTTGTTTGAGTTGATCTGTTTTGTTTAAATCTTGTGAGTGACTTACTTCACCTTCAACTTTATCTATTTCTAAACTGAGTTGTTTTGCTTCTTCTATAAATGCTTTTGTTCCTTCATATATACCCTTGTAATAAGCCGTCATTTTTTCATCATATTCTTTTTTAAGTTCAACTTTTTCATCATTTGTTTCTGATTCAAACTTATTTTTAAGTTCATTTAATTTTTGTATTTGTTCATTTCCAAAATCTATCTCTTTTTGCCATAAAATTTTTAGCTCAGATAATATAATCTCAGTAGAAATAGATTTATCATCAAACCTATCTAAAAGAGCTATTTTCTCTTTTTCAGAAATACTTCTTGCATGATATATAAGTTGTATAAGTGTTTCTTGGTTCATAGTTTAAATTATTTAAGGAATTTTATAGATCCTGATACAGGATTTCTTCTAAGATCTTGATGAAGCATTTTTGGATCTTCTACCCACTTCTTTTTGTATTCATCAAGGTTAAATCCTGATTTAAACAAACTCACAACATTTCTTAAAAATGATGTTTCAATAATATCAGATATTTGAAGACCATTTCCTAGATTTCCAGTCACAAGATATGTTTGCCACATACCAAGTGTACCAATTTTCGCAATGACTACATCTACAAGGAATTCTCTAAGCTTTCTTGGAGAATCAACTTTATCTAATATTTCAAGCGCTTTAGTTTTATTTGCAAATTTTGTATCTTTTCTAAACTCAGGTTTATCAAAATTACTTTCGACAAATTTTCTTAATTTATCTTTTTTATCATTAAAATATGATACATTGAAAGTTTCAAGATTTTTACCTCCAGATGCCATAACTACTTCAAAAGTATGCCCAGAATTTGAATCTTTCACAAGCATGGCTTTATTTGTTCTATCAAATTTCATAACATACCCAACTATACCAAGTTGTGATAAATGTATACGTTTTCCAACTACGCAACCTCTAAGTTTATCAAGTTCTGAAAGTCTCTCAAAAAATACGCCTATATCTTCGCTTTCGTCCATATTAAACTTATCTTTCCCTAAAACCGCATCATCAAATATTGTTCTTACTATTTGAGCATCAGCAGATCCTACATTTTCTATAAATTTTGATATAAGTTCTTTATCTTCTTTACTAAAATTTTTACCAAGCATTCTGACCCAATCCTTTAACTTTCTTACTCTTGCATTTTCATCTTCTGTAGTAAGAATATCTTCAAATTTCTGAATCATCGAAGGTTCTTTCATCATCACAAGTTCTCGTAGCGCTTTTTCTTGATTTATAAGTACAGAATAAGATCCATTCATACGTTCTAAAATTTCCTGCTTTTGGGATTCGTATGTTTCCTTAAGTTTAGTCACATTTGCAAGGAATTCCTCAAGTTCAGAAAGGTTTCGAACAAGCTCTGGACTATTATGATATTGTCTATATTCATAAATTTTTGTAGCTAAACCTCTAGAAAGAAAATCCATAGCAGAAAACCCGAACTGAACTCCTTTCCACGCAACACCTTTTGTAAAATCCCAAGTATTTTGAACAAGACTCAGGCTTGACCCTTGTAAAGTTCCTGCGTATTTTACAAATCCAGATTTTAAATTTCCACGAAGAGGTTCTACATCTTCTCCACTTATACCAAGTGCTCTATTATAGATATCAATTATAGATTTATTTTGATCCACTGTTTTTTCGATACTCTCTTTTACAACATCTATATATCTTAGTTTTTGACTAACTATATTCAATTTGTGTATATCAAGACCCTCCCTACCTGACCAAGCAAGAGACATCTTTCCAAAAAGAGTTTTATATCTTTCATTCAACCCAACTACTTGATCTTGTATATGTGCATCAAGTCTTCCTTCAGGACCATTTGCAATTTTTCCAATCCTCATAACAGTATTCATTCTAGAACCAATATTCCAAGCGCTTGATATATCCATAAGTGACCTAATAGAAATATTCCCTACTGTCACAGGACTCCCTTCATAATCTCTTCCTAAGTTCACATTTTTAAGTTCTTCAAATCCAAATTTCTGACCTGTATTTTTATCTGCATTGAGATAATCAAGTCTAACTGACTTCGTATCATCACTAACCGTTTTTTCTGAATCTTGAATATATGTACTATTTGAATATTGAGAATTTGTACTAGTGGTAGATTTATCAGAGCTAATTGAAGACAAATCAGAATCTGTATCTTGTTGACCTAAACTAGTATTCAGTAAATACACCTTGTTCCATGAATTTTTCGGATTATGTAATTTTATAAGTTCCATAAATATGAAATGAAATCATCGTATAATTATACCATAAACTATGGTTCATCAGGGAAAATTTTAATACTAAACGGATCTTGAATATTATTTACACCACCTTCATCCAAAAAAGTATCTTCAGTAACTATATCGTCATCATCAAGTTCTATTTCTTCCTTTTCTGATTGGTCTAGAGAATCCTGATTATTATTTTGAGGTTGTGTCATATTTGTATCTTGAAATTGTTTATTTGATTTTTTCTTTCCTCTTTTACGCCTTGTGTATTCACTTGACCCATCTTGAGATTCTGTTTTATCAGTATTTATATCTTCTTTAGGTTGAGATGATAATTCTTCCTTAACAGGATTTTCGTTTTGAGCTACTAAAGGAGAAGTGCTCCATGGATCAGTAAACCCACTATTATCGTCTAATTTTTCTGAATTATCAGGATTTTCATTCACTACTTCGTCTTTTGGAAGAACACTGGGCATTGACCATGGGTCAATTACTTCTTCTTTTTTTATACCTTGTGAATTATTTGAATCAGGTAATACAGGTATCGACCATGGATCAATTATAGATTCTTCTTGCTTTTTCTCGTCTGAAGACAAAGGAGATTCTTGCTGTGATTGAGACATCTCAAAATCATTTGAATTTGACTTTGGATTAACAGGTGGCATTGACCAAGGATCAACTAGTTCTTCTTTTTTTGCATCTTCTTGTGTTTTTGGTTCTTCAACAATAGATGATGAATGATTTTCTATTTTTGGTTCAGAAATATCTTCATTTTTCTTTTCAATAAAAGGTGTATCTATTTTTAACCAACTTGGCACACTTGGTTTTTCATCTATCTGAACATCTTTATTTTGAGAAAGATCTACAATTTCCTCTTTAGGATTATTCACTTCATCTTTTACCTCTACCACATTTGATTCTATTTTTTCTCCTGAAATACGATCTTTTAAATCCATCACAAAATCTTCAAAATTCATATCTAGGTCTTTTGCAATAAACCTCTTATATGCTTGGAAGAATGCAAATCCAAGACCCAATAAAGTTATAATTATAAATAAAACCCATTTTATAATTTGCCATATAAAATACAGTAGTCCCCATATCCTAGATGAAGATTTTACTTCATTTTCAGAAGTATCTTGGTTTTGTACACTATCTTCAACAGAAAAATCTTTATTAACCTGATTTTGAACAACTCCTTCCACATCAAATTTATTTGAAGAATCTTCCATTTGTTGCTTATTTTGTAATTCATTATAAGTAACTCCAAACTTCACTCCTCTTTCTATAGCTTCAGGATCTTTTTCTATCATTCCTTTTTCAAGAAGCATCAATAAACGACCGACACTTTCTTTTTTATCAGTCGCTAAATTAGAAGTTTTAACGGAATCTTGAAGTCTTGTAAATTCTTCTCCAAGCTCTTTTGCGTTCACTTCATTGAATTTGATATCAACCAAAGATTTATTTATCGCAAGTCTTTCCTGTGGTGAAAGATCTTTAGTCATATATTTTACCTGCGAAACTATAAAATCTATATCAGATTCAGATTTTTCTAAAGATGGAACTTGTGAACCAGTAGATGTAGAATTAAGAGGCTCTAAAGCTCCTTCATTTATTAAAGTTTGCGTTTCTGTATCCAAAGCAATAAACCCTTCAGCCAAAGATGTAAATTTCACAGTAAATAAAATTGTATCTTTATTCCCAGATTTATCATAAACATTCAATGAAGCTTTTATATCGTCTTTAGAAGGAATAAATTCTACACGTATTCCGTCACCTGTTTTATAAGAAGGTGTACCAAAGTTATCTTCATCATTTGAAGGATCTCCATCACCATTTGAATCTACATTATGATCAAAATCATAAACATATTTTGCAATATCACCTCTTGATGAATTCGCCACAAATGTTGCTACAGGCCTAAGTGGAGTTAATGTAAGATAAAGTTCTCCTTCAATTTTAGAATTATTTTGTTTAAGTTCAGGAGTAGAATGAACAATTGCTTGAAGCGATTTTGTAACATCAGGTTTCAATAAAATAGGAATATTTTTTGATTTATCGCCATACAATCCAATTCTTCTTATAACATCGTCTTTTTTACCATCTTCATCAAACACAGTAAGAGATATAGAATATTCCCCACCTGCAGTATATTCATATGAAACATCTTTTAGTGTTGCATCTACATCGTTAGAAGAATTTCCATCTCCATCAGAATCTTTTGATAGATTCAGATCCCATTGTCTTCGTACTATTCCATCACCTGTAGATGTATCTTGGAAAATAACTTTATTTCCATATATTGTGTAAATGAAACTTGCTTCCAAAGGTATTTTATCAGGTAAAACTTGTATTGTTTCTGATTTTCTTGTAGTCGTTCCTCCGTATTTTACTTGCACTTGAGGCTCATAAACTCCAGCTTTTTCGTAAATAAAACTTTGTTTTGATATTCCTGTGTCTCGCTCTTCATAAAACCCATCACCATTGTAGTCGAAATCATATTTTGCTCCTTTTACAGGTATCCCATTTATAGTAGATACTACTTCAAAGCCGACAACTTCACCGACTTTCACAGATTGTTTAGATTTTATAAAACGAACATCTGGATAAATTTTCTCTTGAATTACAACTTCTAGAGTTTCGATTCTTCCAAGATAATCATAAGAATTTGTTTTTGCACCTTCATCGTCAACTAAAGTAACGTCAAATGCAAAATTATATTCACCGCTTGAAAGATCAAGACTTCCTAGATTTATATTCACAGAAGGATCTCTTGTAGAGATTATTCCTAGAGGATCAACTGTTCCTTCTTTCCCATATCTCCATATATATTCATTTATCTCACCGTCTAAATCTTTTGCCCCCAAAGCTCTCAATGTGATAATATTTGGAAATTCTTTATTATCTACAAGCACTTTCAAATCGTCTATCACAGGAGATCTATTTACAACTTTTACATTCAAAGGGAAGCTAAGTGATGCTTTTTTTGTATCTTTATCCATTACCGTTAAAAATACTTTAAAACATTCTTCTAAAGTAGATGTATATCTATGACTTGCAGTAACTCCTTGCATCAAAGTTCCATCACCAAAATCCCATGTATATTCAAGAAGTCTATTAGTTCCATCGATATTTACTGACTGGCTAGCATCTGCTTTCAAAGATTCTTGCCTACTTATAAGAAGACCCGGTCCTCCTTCACAAATATCTGGAATAAGTTCTCTCCCTACACCACCAACTGTAAAACTTGTAACAGGTATAGGACTTTCACTATCTCCCACATAAACTTTTCTCTTTTCTTTGAGTTCGATCTCACCTCCCTGTCTCTCTTCATATATAGTCACAGAAACATCGTATATACCAGCTTTTGTATAAGTGTGTGTGGTCTCAAGTTCACTTGATCTTTCGGTTTTTGTATCTCCAAAATCCCAATATACAAAACTTATATCTGAACCTTCGACTTTAAATTTTACTTCTTTACCAAGTGATACAGCTTTTGGTTCTATAATTATCTCTCCGTTGAAAAATTCTTCCACTTTTATTTCTCTTTCTGCAAAGCTTGTATTTCCATTTCCGTCTGAAGCTATAACTTTCACTGTATAAATACCTGACGACTCGAATGCATAAACACCAACTGGGTCATTTTCATTTCTGTCTTTACCTTGAATATCTTTCAAAGAAACCTTTTTAGCATCAACATAAAATTCATATTTTAGACTTTGGTCATCATCATCAAAACTTTTACTTGCATCAAACAAATACACTCCTCCTTTACCATTTGTATCTTTTTTAACTTCCAAAGAAGCTTTTGGAGGAATAGATAAAACATCGATCTTTCTTTGAAAGAAATTTGAATCCCTAGATTCATCTTCTACAGTAAGTCTTACAAGATATTCACCAGGTAACTTTGGTCGCCAAGTCGCCCTTGTATCATTTGATACAAAAATAACTTTTCCAGAATCATCAAATATTTCAAAAAGTCTTGTAACAATGACATTTGAAGATTTAGAAGAAGAACTGTCAAAAACAAATTCTGTGTCTATAGTTCCTGTCGCAGGAGAATATGTAAAATCTGGCAATATTCTTG
Source organism: uncultured Candidatus Peribacteria bacterium (assembly GCA_964580335.1). Lineage (GTDB taxonomy): Bacteria > Patescibacteriota > Gracilibacteria > CAZOKC01 > CAZOKC01 > CAZOKC01. The sequence continues at coordinate 19,078 of CAZOKC010000010.1, forward strand.
TAACTTCTATAGAAAATGAAAGAGTTTTTGATCTACCATAAGAATCTTTAAGTGAAAATCTAACAGGATAAACTCCTTCTTTTCTATATGGATAAGAAAATATTTTTGGATCTCCTGTAAATATTTTTCTTGGGTTAGAATCCCCAAAATCCCATTGTGTTTCAGTAATTTTTGCACCTGTACTTGGTTTAGAAAGAGTAGGATCAAATAAAAGACCTTTTCTATTCAACTGCGAATCTGTTTGTCTTTCTCTTGTATCAGAAGATTCATCCAAACCAAATCTTATGGTTGAACCTTCATCAACTAATTGATTATTGATATTTAAATTCATTCTAATATTTGTAGGAAGAACATTTACTTTCAATGTTGCTATACCATCTTTTACACCATTCCCAACATCTTTATTTATAGAAGATATTTGAGCTTGCACTATATAAGATCCAGGTTCTGTAAATGTAAAATTTGCAAATATACCTCCTGGTATAATTTGTTTATTATTTTCTTTATCTATAAATGACCATTTAATATTATCATCTACAATAGTTACATTTGTAGGATCAATACTTGCTGATGCATCAAAAAAGACTGTTAATGGAGCCTCTCCTTGAGATGGTATTGCCCTTATTTTAGCATCTACTTTTTGTAATTTTTCAATTGTTTTACCGACACTATTAAGATCAGATTTTAAATTTGTTACATTTTGATTATTTGGAGTATTTCCAACATTTTGAATAGTGTTTTTAACATTGTC
>CAZOKC010000011.1:0-11269 GCA_964580335.1 uncultured Candidatus Peribacteria bacterium
GGAATTCTATTCCTTAGGCTTAGATAGTGAGATTTTTTTTATTTCTTCCCAAGTTTTAAGAGTTTCAAGTAAAGATCTAAGGTCTGAAGGTCTTGTTTTTCTTTTTACCAAACGACCTGCAATCCTTTCAAGGTCTCTACAATATTTGAGTTTTTCTTGTACTCTTTCTCTATCTTCATTTTTTGAAATAATGCTTTCTACTTTATTCTGTCTTATTTTTATATCTTCTTTTTGTGACAACGGATTTTTCATAATCTTACGAAGTTCTCTAGCTCCTTGTGGAGTATTTGTTTTATTTAAAAATTCAAATAAACTTTTACTTTCAGTGTAGTCTTTAGAATTTTTGAAAATTTCCAAATGTTCATATGTTTTTTGAGACATTTTAAAATCACTTTGTACTATCTTTTCAAGCTTACGAATATTTCTAGGTATCTCAAAATGACAGTTTTTTATATGTGTAAGCAAAAGCAAAACCGATTCTTTTTCATAAGAATTTATATTTCTAAATTCACTTTCAGAAAATGGATGTTTTTTAGAAAGTAATTCTATTTCATCTAAGATCAACGGAATTTTTTCATGTACATATTTATGTGAGGCAATCTCGTTTAATACAAATTCCGGAAGAAAAATATTTCCTGTAGTGAGAATAGCTCTAGGTTCAAGACTAGAAATAAATCTAAATAAAACCTCTTCTGTTTCTGCTTCAAATATAGATATTTTACCAATCGAAACATCTATAACTGACCCATACCAATTTCCAAGAGCGTAAGTAAGTGATAAAACACTTTCTTCTTTTGATTCATCCAAAAACGCTTCTTCTACAACCATTCCCGGACTTAAAACTTGTGTGATTTTTCTTTCAACTAATTTTCCAGCTTGCGCTTCAGTAACTTGATCACAAACAACCACCTTATATCCAAGTAAAAGAAGTTTAGAGATATATTTTTCTTTGGCTCGAAGCGGGGCTCCCGCCATCGGAAGAGGATTTTCACTATTTTTATCTCGAGAAGTCAAAGTAAGATCCAAAAGTTTCGAAGCAAGTACCGCATCATCACCAAAAAGCTCATAAAAATCACCCATCTGAAAAAATAAAAACCCTTCAGGATACTTAGTTTTATATTCAAAATATTGTTTCATCGCAGGGGTTTCTTTCATTACCACACAAATTAGTTAAATGAATTTTATCATCTAATACCAATTTTCAAAGAAAATAAAAATCCCCTACCTAATATATCAATATTTGTATTTCTGGCCTAAATTTAGAATTTACTAAAAATAAACCAAATCCATAGAAGAAATCTTCGAGTAAGTTATCTTTTAACCATAAATTAACTATTTCTTCAATTCCAGATTTATAATTTTTAAATTTCTTTTGATCCAAAATCTTAAACAAAGTCATATGAGGTACATATTTCCATCCATTTTCTATAACATCATTATATCCAAACTCATCTGAAAAATGAGAATTTATCTTAGCCATCACCATTGGAAGGTTCCAAAAAAGAAATATGATAAATGTCATTACTTTGGAAATATTTCAACCCATTTAAAGAAATTCGTATGTGACCAGAATTATTTCTAACTTTATCCAATTTAGCTCGGACTTTCTTTAATTCATCATCTGAGAGATCATTTTTGAAATAATAAAGAGTCACATGAATTGACAAAATATTCTGAAATTCAATACAGCTTTCTGCATCCTTACTCCTTAGAAATTCCTGAATATTTACGAATAGATCCACCAATTTGACTGGATCAAGCTTAACCCCCACAAAATAAGACGTAACTTTCATAAATTACTGTATTTCAAATCCAGGATACATTATAGATAAAGTTATTTCAAAGAATTGTATGTATCAATAATAACAATAAATACTAACTCAAATTCTAATTTCCTTAATTATTTTATATGCCATGTACCAAATAAAAATCCCCTACCAAATTGATAAGGGATCTTTATTTATATTTACTAAATTATTCTTTAGCTTTCTTCGCTTTTGTTTTCTTCTCTTCCTTTATTTCTTTCACTTCTTCATCTAAATCCGCAAGGTCGTCTTTTACTTCAACTTTTGATTCTGTTGTTTTTGAAACAACAGCAACCCTTCCTTCAGTTTTTTCTTTTCTTTCAACTTCTTCATGAGACATACCTTCCACAGTATCTTTCATAGAAAGACCAATTCTATTTTCATTTAAATCAAGATTTATAATTTTTACCTTTACTTTATCACCAACTTTTACATATTTATAAGGATCTTTTACTTGTTCAGAAGCTATTTCACTCAAGTGAACAAGTCCATTTACATCGTTATATACTTTTATAAATACTCCAAACGGTGTAATTCTTGTAACATCACTTTCAAATACATCTCCAAGTTTGAATTTTTTACCAATTTCAGTCCATGGATCCTCCACAAGCCTTTTCATAGAAAGACTTATTTTACCATTATCCACACCCAACACTTGCACTTTTACTTTATCACCAACTTTTGCATATTGTTTTGGATCTGTAACATGACCCCATGCAATTTCTGAAATATGTACAAGACCTTCAAGACCATTGAATGTCACAAATAATCCATAACTTACAACGCTTGAAACTGTACCTTCAACAGTTTTACCCTGTCCAAGATCAGCAAGAGTTTTATCTCTTGAATCTGCCATTGCTTCTTTTTCAGAAAGAATAAGTTTTTTAGAGTCATGATCTATATTTATAACTCTTACCTTAAATACTTTTCCAATAAGTTTATTCAATTTTTCTAAGATAAGTTCACTATTACCTCCATCTACACGAGGATAATTTATTGGTGAAAGTTGAGAAACAGGAAGGAATCCTTTCACCCCATCTACATCTATTAGAAGACCTCCTTTATTTGCTTCATAAGCTTTTACATTGATAACTTCTTTATTATCAAAAATAGCCTGAAACTTGTCCCATGCCTGTATTTGAGAAGCTTTTTTAATCGACATTATGATAAGACCTTCATCATTTTCATCATCAATAACTATAGCACTAAGCTCTTCACCTATATTTGCACTAACAGCTTCTACAACTTCTTTACCTGATATAATACCTGTAAGATTTCCCCCAAGATCAAGAAGAATTTTATTTCTTCCTCTTTCAAGGACCTTACCTGTAACTATATCCCCCATCTTTGGATATTTAAACTCAGCCGAGTTTATAAAACTTGCAAATTCTCCGCCTTCTTGAGATTTGACAGGTTTTTCATTTTTAATATCAACCATATAATATATCCGTCTCTTTCATAAGGATTAATTTTTTAGATTTTTACCCAAGTCCAAGAGACGCACAATCGACTTTGGAAACCTAAAACGCCCGTATTCTAATATACGTAAATACATTGTCAAGTATTTACATAAGATTATAATAACTAAAATTATTGATACCATCTCTCCCTATATGACTTTTACAAACATAAACATTCTTATTAATAAAAGTCTAAAAAACAAAAATTTAAAAATTAAAGTCGATGCAGCAAAAATATGTCATTTGTTTAATGACTATATTTTAAGAAATTTCCCAAATTTTCATTCAAAAGCCAGATTCTTCAAAGATAATACTATATTTTTCGAGAGTGAGAGCCACATAGAAGCCAATGAAATCATATTAAAAAGTCGTGAAATTATATTATATTTGAAAGAAAAACTAGGAAACGTCAACGAAATAAAGTTAAAAATAGTCTCGCAAAGACCATAAATATTGATATATTGTACAAGCCTATTTAATATATAGGTCAGAAAAAAGGATTTAAAACTAATTATTTCTTATGAAAACCCTAAAAAACCTTTTGACAATAGGTTCTGCTACTTTCGCTACATTATTCACAAACGTTGCACTTTATGCAGCTGAGTCAGATATTTTAAAAGAACAAGACAGACTTGCTGTTACATCTACAACTTTCTTAAGAGAAGGTGTTATAAATGTGGTAAACTATTTCCTAGGTTTCTTAGGACTTGTTACAGTGCTTATAGTTGTTTATAACGGAGTTCAAGTTGTTACAGGTTCAGATGAAGGAAGACTTGCTACTGCAGGTAAAAATATCGGTTATTCTCTTGTAGGTATCGTTATCATCTTCCTTGCTTTCGCTATCGTAAACTTCATCATCCCTTCTATACTTGGTGTAGCAACTCAATAATTATTCTCAAAAAAATTCAAAAAACAAAAAACCCTGAAAAATCAGGGTTTTTTGTTACCCAAGTTTAATATGTAATATAGTTTTTTTACTTTGCCCTATATATTTAGTCATATATAATTTGCCATGAACTCTTATTAAAATTCAAATATGTACATTTCTTTAAATTGGTTAAAAAACTACATTAAAAATTTACCTGAAATTGTTCCTGAAAATTTGAATCATACATTAACCTGTTCTACTGGCGAGATGGAAGGATTTGTAATAAAAAAATCTCCTCCAAAAGGAGTGATTTTAGGAAGAATAAAAGAACTTAAGAAACATCCAAATGCAGATAAACTGAAAATAGTTATTATAAATGATGGAAAGAATGATCTTCCACAAATAATATGTGGTGGAACAAATATAGAAGAAGGTCAAATAGTACCAGTAGCTACCGTAGGAACAATTCTTTATGATAAAGAAGGAAATCCTTTTACTATAAATAAAGCTAAAATAAGAGATGAGGAAAGTAATGGTATGATTTGCGGTGCTTGTGAAATAGGATTATCAAATAATTGGGAGGGTAAAGAAATAATGATAATTCCAGAAATCGCAAAAGATTATCTGGGTAAACCCATAAATGATTTTCTACAAATAGAAGATGATATAATATTTGAAGTTGAAAATAAATCACTTTCAAATAGACCTGATCTGACAAGTCAACTTGGATATGCAAGAGAGCTTTTTGTAATATTTAAAGAAAAGTTCAATGAAAAAGTTTCATTGGAACTTCCTACATTCAATTTACCTAAATTAAGTCCAAAAAAAGATTTAAAGCCTAAAATAATAATAGAAAATAAAGAAAAATGTCGAAGAATGACATGTATTTTGTACGAAAATATCAAAATCAAAGAATCACCAGATTGGTTAAAAAGAAGACTGGAAAGTATAGGACAAAAACCAATAAACTCTGTGGTAGATATTACAAATTTCATAATGTTTGATCTTGGACAACCTTGTCATGCATTCAATTTAAAATATCTCCCAAACAATACACTTATAATAAGAGATGCAAAAAAAGATGAAAAGATAAAACTCCTAAATGATAAAGAAATAAAAATGCAAAGTGATGATCTTGTACTTGCAAGTGAAAAAGAAGCTTTGGACCTAGCTGGAGTTATGGGAGGGAAAGAAACAGGAACTTGTAATGATACAACTTCTATAATGTTCACTTGTGGCAATTTCGAGCCAACTACTATTAGAAGATCAGCTATACGTCATGGAAATAGAACTGATGCATCTATGCGTTTTGAAAAAAATATTCATCCAGACACCGTAAATCTTGGAATGAATAAATTCATAGAACTTTTAAATGAAATTCATCCAGAAGCAAATCTTGTGTCTCAAATAATTGATGAATATCCAAAAAAACTCGATCCTGTAATCATTGAAACTGATATAAAAAATATTTTAGCAAAAACAGGTTTAGACTTATCTTACGAGAAAGTTATCTCTATTTTAGAATCACTTGGTTGTAATATAGAAAAAAATAAAGAAAAATTAAAAATAGAGGTCCCATATTGGAGATCTACAAAAGATCTTTTAGGTGTTGATGATTTAGGAGAAGAAGTTCTAAGAATTCACGGATTTGAGAATGTTCCCTTAAGTCCACCTATTACAAATACATCTCCTATTAAAAAAGATACAAATATTGAAATGGAAGATAAAATAAGAAATATTTTATCAAATAACGGTTTTACCGAAATCTTAACAAGACCTTTTACAACAATAGAAAAAATGAAAAAAGCAGGTCTTGATACGAATCTTGCAATTGTTGTAGATAATCCTGTTTCCTCCGAAGCGTCTCATCTTAGATTTGATATACTTCCGTCAATATTTGAAGCCATGAGTGATAATGTAAAAATTACAAATATTGAATTTGGTATTTTTGAAATAGGCAGAATTTATAATAAAGACAGTAAAGGTAACATGTGGGACACAAAAAAAGATCTTCCTTTAGAATCCAATTTACTCGTATTTGGTATATGTAAACCTCATAACAAAAAAGAGAAATTTACTGAAAATATAATGCTTCAATTCAAAAATAAGATTTATGATTTTCTTGACCATTTTGGTATAAATAACACAGAAAAGATTTGTGAAGTTATCAAAGTGAAAAAGTCTATATTGAAGAATTATGACCTTGAAAATCATGATGTCATAATATGTAAAATTAACATCGATGAATTTATAAAAAACATTTCTTTTGAGAAAAAAGCATTTATCCCCTCTTTATATCCTGAAGTAAATAGAGATCTTTCTGTATTTATAGATAAAGGACACAAATGGGAAGAAATTAAAAAAATAGTAATGAGTTCATCAAAACTAATCACCAAAGTAGAACCATGGGATATTTATGAAAAAGAGGGTAAAAAAACATTAACTTTTTCATATTCTCTTCAAAGTAATGAAAAAACTTTAGAAGATAAAGAAATCAAAGAAATTTTTGATACAATTATAAAAAACTTAAAATCTAAGAATATTGAATTAACTGTTCAAATTTAAATATGATTAAAAAAATTATAAGAAATTTAATACCAAGAGATTCGTTTATTTTTCAATGGTTTTATCTTTCTAAAGCTATATTAGCGAATATTGTATACGGATTTCCTGCACGTGACATGATTTGTATAGGAGTCACAGGAACCGATGGCAAAACGACCACTACAAATATGATTTATCATTTACTCAGAGAACAAGCTCTTCCCGTGTGTATGTCTAGTTCAACTCATATGGCAATCAAAGATACACTCATACAAAACCCAACTCATAAAACAAGTTACGATCATTTTTATTTTCAAAGATTTTTACGACAGGCAAAGAAAAAAGGATGTAAATACGCAGTCATAGAAACCGCAAGCCATGGAATACATCAAAAAAGAATTTGGGGAATCCCATATGATATTGTCTTATTTACAAATATTTCAAGAGAACATTTGGATTACCACAAAGACATGGAAACATATAAAAATGTTAAAAAAAGACTTTTTGAAATAGCTAAAACTGCAAAGAAAAAACCTGGTATTATAAAAACAGGTATCGTAAATATAGATTACAAATATGCAAATGAATTTTTAGAAGTGGGTCTTCCTCATAAATATGCAATAACAAAAAATGAAAATCTAGATTTACCTTCAAACATTAAGAAAAAATTAATAACTAATATAAATGAATCTGAAATGACATGGTCAATAAGAACAAAGGATAAAGACTATAAATGTAAACTCAATATACCTGGAAGTTATAATATGGAAAACGCTACTATGGCACTTTGTGTAGTAGAAGAACTTAAACTTGATATGAAAAAAGCTATAAATGATCTCGAAACATTTAATGCTGTACCTGGAAGAATGGAAATAATTAAAACAGATCATCCTGCAAGAATTATTATAGATTACGCAGTTACTCCAAATGCATTCAAACTAACACTTCAAACTTTACGTAAAACAACTCCAGGAAAATTGATTCATGTATTTGGTGCAACTGGAGACAGGGATAAAGAAAAAAGACCCATACTTGGAGAAGTTTCAAGTAATATATGTGACCTACCTGTAATAACTGATGAAGAACCATATTCTGAAAAAGTTGAAGATATTATGGAAATGATAGCCAAAGGATGTGAAATAACAGGTAGAGAAAGAATCAACTTTGGAGGTCGTTCAGGAAGATTTGATTTAAAATCTTCTTACGCATTTATACCTGATAGAGAAAAAGCTATCGCGTTTGCAATGCATCTAGCTAACTCCCCTACTGATACGATTGTCATAACTGGCATGGGAGACCTTACAACAAAAACTGTTGGAAATAAATATTTACCATGGAGTGATAGAGAAATAATAATTAAAATCGCAAAAGAAAGTAATAAAGAATAAATTCTGACATTAATCGACTAAACACACAATTGATCAAGGTTTTATATCTATATAATTATATAGTAGTTAAATTATTATTTAACAACATTTATACTTATAAATTTTACTAAATTTTAATTTGACAATTTAACTACTAAAATGTAATATCAAATTGTAGATGTTTTTAATCAGGGTTTTGGAAAGTTTATGGCAACTTATTCAATATCAGATTTTGCTTTTGGTTTATCATCCCCTATCAGGTATGAAATACTAAAACTTATAAAAGAAAATGGAACTATAAGTAATAAAGAAATCTCTGAAAGACTTAAGATGCATCCTTCAAATATATCTCAACATCTAAAAGTTCTAAAGCAAATGGACTTGGTAAAAGAAGAAGAGAGACTAAAAGATAATACAATTTTACTTACAACTGTACCTAAAACCATAAGAAAGCTTCAGGAAGGGCTTTCTTTTTTATTTACTTAACTTATGCTATTATGATGTACGCTGCACGGTTTTCCATAAACAACCCTATGTCACCTAGAAATAAAAAATCTAGAAGAGTTAAGGAAATGTACGGTCTTAGAAGACCAAAAAGAAAAATTTCTTCAAATAAGCCTTCTTTTTTAAGTAAAATACTTGGTTATTTCGCAAAATGGTTTATGGAAACATTTAAGATAGAACTTCCTTCTCATATAGCAAATGAAATATTCTTCATAATAGCAGTTTCTGTATTTATTATTTCGGTACTTGCATTGAACAGCAACGCTGGGCCTGTTGGGATTTTATGGATAGATACATCAACCAGTGCTATAGGTCTTTGGGGTCTTTACGCACTACTTACATGGATAGCTGTGATGGGGGTACTTCATTTTGTTATGAGAATTGAAGAATTATTACGTGGATCAATGATAGTAGGTTTTGTTATATTTTTAACAGGAATTACAGGTTTATTTTCGAAATCATTTCTTTCTTATGATGTTCTTTACGATAACGTAAAAGATGTTGGTGGTTATCTTGGGTTTTTTGCTCTTTTTGTAACAAGGTCTTTACTTGGTCATACAGGTAGTACTGTTGTACTTTCAGCACTTGTTTGTGTGGGAATAATAATGATGAGTCAAGTAAGATTTTCTGATCTAATAGCTCATATAATAGATTTTGTAACTGATATATTTAAAGGTAATGAAATTGGTAACGAAATAACTATACGAGAAAATCAATTTATAAAATCAGATGAACCTTCTTTTGAAACACAACTAATAAAAGAAGAAAAAATGAAAGTAATAGAAGTTAAGCCAAAAAAACTTGAAGTAATAGAACCAAAAGTTATACAATCAAATGATACAGAAGCTTGGGTTTTTCCAAGTGTAGATTTATTAAATGATCCAGTAGATGCAGGAAATATATCTGAAGCTTCACTTAAGGATAATGCTGATCTTATAAAAGAAAAACTCGCTCAATTTAATATAAATGTAGATGTAAAAGAGGTAGAGGTCGGACCTACAGTTATGCAATATGCCATAAAGCCTGATGAAAGTGTTAAATTATCTAAAATAATTGGTCTCAAACAAGATCTTGCACTAGCTCTTGCAACTCCAAACATTCGTATAGAAGCACCGATTCAAGGAAAAAGTCTAGTTGGTATAGAAATACCAAAGACAAAAAGAAGCCCTGTAATGATAAAAGATTTACTTTCCAACATGCCTATTGGTATGGAGGCTGATAATCTTTTTATGCCTCTTGGTAAAGACGTTGCAGGAAGGCCAATAGTTGCTGATCTTGCCGATATGCCACATCTTTTAGTTGCGGGTTCTACTGGAAGCGGAAAATCAGTTTGTATAAACAGTATAATAGTAAGTCTTTTATATCAAAGAAGTCCAAAAACTCTAAAATTTATAATGGTTGATCCAAAACATGTTGAACTTACAAATTATAATGGACTTCCACATTTACTTACCCCTGTAATAACAGACCCTGGAAAAGCAATAGGTGCACTAAAATGGGCTTGTAGTGAAATGGATAGAAGATACAAAATGTTATCAAAAACTGGAGCTAGAAACCTGAAAGAATATCATGATAGATTTGATGAAGTAAATGATGAATATCTCCCAACAATAGTGGTTCTCATAGATGAACTTGCAGATCTTATGATGAGTGGAAATAAAAAAGACACTGAAAGTTATATTTGTAGGATAGCTCAAAAAGCAAGAGCTGTAGGAATACATCTTATAATAGCAACTCAAAGACCTTCAGTGGATGTTATCACAGGTCTTATAAAAGCAAACTTCCCAAGTAGAATAGCTTTTGCGGTAACCGCAGGAGTTGATTCCAAAACAATTTTAGATACCGTTGGGGCTGAAGACCTGCTTGGCCGAGGAGATATGCTTTATTTACCAAAAGATCTTCCAAAACCTCTTCGTATACAAGGATGTCTTGTTACAGGTAAAGAAATAGAAGGAATTATGAGACATATAAAAATGCATAGTTTATTTGATACAACACAAGGACAACTTGAATTTGATGAGGATGGAAGTGAAATAAAAGTTATGCAATCCAATGGTGGACTTGGAATATCATCAGTAAATCATGGTGGTTCTATTACTACTTTAGATATTATGGAAGCAGGTGATGACGATAGTCTTATAGAAGCTATGAAGGTGGTTTACAAAACAGGAAAAGCTTCAGCTTCTTTACTTCAAAGAGCTATGAGAGTTGGTTATGCAAGGGCTGCAAGTATCCTAGATCAGCTTCATGATAAAGGACTTATTGGTCCAGTAAATGGAGCAAAACCTAGAGATGTTTATGTTGATAAATTCCCTATTGAGATAAAAGATGAAATAAATGTATAAAATTAAATCAAATAATTATGTCTCTTCAATTTTACAACGTAGCAATTCGGCAAAAAGAAAAATTTAAACCTTTTAAACAAGATTTGGTAAGAATTTATTCTTGCGGACCAACTGTATATGGATATCAACATATTGGTAATTATAGTAGTTATATATCATGGGATATTCTCATTAAAACACTTAACTACCTAGGATATAAAACTAAATGGGTAATGAATATCACAGATGTAGGACACATGACAAATGATGAAAATACAGCTGATAGTTCGGGCGAAGATAAGATAGAAAAAGGAGCTAGATTAAGTGGTAAAACTGTATGGGAAGTAGCAAAAATGTATGAAGAAGATTTTTGGCAAAATATAGATAATTTGATTTA